>JBILEY010000283.1:0-6950 GCA_044351865.1 Planctomycetota bacterium | reverse complement strand
TGGCGATTGCCTCGGGGCCCAGGTCGCGTTGTTCCACCTGCTGCGCGCGCTCGGCAAGCAGGTGCACATCGTCAACCCGGACCCGATCGGCAAGGGCTTCGACTTCTTGCAGCAGCACACGCCGTTCAACCACGCGCGCGGCGACGTGCCGCTGCCGGAGTTCGAGGTCGCGGTGTTGCTCGACTGTTGCCAGCTGAGCCGGGTCGGCGCGCTCGGCCAGCGCCTGGCCCAGAGTGGCAAGACCATCGCCGTGATCGACCACCATGTCGGCAGCGACCGCGGCGACGGCACCGTCTGCTACGTCGACCCGACCGCGGCGGCGACCGGCGCCCTGGTGCGCCGCATCCACCGCGAACTCGGCGTGCCGTTGAGCAAGGCGGCGGCCGAAGGCGTGTTCTTGTCGCTGGTCGCGGACACCGGCTGGTTCCGCTACAGCAACGCCGACGCCGAGGTGTTCGCCATGGCGAGCGAACTGGTCGCTTCGGGCGTCGACGGCAGCCGCATCTACGACGCGCTCTACCGCCGCAACCATCCGGACTCGGCGACACTGCTGGCGGAGACGCTGCAGCGCCATCGCCTGCGCCTGTCCGGCAAGCTGGCGCTGGTGGCGCTCGACAAGGCGCTGATGGAACGCTGCGCGCGCGCCGACTTCGACACCGACGCGGTGCTCGATCCGCTGCGTTCGCTCGATGGCGTCGAGGTCGTCGCGATGTTGAAGGAACGCTTCGACGGCACCGTCAAGTGCTCGCTGCGCGCGCGTGCCGACGTCGACGTGCAGCAGGTGGTCGCCGCGTTCGGCGGCGGCGGGCACAAGAAGGCCGCCGGCGCCACGATGAAGATGACGCTCGCCGAGGCCGAAGCGGCGATCGAAGCGGGCGTGCAGAAGGCGATCGCGCTGGTGGGTGCGAGGCGCGTGTGAGCTCCTTCGCGCTGATCTCGGACCTGCACAGCAACCTCGAGGCGGTGACCGCGGTCCTGCAGCGCATCGATTCGCTCGGCGTGCGCGAGGTCGTGTGCCTCGGCGACGTCGTCGGCTACGGCGCCGATCCGCTGCCAGTGACGCTGCTGGTCATGCAGCGCTGCAAGTGGACGATCCAGGGCAACCACGACTGGGGGATGTTCCACGAGCTGGACGACTTCAACCCGCTGGCCCGCGAAGCGCTGTTCTACACGCGCAACCAGCTGCGGCCGCGCTTCCTGCGGCCCAGGCGCCGCGCTGCTTGGGAGTTCCTGCGTGGCCTGCCGGACCGCATGCAGGACCACGGCTACCTGTTCTTCCACGGCTCGCCGCGCGACCCGGTGATGGAGTACGTGCTGAAGAGCGACGGCTTCCTCGAGCCGGACAAGATGGCGCAGCTGTTCGCGCTGATCGATCGCCCATGCTTCGTCGGCCACACGCACTGGCCGGGCGTGCACGGCCCCGACTACCGCTTCACGCCGGCGACCGACGAGCTGCGCGAGTTCCGCCTGCAGGGCCCGTGCATCGTCAACGTCGGCAGCGTCGGCCAGCCGCGCGACGGCGACCCGCGCGCGTCGTTCGCGGTCGTGCACGACGACCGCGTCGAGTTCCACCGCGTCGCCTACGACTTCCGCCGCACGCAGGCGAAGATCCTCGCCGCCGGTCTGCACCCGGCGCTGGCCGAACGGCTGGCGCGCGGCAAGTGAACGAGCTCGCGGTCGTGGTGCTGTGCACGGCGCCGGCCGTGGCCCCGGCCGGCAGCGCCAAGCTCGGCGCCGATGCGCTCGCGCAGCAGCTGGTGAAGGAAGGCCTGTGCGCTTGCGTCAACGTGCTGCCCGGCGTGCGTTCGCACTTCGTCTGGCAGGGGCGGCTCGACACCGCCGACGAGCACCTGCTGGTGGTGAAGACGACGCGGGCCGCGGCGCAGCGCCTGCGCGAACGGCTGCTGGCGCTGCATCCCTACGAAGTGCCCGAAGTGCTCGAACTGCCGGTCGTCGGTGGCGCACCCGACTACCTGCGCTGGCTCGTCGGCGCGGTCGCGCCCGGGCGGGGCTGAGCATGGCGACGGCCGCTGCGGGCGCCGTGCCGCGCGACGTGCATCCGTCGCGCATCGCGCTGGCGCTGTGCATCGGCCTGCTGTGCTGGTGGGGCGGTCAGCACCTGCCGTTCCTGCCGAACGCGCGCCCCGACGCGGCCTGCCGACTGCTGTTCGTCACCGGCTTCACCACCGCCTGCTGGCTGCTGGCGGCGATGCCGATCGCGGCGACGTCTTTGTTGCCGCTCGGCCTGTTGCCGCTGCTCGGCGTGCAGTCGACGGCCGAGATGACGCGCGGCTACGGCGATCCGATCCTGTGGCTGTTCGGCGGCGGCTTCGTGCTGGCGCAGGCGGTCGAGCGCTGCGGCCTGCACCGGCGCCTCGCCCTGCGCGTCGTCGGCGCGCTCGGGCCGTACCCGGGCCGCCTCGTGCTCGGCTTCTTCCTGGCGGCGACCTGCGTGTCGATGTGGATCAACAACACCGCCGTGGCGCTGCTCTTGCTGCCGATCGGCTCGGTGCTGGTGCAGCGCACGCAGGCGCTCGGCTCGCTGAGTCCACGCGCGCAGGCGAACTTCGCCGCCGGCATCTTGTGCGCGATCGCCTACGGCGCGTCGATCGGCGGCATCGGCTCGCCGATCGGCACGGCGCCGAACGCGATCTTCTTCGCCGCGCACGAGCCGTTGGTGCAGCAGGGTGCACGGCCGGTGTCGTTCCTGCTGTGGGTGCTGGCCTTCGCGCCGTTCGCGCTGCTGCTGGCCAGCGTCGCCAGCTTCGCGATCACCCGTTTCGCCCTGCCGCTGCCGAAGGCACGGCTGCAGCACGGCGACGAGCTGCTGCAGGAAGCGCGGCAGCTGTCTGCGTGGAGCAAGGCCGAAGTGCGCACCGCGTTGCTGTTCGGCCTCGCCGTGCTGGCGTGGATGACGCGCGGCGACCTGCAGCTCGGCAGCGGCGACGTGTTGCGCGGCTGGGCGCACTGGCTGGTGCCGCCCGGCGAACGCGATCGCTACATCCTCGACGGCTCGGTCGCCGTGCTGGTCGCGATCCTGGCGTTCCTGATTCCCGCGGGCACGCCCGACGGCCGCCGCCTGTGCGACTGGGAGACCGCGCGCACGATGCCGTTCGACCTGCTGCTGCTGCTCGGCGGCGGCATCGCCATGGCCGACGCGTTTGGGCCGACCGGCGTGTCGGCGGCGTTCGGCGAACTGATGCGGCCGCTGATCGGCGCCGTGCATCCGGCCCTGCTGCTGTTCGTGCTGGTGGTGACGATCACGATGCTGTCGGAGATCGCCAGCAACACCGCGGTGGCCACGCTGCTGCTGCCGATCCTGCGCGACGGCGCCATCGCCGCGAAGATCGACCCGCTGGTGCTGATGCTGCCGGCGGTCATCGCCGCCTCGTTCGGGTTCATGCTGCCGATCGCGACGCCGCCGAACACGATCGTGTTCAGCTCGCGGCAGATGACGTTCGGCCAGATGGCGCGCGCTGGCATCGTCGTCGACCTTCTGGCCGCCGCGTTGCTCGTGCCGGTGCTGTGGTGGTGGGCGCTGCCGATCCTCGGCGTCGACCCGCAGCAGCTCGGAGGCAAACGATGAGCGCCGACGCGACGCACGCGAACGCGGTCGTCGTGGCGCCGCCGGTGCAGCGTCGCCACTGGCTGCTCGCCTGGCTCTCCGCCTTCGGCCTGTTCGCGCTGTTCGCGCACGGCAACTTCGAGACGACCGACGCCGGCTTCACGATGTACGCAGCGCGCGGCCTGTGGCAGCGCGGCGACAGTGGGCTGCGCACCGCCGCGCAGGGCGGCGACACCTTGGCGGAGCAACTCGGCGCCGAAGAGCTGCGCCAGGGCAGGTCCGGCAAGGTCGGCACCAACGACCTCGCCTATCCGTGGTTCCCGGTCGGCCACGTGTGGCTGCTGGTGCCGTTCGTGGCGGCCGGCGAATGGCTCGAACGTGCCGCTCCGGCCGCACCGGCGGCCTTCCAGGAACGGGTGATGCGCGCCGGCCCGGTCGGCACGACGTCGCTGGTGCAGGGCACACCGCTGTGGACCCAGGGCCTGGTGTCGCTGGTGCTGCCGCCTGCGTGTGCGGCTTCCCTGCTGCTGTTGCTGTTCGCGCTGGCGCGGCGCCTCGGCGCCGACGGGCGGGCCGCGCTGCATGCGGCGCTGGCGATCGGGCTCGGCACGCAGGCGTTCGCGTTCGGCCGCGAGACGTTGTCCGACGGCCCCGGCCTCGTGCTGCTGCTGGCGGCGACGCTCACCGTGGTGACGGTGCAGCGCGGTGCTGGTTCGGCCGCGATGGCGTTCGTCGGCGGCCTCGCCGGCGGGGCGGCGGTGTTGCTGCGCTACCAGAACGCAGCCTTGCTGGCTGCGGTCGGGCTCGTGCTGGTGCTGGCGGTCTGGCGCCAACGACGCTGGCCGCTGCTGGCGACGTTCACGCTCGGCGTGTTGCCGGCGGCTGCCCTGCTGCTCGCCACCAACCACGCGCGCTTCGGCGATGCGTTCGACACCGGCTACCCGAAGGCCGCCGCCTGGCTCGACCAGCCGCTGTGGCTCGGCATCGGCAAGCAGATGTTCGCCGCCGGGCGCGGCGTCGCCTGGCTGTCGCCGCTGGTGTGGCTGGCGCTGCCGCTGGCGCTGCGCGCGCGCGACGGCGGGCGGTTGCGCTGGCTCGGTTGGGCGCTGTTCCTGTTCCCGCTGTGCTTCTTCGGCCTCGCGCGCGGTTGGCAAGGTGGCCAGTGCTGGGGCGCGCGCTACGTGACGCACGGCCTCGTGCTGCTGCTGGCGCTGACGCTGCCGGTGGCGCAGCCGTGGCGGCGTTGGCCGCGCGCGTGGCTCGCGCTGCTGCTGCTCGGTCTGTTCGCGAACGCGACCGCGGTGGTGGCGCCGGTGCGCGGCGTGATCCAGCTCGCCGACCAGGCCTACCGGGCGAACGGCGGCACCGGCGACCACGCCGATCCGGTCAGCTGGCAGCCGCGCTACACGCCGCTGCTGGCCAACTGGCGCTACGCGCTGGCGTCGTGCTCGGGCGCGTTCGAAGACGCCGAGCAGCGACCGCAGCAGGTCGCGCCGACGGCGATCGAACGCGTGTTCGCGACGGCGCCGACCAACGAGATGCAGGCGCAGCCGCCGCTGCGCTGGGAGGACCGCGGCGGGCGGCACCTGTTCGTCGTGATGTGGGGCGAACTGCTCGGGCTGCCGTGGTGGTTGCTGTGCCTGCCGTTCGTCGCCGTGCTGGCGCTCGGCCGACGCGCGGCCAAGGCGTTGGCCACGCTGCCGCCGTCGGAATCTTCGACACCGGCGTAAAGTCGATGGCACCGGCGGTTCGATAGCGGCGTCCGGAGAACCCCGGATGATCCCCTTCGCCCTCGTGGTGCTGCTCGCTTGCCAGGACCCTGCCCCGACGCCGCCACCGGCCACGTCGGCGCCGCAGTCCACGCCGAGTCTCGACGTCATCGAACTGAAGAACGGCGACACGCTGGAGGGCCGCATCACCGCCGAGGTCGACGGCTACGTCGAGCTCACGCTCGGGGAAGGTGCCACCATCGGCGTCAGCACCGCGACCGTCGCCCGCATCCGCCGCGGTGCCGGCGGTGCGGCACCCGGCCCGCAGGTGCCGCTGCCGGTGCATGCCGAGTGGTTCGTGCTGCACGACGCCGCCGGCGAGTGCGTCGGTTGGCTGCGCACGACGGTGTCCACCGCCGCCGACGGCAGCTACACGCTCGGCGAGGAGTACGAGTTCGTCACCGGCCGCCGCCGCTTCCAGGTGACGTCGCTGGCGACCGCCGGCGCCGACCGGAAGCCACGCAGCTGCTACTTCCGCGAACGGCAGAGCGAGCCGGTGCTGGCGTCGCTGCAGCTCGGACTCGGCGACGGCTCGCAGCAGGAGCGCGTCGTCGACGAACGCATCGTCGAGGCGAAGGTCGCGGACGGTCGCCTGCAGGTGCAACGCCTCGATCGCCACGGCCGCCGTGAGCGCGAGTTCGGGTGGCCGGAGCAGGCTTCGTTCCCGCTGCTGGCGCGCACCACGGCGCGCCTCGGCGGGGCGCCGATCGACTCCCTGCCGGTCTTCGACCCGGCGACCGAAGAGATGGCGACGCGCAGCTACGACGGCAGCCGTCGCCGCCGCGTCGTGCACGACGGCGAGCCGATGTTCGTGCAGGAAGTCGCCGAAGCGAGCGCTGCCGGCCGCAACAGCGAATGGCTCGACGCCCAGTTCCACACGCTGCGCCGTGAACTTGCCGGGCCGTCGCTGGTCGCGGTGCCGAGTTCCGCCGAGAGCATGAAGCTCGCGGTCGGCGCCACCAGCATCCCGCGGGCCGTCGTCGCCGAGGCCGGTGGCAGCTTCGGCTTGTGGTTGCCGAACCCGGCGTGGGCGCCGCGCGACGAGCAGCCTGCGGGCCAGGTCGCGCTGGTCTGCGAAGCCCACGGTGCGTCGGTCGCGTTGTCGCGCCTCGATCATCTCGAGCCCGGCCTGTCGCTCGACAGCGCCGCCGATGCGGTCGCCAACTGGTTCTCCCTGCTGCATCCCGAGCTGCGGCTCGGCGAGCGGCAGTCGATCGCCGTGCGCGAACGGACCGCCGTGCGCCTGCTGGCGCAGGGGCGCCGCGCCCGCGTCGCCTGGCGCGCGACCGTCGACGTGATCCCGCAGCGCGATCGCTTCGTCGTGCTGGTCTGCACGGCGCCGAGCGACGCTTGGGACGAACTGGCACCGGACTTCGAGTTCCTGCTGCGTTCGATCGAACTCGAGGCGCAGGCGCTGGCGCCGCGCCTGCAGGGGCCGTTGGCAGCAGGCAATGCCAAGGGCAAGGACGGCGCCGCCGCGAAGCCGATGGCGAAGGCGCCGGCGGCTGCCGCGCCGTCGCCGGCGGGGAAGGCGACGCCGGTGACGCCGCAGCCGCCCGCGCGCGACATCCACGTGCGCATCCCGGACTGAAGCCCGCCGCGCCGCGAAGTCGTTC
>JBILEY010000282.1:0-6963 GCA_044351865.1 Planctomycetota bacterium | reverse complement strand
GGCGACTGGATCAGTCGCTGTTCGGTGCGCAGGGATTGGGACAGGCCGAGTCGCATCCTCTCCTTGTAGCCAGACGGAGAGGATCGGTCACGGGTGCGACCGGGGCCGGCAGCGAGGAATCTTCGTCCTCGGCGGGCGGCGCCGAGGCGGCTGCGTCACCAGCGCACGACCGTCTGCAGCACCGAACGCCAGGAACGGCCTTCGATCGGCAGCATCGGGCCGTCGCCGTGGTCGAGCGGCAGCCCGTTCACCACGAGGCCGTGGTGTTCGACCTGGCTGCTGGTCTGGTCGGTCGGCGTCAGCACGCCGTTCGGCATGATGCTGCGAGCTTGCGGTGTGGCCGCGTGGGTGCAGCGCAGCCGCAGGTCGACGTAGGCCGCGCTGTCGACCAGCGTCGTCGTCGCCTGGATCCACGTGCCGGCCTGAAGTGCGGTGACGATCGGCACCGCCATGCTCGCTTCCTGGGCGATCTGCACCTCGACGTCGGTCAGCGCGTTGGTCTCGAGCAGGCGAGCCAGGTGCAGACTGCGCCCGACCAGCGTCGGCGCGGCGATCTCGTAGAGGTTCGCGGTGCGCTCGGCGTTCGGTTCACTGGTGCCGGGCACCGAGCCGCTGGCCACCAGGGTGGTGGTGCGCAGCAGGCGATCCTGCAGGGAACGCACGAGGTTGACGATGTTGCCGATGGCCTTGGCGTCGCCGGTCAGCAGCAGGTGCGAACCGATCACCGCGACCGTGGCCTGGCCCTCGCCGCCTGCGGCTTGGGCCAGGTCGAACAGCTGGTCCTTCGGCACGAAGCCGCTCGACTGCGGTTCCTGATCCGGGTTGTCAGCCGTCGGTCCGACCGGCAGCAGCGACATCTCGGTCAAGGCACCGACGGGCACCACGGTGAAGCCCTTGTCGGCGGCCGGCGCTGCGACGGCGCTGGCGGTGGCGCGCAGCGTCACCACGACCTGGCCGCCGAGGGCCGGATGGCCGCGCAGCACGACCGCCAGGGCGCCGCCGTTCGGGATGCGCCCGGACAGCGTGCCCATGCAGGTCTCGAGCGTCGGCACTTCGACGTCGGGCGCGCTCGCCATGCCGGTCTGCATCGTGCGCGGGATGCCGCGGCGCTGCGCCACGGCGAACTGCGCGTGCACCACGAGTTCGTCGCCGCCGACCAGCGGCTGCACCTTGGCCAGCGCGATCGCGCCTTCGCGATACACGGCAAGCACCGGGTCGTTGATGAACGCCTTCTGCGCCACTTCGCCATTGACGCTGCGCACGTAGGGCTGTTCGCGCAGCCGCGACAGCGTCGCGATCTGGTCGACGGCGACGGTGTCGACGAGGCGCAGCCAGGGTTGCCGTTCCTTGCTGAACTCGGCGAACGAAGCCCCGTCGAGCACGCATGCGGGCGAGGTGCGATCGGTCGCGTCCCAGATCGCCAGTTCGAGCTGTACTGGCCGCGTCAGCATGCGCACGATCGTCTGCGTCTGCGTGCGGCAGGCCGCGACCGCCGCGGCGTCGCCAGCGAGCAGCAGGTTGCCGCCGGCCACCTGGTAGCGCAGCGTGCCCGCTTCCAGCGCTGGACCTTGGAGCAGCCGAAGTGGGTCGAGCAACGTGCCGGCTTCGAGCGGGGTCGACCTGGCCAGCAGACCGTCGCGGTCGACCGCTACGAGCATCGTCGTGCGCGGCAACGGCGCCGCGGGATCTGCCGGCCGCAGCAGGTGCTGCAGTGGCACCGTGTCGAAGCCGGCGCGCGGCTCCTGCGGTGCGGACAGGGAGAGGGCCAGGAAGAGGATGGGTGCGTTCATGGCAGGAGCGACGGGGTCATTCGCTGGCGTCGGCACCGTGCCGCCGCCAGCTCGCGAGTTCGCAGAAGACGGGCAACGAAGCGCCGCGCAGGCGCTGGCGCAGTTCGGCGGATTCCCCGCCTTGGGCGCGGACGTCGGCGAGCTCGTCGGCTTCGCTGCGCAGCACGGCGGCGCGCAGCAAGAACGAGGTCGGTTCGCGCTGCGCCACGCGGGCGAGCATCGGCCCCGGCAGGCACGACAGCGCGAACGCCGCCAGCAGCGCGTCTTCGTGCCGCGGCGCGTCGAGCTGGGCCAGCAGCGTGTCGCCGACGTCGACGTCGCGGGCACAGCCGAGCGCGAGCAGGCAGCGGCTGCGGCGGGCTGCCTGCACGGAGGTGGCGAGTTCGTGCTGCAGCTGCTGGAACGTGCCCGCGGGTTGGCCGGTGAACAGCCGCGCCGCCGCGTGTTCGTCGTCCTGGAGCCGGTTGCGGCAGACGCCGTCGTCCCACAGGTCGAGCAGCAGCTGCGCGGTGCCGTGCCGAAGCGGACCCTGCTGCAGTGCGGTCACGACCGCTTCGAGCCGCTGCGGGCAACGGCGCACGTGCCGCCGCAGCGCTTCGTCGAGTTCGCCGTTCGCGAGCCTGGCGCAGAACGCGAGCTGTGCTTCGGAGACGTCTCCGTCGTCCAACTGGCGGCGCAGTGCCAGCAGATCCGGTCGGCTCGTCCCACCGGGGCGGGTCGTGTTCGGCCCTCTCGTCACCTGCTGCGACGCCGGCTGGCGGGCCGCATCGGGCCGCGCCCGCGGCGGCTGCGCGGCCGCGTCCGTTCGCGGCTGCACCCATTTCGGCAGGCGCCGCAGATCGAGTTCCACGGCCACGGGCGCGGGCGCGCTGTCGCCTTGGCTCAGGCTGTCGCCTTGGCTCGCGCTGGCGAACGGTGCGTTCCCTGGCAAGGGTGCGTCGGGTGCTGGGGGTGACACGGTCGAGGCCCCTGCTGCAGGTGACGCGACTGCAGGCGAATCGACTGCTGGCGAATCGCCACGCGGCGTCGTCACGACGTCGCGGTTGGTTGCCTTGCCGGCGATCCACCACGCGACCACGGCCAGCGTGCCGGCGGCCGCGGCCAGGCTCGTGAGCCAGGTCCGCAAAGGCGAACGCGCGGCCCGTGCGCGCAACGGCTGCAGCATCGTTCCGTCCGGCGTCGTCCTGTCCGGCATCGCCCTGTCCGGCGCCGGCGCCTCCGACGTCGGCACGATGGGGGGAGGCGAGGCCGTCACCGCGGCCGCGGCGACCGCCGCGAACCAGCGCTCCGTGGCTGCCAGTTCGCCGTCGGCGCCGCTCTGCGTCGCCACGAACTGGCCGGCCTCGTGCGCCAGCATCGCGTCGAGACGGCGCGCACGCCGCAGGGCCTGCTGGCAGCGCCCGCATTCGACGAGGTGTGCATCCAGCCGCGCCGCGAGCATCTCGGGGGCCGCGTCCCTCGCCGCTTCGGACCGGGGCGAGTCGGACATGGCTGCTCCGGAAGTGGCCGCTGCGCCATCGGCGGCAACGTGCCCGTCGAGGTGCCGGGCCAGCACGTCGTCGCTGTGGGGGCAGGCGAACTCGATGGAGTGGCTCATGGCTCGAGGTGCTCCTGCAGACGGGCCAGCACGTGGCGGCGCGCGGCGAGCACGTGCATGCGGGCGGCGACCGCGGTGCAGCCGAGCACGGCGCCGATCGCGGCGTAGTCGAGGCCTTCGGCGGCGCGCAGGTGCAGTGCCGTGCGTTGGCGCGCGGTCAGGCGTTCCATCGCCTCGGCGAGGCGGTCGTTCAGTTCGCGCTGGATCGCCTGGTCCTCGGCCGGCGCCGGCAGATGGTCTGGCACGTCGGCGACGAGCGATTCGACGGCGTCGTCGTGGCGCCAGCGGCCGGGTTCGCCCGCGAGCCGCACCAGGATGGTGAACAGCCACGTGCGCAGCGCCGCGTCGCCGCGAAAGTTGGCGAGCCCGCGGAACGCCCGCACGAGCGTCTCCTGCACCAGGTCTTCGGCCCAGTGCTGGTCGCGGCAGCAGCGGCGAGCGAGGCCGAGCAGTGCGGTCAGGTGCGGCCGCAAGAGCGCCTGGAACGCGCCCTGGTCGCCAGCCTGGCAGCGCTCGAGCAGCGCCTGCTCGACCTCGTCGGGTCGGTGCTCGGCGCCAGGTTCCGTCGGAGGCCGCATGGTGCCTGCTTTGACCCGGAGACGGGGGCTGGCGTAAGGCCACCGGCGAGAAAGTTCGGGGCCGCGGCACCGCCGCGCGCGTCGCTCAGCGGTAGCGGGACAGCTGGGCGAAGTAGCTCGAGTAGAAGTTCACCACGAACAGCAGGACGGCGAGCGCTGCCCCTCCGTAGAGCAGCATGCCGAGCCGTCGGGCCGCCGCCGCCGTGCTGCGCGCGACGACGTCACGGCGCCGCTGCAGGGCGCGTCGCAGCGCATCCTCGAGCTGGCCCGCGGGTTCGGCCGAGGCCAGCAGCTGCCGCGTCTCCGGGTGCAGCGCCCCGGTCGCCAGCAGCGCCTCGGCCAAGGGCCGCCCTTCGCGCAGCACGCGGTCGGCCCCGGTCAAGCGCACGCGCACCGACACCACGGCGACGCTGGCGAGCGCTGCTTCGTGCGCGGCCAGCAGCGGCACGCCGGCTCCGTACAGCGCGTGCAGGGTCTCCAGGTAGGGCAGTTCGCCGGCGTCGCGCAGCGTCGGGCCGATCCACGGCAGGCGGTCGACCCAATCGGCCCCGCGCTGCACGCCGCGGAACACCAGCCAGCAACCGGCGCCGAGGGCGGCGAGTACGGCCAGCACCGCGAAGAGGAAGCCGTTGCCCATCGTTCCCGTCGAGATCGTCGCCAGCAGCAGCACCATGCCGAGCAGCAGCAGCGGGTAGCGCAGGCCGCTCCACAGGGTGCGCAGGAACTCGGCGCGCTGGCGGCGCTGTTCGGCGCGACTGCGCAGGGCCGCCGCCGCGGTGCCGGCGCGCCACGCGTGCACCAGCACGGTGTCCTCGGTCGGCGTCAGGCGCACGTGGCGCTGGCGCAGGATGCCGTGCACGACGCGATCGCCGGCCGCGGCGTCACCGCCGAGCGCTGCGATCGGCAGCCCTGCCTCCAGCGCCGACGCCAGGTCGTCGAACTGCAGGGCCGCCGCTTCGTGCGCACCGATCGCCAGCATGGAGGGAGTGTGCTCGTGCTGCGGCAGCGCCGCAAGGTGGTGCATTGCACCGGTCGCGCGCGCGGCCACGATGGTCGCATGGCGCGCGTGTGTTCCTCGTCGACGTTGGCTCTGGCCGTTCTCTTCCCGTTCGTGGCGCCGCTGCTGGCCCAGGATGCCGCGTGGTGGACCACACAGAAGGACTCGCTCGGCGCGCTCTATCGCCACCTGCACGCGCATCCCGAGCTGTCGTTCCAGGAGAAGGCGACCGCGGCGCGCATGGCCGAAGAACTGCGTGCACTCGGCCTCGAGGTCACCACCGAAGTCGGCGGCACCGGAGTCGTCGCCGTGCTGCGGCGCGGCGACGGACCGGTCGGTCTGATCCGCGCCGACATGGACGCGCTGCCGATCGCCGAGGACACCGGGCTGCCGTACCAGTCGACGGTGCGCGCCGCCAGCGCCGACGGGCGCGCGATCGGCACCATGCACGCCTGCGGCCACGACCTGCACATGACCTGCCTGATCGGCGCCGCGCGCTGGTTCGTGCAGCATCCCGACGCGTTCGCCGGCACGTTGGTGTTCCAGCTGCAACCTGCCGAAGAACGCGCCGGCGGCATGAAGGCGATGCTCGCCGACGGCTTGCTGACGCGCTTTCCGCGCCCCGCGTGGGCACTCGCCCTGCACACGGCGACCGACCTCGAGCACGACCGCGTCGGCGTCTGCAGCGGCTTCGCGATGGCGAACGTCGACAGCTGCGACATCACCGTCTACGGCAAGAGCGGCCACGGCGCCTCGCCGCACAAGACCGTCGATCCGATCGTGCAGGCAGCACAGCTCGTGCTCGACCTGCAGACCATCGTGTCGCGCGAGATCGATCCACTCGAAGCCTGCGTGATCACGGTCGGCGCCATCCAGGGCGGCAACAAGCACAACATCGTGCCCGGCGAGTGCCACCTGCAGGCGACGGTGCGCAGCTACGCCGCCGACGTGCGCGAGCGCATGCTGGCGGCGATCGAACGCAAGGCGAAGGCGGTGGCGCTGTCCTACGGGGCGCCGCCGCCGAAGGTGGAGTTCAGCGAGCACACACCGGCGCTGCACAACCACGCGGCGTTGACCGCGGCGGTGCGTGCGGGCTTCGTCACGACGTTCGGTGCGGCGGCGGTCGTCGATCGCAAGCCGGAGATGATCGCCGAGGACTTCGGCCGGCTGTATGGCGAGAACGTGCCGCTGTGCATGTTCCGGCTCGGCACCATCGCGCCCGATCGTCTGGCGAAGATGCTCGCCGCCGGCGACGTGCCAGCGCTGCACAGCGCCCGCTACTACCCGGACTACGAGGTCGCGACCTGGACCGGCGTGCGCGCGCTGGTCGCGGCGGTGCAGGCGGCGGGGGCGGCGAAGCTCGCGAAGTGAGCGGCGCCGTCGCGCCCATCCCTACATGCGGAAGTGCTTGCTGAGCTTCAGTGCCTGCCCCTGGTAGTGCGAGCTCAGGCGACGGTCGCCATAGACGACCTCGGGCAGCTGCTGCGTGCGGAAGAACTCGAGCTTGAAGAACACCTGGCCGTCCTCGAGCAGGAACGGCACGTCGTGCGGGCGCACTTCGAGCACGGCGCGGGTGCCGCGGTCGCCGCCGAACCCGTTGTCGAAGAAGCCGGCGTAGTTGGTGCGCAGCTCGCCGATGCCGACGTCGTAGGCGACCATCTCCGCGGCCAGGTGCTTCGGCACGCGGATGCGCTCCTTGCTGGCGAAGATGTAGAACTCCTCGGGCTCGACGATCAGCTTGCCGCCGCGCGGTTCGAGCACCGGCTCGAAGTAGGCGTCGGCGTCGTGCGCGCCTTCCTGCTGCATGTCCACGACGCCGGTGTAGCGGCGCGCGACGAAGCCGATCGGGCCCTGGATGTCGCGGTCCTGGCGCAGGGCGACGCCCATCATCAGGCCGTTCTCGATGCGCAGCTGGTCCATCGGCAGCGGTTCGCCGCGGTCGTCGAACAGGAGGCCGCCGTTCTGGTGTTCCTGCCGCAGCTCGGCGTCGGTCAACGAGGC
>JBILEY010000281.1:0-6991 GCA_044351865.1 Planctomycetota bacterium | reverse complement strand
CGGCTCGACGCAGTGGCGCATCGCGAGATCCGCCGCGTGCTGGCGCCGGGTGGCTGCTACGTCTTCACCGTGCCGCACACGCGCGCGCAGCGCGACACCGTGCATCGCGTCGTCGTGCACGATGCGAACGATCCGGCGCGCGACGAGCACGTGTTGCCCGACGAGTTCCACGGCGACGCCAACGATCCGGAGAACGCGGCGCTGTCGTACCGCGTCTACGGCACCGAGCTCGACGAGAGCCTGCGCGCGCTCGGCTTCACCGTCGACTACGACGACTTCGATCGGCCGGAGGTCGGCGTCGTGCGTTCGCAGCTGTTCTCCTGCTGGCTGCCGAAGCCATGAGCGACAGCGGCGTGCAGCGAACGCGAACGACCCCGTGGCTCGGCCCCGTGCTGGCGGCAGCGGTGCTGTTCGGTGCGGCCCTCACCGCATACGGATGGTTCGCTCGGGAAGGACGTTGGCGCACCGCGCAGCACCTCACGTACTTCGCCGTGCTCCTCGCGGTCGTTCTGGTCGGGATGGCCGTCGGGGGTCGCCGTCGCCTGCGTGCATTGCCCGTCGGCCTTGTGGCGGCCGCCGTGATGGCGGGGGCGTTCGGGCAGCTCGGCGCCCTCGCTCTCGTCGCCTGGTTCGCGTCTTCGTGCGTGTTGCTCGGGCGCCTCGTGCTGCGGCGCTGGCCGCAGGTCGGCGACGTCGAGTGCGCGCTGGTGGGCATGGTCGGCTACGGCACCGTCGTGGGCTTGCTGGTGGCCTGGCCCGTCAACTACAGCGGTATCTACGCGTTGCTGCTGGCGCTGCCGCCGCTGTTGGCGCGCGCCGAAGCGGCGGCGCTGCTGGCTCGTGTGCGGGGCTGGTTCGCGGCGGAACGTTCCGCGGGCGCCGTCGGCTGGCTCGAGGAAGGCGTCGGCGCCGCCGTCGCGGCGATCGCGCTGGTGCACATGCTGGTCGCGGCGATGCCCGAGAGCGGCCACGACGCGCTGGTGTCGCACTTGATGATGCCGGCGCGCATCGCGTTCCGCGGCGTTTGGGAGTTCGACGTCACCGCGCACGCGTGGGCCGTGATGCCCGCTCTCGGTGACTGGCTGTACACGATCGGCTACATGCTCGCGGGCGAGAGCGGGGCGCGCTTCGTCAACCTCGCGTCCGTGCTGCTGCTCGGGCGGATCGTCTTCGACACCGCGCGCTGGCTCGGGGCCGAACGCAGTGCGGCGCTCGCTTCGGTGCTGCTGCTGCTGACGACGCCGCTGACGCTGACCGAGACCAGCAGCCTGTTCATCGAAGGCTCGTGGTCGTGCTGCGTCGTCGGCGCCGCGATGGCGGTGCTGCGCGCGGTCGCACGCGGCACGCCGGAGGATGAACGCGGCGGCCAGCTTTTCGTAGCCGGCCTGCTCGCCGGCGGTGGCATGGCGGCGAAGATGGTGACCATGTTGGCGCTGCCGTGGCTCGGCCTGCTGCTGCTCGTCCGCTGGCGAACGTGGTGGAGCCAGCGGCTGCCGGCGATGGGGGCGGCTGTGCTCGCGTTCGCGGTCGTCGGCTGCCAGCCCTACGTGCGCGCGCTGTGGCTCACCGGCAATCCGGTGTTCCCGTTCTTCAACGCCCTCTTCCGCTCGCCCTACTACCCGCTGGAGAACTTCGTCGCACCGGCGATCTTCGACCACGGAGTCACCTGGGACGTGCTGTATCGCATGACCTTCGACTCGGGGCGCTACCTGGAAGCGCTACCGGGCGCCGCGGGCTTCCAGTGGCTGCTGTTGGTCGTACCGGCGCTGCTCGGGTTCGTGGTGGCGGGCCATCGCCGAGCCTTGGCGCTCGCGGCCTTCGCGGCTGCGACCATGGCCCTCGTCTTCGTGCAGACCGCGTACTTGCGCTACGTGTTCCCGACGTTCGCGATCGCCAGTGCGCTGGCCGGGGCGGCGCTGGCGGGAGCCCTGCCTCGCTCGCGCGGGGGCGTGTTCCTGGGGGCGAGCGCAGTCGTCACCGTCGTCCTGAACCTCGTGTGCTTCTCGACCGGTGGTTACAGCCACCATGTGTCGCTACGCACTCTCGTCGATCGGCAGGCGATGGACCGGCAGTTCACCGAGCGGCAGCCTCTGCGTGCTGCCATCCGTCTGGTGAACGAGTGGAATCGCAGGATGGCACCGGTTGCGCTGTTCGGGCCGGCCATGGCGGCCGACCTCCACGCCGACGTGCTGACGCCCAACTGGTACAACCCGACCTTCGCGAATGCGGTGCGCGAAGCGACCACGCCCGACGCGCTCGGCGAACTGCTCGCATCGCGCCGCGTTCGCCATCTGCTGTTGGCCGACAGCTGGCAGGACGAGGCTTCGCGCGAACTGGTGCGCGCCGTGTCCAACGAAGTGCAGGCTCTCGGCGACGTGTCGGTGCGCGTGCTCGACGAGCGCTATCGCTTCCGCCGCGAACTGCTGCGCGGTGGCCGTTTCGACGACGCGACGGCCTGGGAGGTCGCCCCCGAAGCCCGTCTGGAAGCGGGCCGCGGTGTCGTCGTCACCGTCGCCGCCCCGGCGGTGCAGAAGGTCGAGGTCGCGGGCGGCCGCGAGTACCGCGTGCAGGCCCAGGTGCAGCGGGTCGACCCGTTGGCACCGACGAATGCGCGGTTGCAGGTCACCTGGCTCGGCGCCCACGGCCGCACCGTCGACCTGCACATCCAGGTGTTCGCTTGCCAGGCCGAAGCGACGGCTCCTAGCATGGACGTCGTGGCGCCGCCCGGAGCGGTCGCTGCGCTCGTCTACGCGACGGGCCACTCGGCGAACCCGGTGCGCTTCCTCGAGCTCTCCTTCAGGCAGTGAGCAACCCGACGCGGATGGAATCGAACTCGAGCCCTGGGCCACAGCACGCGACCGGCGCCATCGACGCCGCGACGTCGCCGGCCGGCACCGAGAAGACGTTCGTGCTGCCGCGGCCGCCTTTGCGCGAGCCGGGCACCGGTCGCATCGCCGCGATCGTGCCGGCCTACAAGGTGACGAAGCACGTGCTGGCGGTGCTGGCGGCGATGCCGGCCGAGGTGTCGCGCGTGTTCGTCGTCGACGACGCGTGCCCCGAAGGCTCCGGCAAGCTGGTCGAGCGCGAGTGCCACGATCCGCGCGTTCGCGTGGTGTTCCTGCCGCAGAACCAGGGCGTCGGCGGCGCCGTGATGGCCGGCTACAAGGCCGCCATCGACGACGGTTGCGAGGTGCTGGTCAAGATCGACGGCGACGGCCAGATGGATCCGGCGCTGCTGCCGGTGTTCGTGCGGCCGATCCTCGCCGGCGAAGCGGACTACACGAAGGGCAACCGCTTCTTCGACCTCGAGCGCATCCGTTCGATGCCGAAGCTGCGCCTGTTCGGCAACGCGGTGCTGTCGTTCATGACGAAGCTGTCGTCGGGCTACTGGGACGTGTTCGACCCGACGAACGGCTACACCGCGATCCACGCCAACGTCGCGCGCCACCTGCCGTGGAGCGGCATCAGCCGCCGCTACTTCTTCGAGACGGACATGCTGTTCCGCCTCAACACGCTGCGCGCCGTCGTGCTCGACGTGCCGATGGACGCGCACTACGGCGACGAGGTCAGCAACCTGCGCGTGCGGCGCATCGTCGGCGAGTTCCTGTGGAAGCACCTGCGCAACGCCACCAAGCGCGTCTTCTACAACTACTACCTGCGCGACCTTTCGCTGGCGTCGGTCGAGCTGCCGATCGGCCTCTCGTTGCTCGGCTTCGGCGGTGTGTTCGGCGTGTGGAACTGGATCGCCTACTCGCGCGCCAACCAGCAGGCGCCGACCGGCACGGTGATCCTCGCCGCGTTGACGGCGCTGATCGGCATGCAGCTGCTGCTGGCGTTCCTGGCGCACGACATCGGCACGGTGCCGCGGCAGGCGATCCATCGGCGCTTCGCGTCGGCGCGTCGGTCGTGAGCCAGCGGTCGCAGCTGTTCTTCTTCGCGCACCAGGACGACGAGTTCGGCGTCTACGCGGCGATCGCCGATGCGGTCGCAGTCGGCGAACGGGCGGTCTGCGTCTTCCTGACCGACGGCGCGCTCGGTGGCGAGCCGGCGCGTCGCGACGCGGAGTCGCGCGCGGTGCTGACGGCGCTCGGCGTCGACGCCAACGACCTGCACTTCCTCGGGGTCGCGAACGGCATCCTCGACGGCAAGCTGTACGAGAGCCTGCCGGTGGTGGCACGCCTCGTTGGCGAGTGGATCGATCGCATGCCGGCGGGCACGCGCATCCACGTGCCGGCGTGGGAGGGCGGCCACCACGACCACGACGCGCTGCACGCGGTGGTGGCGCTGCTGCTGCATGCGCGCGGTCGCCTCGCCGACGCGCGGCAGTTCTCGCTCTACAACGCGCGCGGCTGTCCCGGCCCGTTCTTCCGCGTGCTGTCGCCGCTGCCGGCGAACGGGCCGGTCGACCGACGGCGCCTGCGCGTCGGCGAACGGTGGCGGCAGCTGCGCGACTGCCTGCGCTACCCGACGCAGCGCACGACGTGGCTCGGCCTGTTCCCGTTCGTCGCCTGGCACATGCTGTGGCGCGGCTCCGCGGCGTTGCAGCCGCTGTCGGCGGCGCGTGTGCTCGAGCGGCCGCACGCGGGGCGGCTCTACTACGAGAAGCGCGGCTTCCTCGGCTACGACGTGCTGCGCGTGGCGATCGACGCGTGGCGGGCGCAGGGGGCGGCGTGAACGCGCGGCCGCAGCCGGGGCCGGCGTCGTCGCCGTTCGCCGTCGTGCGCCGGCTGCTCGTCGGGGCGGCGCTGCGCGTGCGCGACCTCGTGCCGCTGCGCTGGCGCTGGCCGCTGAAGTCGGCGTTCTTCACGCTGTTCGCGCCGCTGCTGAAGAACACGCACGAGTACCGCGAGTTCCAGGCCGTGCGGCAGTCGCTGCGCGCAGTGCGCACGTTCGCCGAGCTGCCGCCGGTGTCGCCGGCGGCGGCCGATCGCGAGGACGTGCTCGTCTTCGGCGTCATCGACTGGGCGTTCCGCATCCAGCGGCCGCAGCACCTCGCCCGCGACTTCGCCGCGCGCGGCCATCGCGTCTTCTACGTGTCGCCGACGACGCTGGCGGCGGCGCGGCCGGGCTTCGCGCTCGAACCGGTCGGCGGCGAACGGCGCGACGGCGAGCCGGGCATCCACCTGGTGCGTCTGTTCGCACCCGCTGTGGTGTCGATCTACGGCGGCACGCCACCGCAGGCGCTGCTCGACGGCATGGTGGCGAGCCTGCGCGAGTTCCTGGCGCACGTCGGCATCGGCGTGCACATCGCCCTCGTCGACCATCCGGGCTGGGTCGCGCTCGCGCGCCTGCTGCCTCGCTCGCGGCTCGTCTACGACTGCATGGACAACCACCACGGCTTCGCCACTGCGAGCGCCGCGGTCGCCAACGACGAACGGCAGCTGGTCGCGGCGGCGGATCTGGTGGTCGTCAGCAGCGACGACCTCGACGCCGCGGTGCAGCAGCTGCGCTCCGACGTGCCGCGCGCGATGGTGCGCAATGCCTGCGAACCGGCGCACTTCGTCGCTGCGCAGAAGCACACGCCGACGGCGCGGCCGGTGATCGGCTACTTCGGCGCCATCGCCGAGTGGTTCGACGTGCCGCTGTTGCGTGCGGTTGCGGTGGCGATGCCGGATCACGACTTCCTGCTCGTGGGTGCCGACAGTGCGGGCGTGCAAGCGAAGGTCCGCGATCTGCCCAACGTTCGCTTCGTCGGCGAGGTCGGCTACCACGAACTGCCCGCGGTCATCGCCCCGATGGACGTGCTGTTCGTACCGTTCGTCATCGGCCCGCTGACGCTCGCGACCAATCCGGTGAAAGCCTACGAAGCGCTCGCCGCCGGCAAACCGGTGGTGGCGACGCCGATGCCGGAGCTGATGCGCGCCGAGCTGGCGCCGTTCGTGCGCATCGGCCGCGACGCGACCGCCTGCGTCGCCGCGTTGCGCCAAGCGGTGGCCGAAGCTGCAGAGCCGGCCGCGACGGCGGCGCGCATCGCGTTCGCCCAGCAGCAGACCTGGGCTCACCGTGGCGACGCGCTGCGGGCGGCGCTGCGCGGCCTGCGCGAGCCGCGCGTCGGCGTTGTCGTCGTCTCGTGGAACGGCGTCGAGCTGACGCGCCGCTGCGTGCGCTCGGTGCTCGAGGACCTCGGCGCGCCCGAGCTCGACGTCGTCGTCGTCGACAACGCCAGCAGCGACGGCACGGCGTCGTGGCTCGCCGAGATCGAACGGCATCCGCGCGTGCGCGTGATCCGCAACGCCGACAACCGCGGTTTCGCCGCTGCCTGCAACCAGGGCCTCACCGCCGCCGCCGCGCGTGGCGCCGAGGTGCTGGTGATCCTCAACAACGACCTCGTCGTCACCCCCGGTTGGGCGCGCACGCTGGCGACGCACCTGCGGCGCGATCCGTCGATCGGCCTGATCGGCCCGGTGACGAACAACATCGGCAACGAAGCGCGCCTCGCGACGAGCTACACCGACATGCCCGGCATGGCGGCGGAGGCGGCGGCGATCACAGGCGGCAACGCCGGCGTGCTGTTCGACATCCCGGTGCTGGCGTTCTTCTGCGTGGCGATGCCGCGCGACGTGTATGCGCAGGTCGGCGAGCTCGACGTCGGCTTCGGCACCGGCTTCTTCGAGGACGACGACTACTGCCAGCGGGTGCGCCGCCTCGGCCGCCGCATCGTCTGCGCCGAGGACGTGTTCGTGCACCACGAGCTGTCGGCGTCGTTCGGCAAGGTCGATCCGACCGAGCGCGCGCGGCTGTTCGAACGCAACAAGGCCTACTACGAGTCGAAGTGGGGGCCGTGGCGACCGCACGCGTTCCGCCGCGAACGGCCCGTGCGCCGGCTGCCGCCGCCGCGTCACGACACGGCGTAGCGACCGAGCCGCCAGTGGTCGGCGAGCTGGGCCAGCACCGAGTCGCCGCCGTGGCCACCTTCCTGGCCGCCGTCGTCGTCGCGGTCGAGTCCGAGCGCCTGCCCGCTCGGGTACTGCAGATGGCCACCGCGCGGCAG
>JBILEY010000280.1:0-6998 GCA_044351865.1 Planctomycetota bacterium | reverse complement strand
CGGATACTGGAAGCCGCGCACGACGTCCTGGTTCTGGTCGAGGCGGATGCCCCAGTACTGCATGACCATGCGGTTGCTGCCCTGGTGGCAGCCAGCGCACGTGTGGTCGTCGATGCCGGTGACGGCAGTGCCGTTGCTCAGCGTGCGGGCGACGCCGCGCACGCGGTGCGAACGGATGTGCGCGCGCTCCGGCTCGTCGATGGCGTCCGGGTTGCGCGGCTCGTCCTTCGGCACGTTCGGGTCCTGCGTGCGGCTGCGGCCGTCCTGGCTGTACGGCATGTGGCACGCCGAACAACCCGACGGGCGGAAGTCGCCATAGCGGTTGTTGGCGCCGCTGCTGCCCAGGTGGCAGTCACCGCAGGTGAACGCGACCTGCTCCTGATACAGCTTGGCGAGGCGCGAGCCGCTGATCAGCGAGCCGTCGGCATTGACGTCGTTGACCAGGTTGGCTGCGGTGAAGTCCTGGTTGCGGAAGATGTTCTCCGGCGCGATCACGCGCTTGCTCCACACCGGCGGCTCGAGCAGTTCGCCGATCTTGCCCTCGACGTTCGGGTCGTGGACGTGGGTCGGATCGCTGACCGCGCGCCAGCCGTAGTCGGCGGCGTTGTCCTCGAACAGGCCCTGGTGCGCCGGGTTCGCGTTCTCCAGGCCGACTGCATAGAAGGCGCCCGAGAAGATGCCCATCTCGGTGCCGAGCGGCGACCGGCTGACGCTGGTCGCGTGCGCCGCATGGCACTCGCCGCAGCCGCGCTCCAACCGCGTCACGCGCAGATCGCCCGGGTTCAGGAACTGCAGGTAGTCGATGCCGGTGTAGGTGCGGCCGTCGACGGTGTAGTCGGCCATCTTGTCGATGCCGGCCAGCGTCAACTTGTTGAACCACGCATGCGCATCGATGTCCTGTTGCGCCCGATCGCCGATCTCCGGCGGCGGCGGCACGTGGCTCGTGAGCATGTCCACGCCGGTCGGATTGCCACCGTGGCACTGCGTGCAGCGCAGCACCTCGGCGTCGCCCGGGAACGGATGCGGGTTCTCCAGCCCCGGCCCGGCGTAGTCGTCGTGGATCGAGCCGTTGTGGCACTTCATGCACGACTCGCCGGAAGCCAGCGCCGCTTCGCGCCCGCTCTGGTCGACGCAGGAAGCCAGGAACACGGAAGTCATCAGCACCAGGGCGACGCCCGATGCGGCGAGATGGCGGATGGGATGGTGCATGTTCAGCTCCGCGGCGAGAGGGCACTCCGGCCGAGTGCGGGATTCAT
The DNA here is from genome assembly GCA_044351865.1 of Planctomycetota bacterium. Lineage (GTDB taxonomy): Bacteria > Planctomycetota > UBA1135 > UBA1135 > UBA2386 > UBA2386. The sequence continues at coordinate 5,742 of JBILEY010000280.1, read as the reverse complement.
CGACATACGAACGTCACGAGCCCTGGTGGTCGTCCAAAAGCGGGACCAGGGCGGTCCAGGAACGGGAACGGGCGTCACCGGATCTGCGCCGGCCGCCACGCGGTCGGCATGTGGCAACGATCGCAGCGATCGACCCAGCCGAGCCCGAGGTGCGGCGGGTTGGTGGTGCGCGCGGCCTCGTCGTAGTGGCAGCTGACGCAGTCGGGGTCCGTCGGCCGGAAGTTGGTCACCATCGCACCCGCGTGGCAGCGGTGGCAGGCGACCTGCATGTGCGCCCCGGTCAGCGGCAAGCGGCCGTGCAGGTGGTTCACGCGCGCATTCGGCACCTTCCAGAACTGCTCGTCGTGGCAACGCGCGCAGTCGAGGCCGAGTTCGCCGTAGTGCACGTCGGGATGGCAACCAGCGCAGCCCTGCGCATGGAAGGTCGCCACCGGCCCGCGGTCGTTGTGGCAGCGCAGGCAGCGCGCTTCGGCGTGGGCACCGTGCAGCGGCACGCCGGTGCGCGCGCCGTGGTCGAACACGAAGTCGTCGACCAGCTGGTTCCACGACGCGCCGACGTGGCACGTCTTGCAGTCGCCAGGGAACGTCTCGTGCGAGACGACGAGGCCGAAGCCAGCCCACCAGCGATGCAGGTCGCCGCGGTTCTGCACGTTGACCGTGCAGGCGACCACCAGCCAAGCCATCAGCAGGGCGACGAGGAGCGAACGGGAGCGAGGGAGGTTCATCGCGTCACCTCAGAAGTTCTTCTGGAGGTAGAGGGAGAGTCCGAACGACAGCTCGTCGTCCCAGATCGTGGCGTCGCCGGTGAAGATCGCGTTCCAGCCAGCGCCGAGGTCCGTGGTCAGCAGGCCGGCGAGGCGATGCTGCAGCAGGTCGTCGCGTTCGTCGGGGAAGCTCTCCTGGTGCACGAACGCGAGTTCGTAGAGCACGTCGAGCCGGCCGAAGCCGAAGGTGCCGCCATGCTGCAGGCGACCGCCGAACAGCGAACTGAACGAGCCGTTCATCTGGTAGCCGGCGAGCGTCGTGCGCGCGTTCTTGCCGGCGAGGCCGGGGAACTCGACGCCGAGCTCGAGCGAGCCACCGCTGTCCTCCTCGTCCTTCCAGCCGGTGAGGCGCGTGAACCAGCGCGTGTCGCCGCCGAACACGAACGCGTGCAGCGAGACGCGGTCCTGGCGCGCATCGATCAGCGTCTGCGGCTGGATCTGCTGCGGCAGCTCGCGGCGGCGGGTCTCGGGATACTCCTCGTGGTCGAAGAACACCTCGACGCCGCCATCCTTGTCCCAGCGGCGGCTCAGGAACGCGTTGCCGCGCGTGATCTCGAACGACTGGTCCTTCTGCGTGTCGCGACCGGTGTAGAGGTCGACGAACACGGTGCCCTGCAGCAGCCAGCCGGTCAGCGGCAGGTAGCGGAACTTGCCGACGAGCAGGTCGCGGTCGACCTCGAAGCGATGCCACGTCTTCTGGTAACCGAGCCCGAAGCTGACGCGCTCGGCGACGTCCTGGTTCCACAAGTACCACGCCGCCACCTGCAGGTCGGCCAACGACTCCATGTCCTCGTCGAGCTCCGGCAGGTAGCCGAAGCTCGCGCCGACGCGATCGCCGCCTTCGGTGCGCTTGCCGACGGCGACGCCGTCGAGGATGCCGAACTCGGGCATGTCGCGCTGCAGGAAGCGGCCGACCTGCCAGAACAGCGGCCGATGGCGCGTGCCGCCCTCTTCGTAGCTCAGCTCGTAGAGGCGCAGGTCCTGGCCGGTCTGCTCCGAAGTCTCGCGGCTCCAGTTGAAGTCGCCGTGGAAGTGCAGGATGCCGCCGCGGCCACCGAGGTTGTCGATGTCGAGGTCGGTGCCGAGCGTCAGGTACGAGTGGTTCCACGTGTCGAGCGTGCGCACCAGGCTCGTCGACGCGTACATGCGCCCGTTCAGCGTGCTCGGCCGTTCCTCCGGCCGCGGCGGCCGCGTCACGCCGAGCAACGGCTGCCCCGGCTGCCACTCGTCCGTCTTCGTCTCGGGCTGCCGCTTCTCCGGCGGCAGCGGCGGCGGCACGAGGCGCGTCGGATCCCCCGCCGGTGCTGGGGCCGCGGCGCGGCGCGAACGCGGCAGCGCCACCTGGCCGCGAGTGCCGATCGGGGCGGTGTCGTTCGGGTTCACGAACTCGACCAAGGCCGTGCGCTCGTCGACCTCGACCACGCGCGCGTTCACGGACTGGCCGTTGCGCGGCGTCAGCACGACACGGTCGCCGACCTGCACGAGATCGCGGCTGCCGCGGTCGACGACGACCTTGCCGTCGGGGCGCAGTGACGAGACGCGCAGCGTCAGCTGCTCGAACACGTCCTGTTGCGCGCTCGCCACGGCACTGCACAGCAGCGCCGCCGCGAGCGTTCTTGGATGCATCGTCATGCTCATTGCCTCCGGCGCCGGAACGGCGCACCCCCCTCCTCCCGGCCATGGCACTGCACACACTCGGTCGGCAGCGGCACGTAGCGCACCACCGTCGCCCCGTCGATCTTCTCCGGCTTGTGGCAACTCGCGCACGGCACCTTCGCATGCTGGTCGCCGAGCGGGAACTTCGAGTCCAGGTTGTGCCGGAACGACAGCGTCGCGAACGACGCCGTGTTCTTGTGGCAGCGATTGCAGTCCACCTGGCCGAGCCGCGCGAACTGGCCCTTGTGCGGATCGGCGTGGCAGTCGGCACACTCGCGGCCGCGCGCGCGCCCCGTCGTGCGGCCTTCGCTCGTCGGCGTCGCCAGCACCGCGTGGCAGGCGCTGCACGCGAGCTCCGCGTGCTTGCCGGTCAGCGCGTGGCCGGTGGACTTCGCGTGGTCGAAGCCGAACGGCAGTGCCCGGAACGACGCCGTGTCGTGGCAGCGTTCGCAGGCGCGCCGCCCGTCGATCTCGGCCGGCACCTGCGCGCCGTCGAAGACGCCGCCGTGCGGATCGCCGTGGCACTCGACGCAGCCGCGGAAGCCGTCGCCGTGGCGGGGCACGCGGCCGAAGCGCCGGCCGAGCGAGTCCGCCTGCGGCGTGCGCGCGTGGCAGTCGGTGCACTCGATCTGCGCGTGCGCACCGGTGACGGCGAAGCCGGTCCAGTCGCGATGGTCGAAGCGTTCGTGGTCGAGCTTGGCGAACGCCTCGGTGCCGTGGCACTCGGCGCAGGTGCCGCGCGGGCGCGCTTCGAGGCGTGCGGCATGGCGCGCGAACGCGCCGTCGTGCGCGTCGCGGTGGCACTGTTCGCAGCGGCTCGGCGTGCCATGGAACATGCGCGCGCGGTCCTCGGCCGGATCGGCGTGGCAGGCGCGGCACTCGAGCTCGGCGTGGCGGCCGTCGAGCGGCAGTGCGGTGCGCGCATGGTGCTCGCGATCGAACGCGTGCGGCGTCCAGTGCAGCCGCTCGTGGCAGGCGACGCAGCCGCCCTCGGCGAAGGTGCCGGTGCGGAACTGGCCTTCGTGCGGATCGCCGTGGCAGGCGTGGCAGTCGTCGCGACCGCGGCCAGGATGGCGCTGCGTCCACGGCGTGCCGGGCACGTGGCACATCGCACACGCCTGCTGGTCGTGCGGCGCCGCCAGCGGGAAGCCGCCGTGCTGGTGCTGGGCCGGCGTCACCGTGACCTGCAGGTCGGTGAACTTGCGGTAGTCGAGCGGATGGCAGACCGAACAGACCTCGCGCGGCGACACCGCCGCCGCCTTGGCGTTGCCCTGCACGAACGCCGCCGAGTGCGGCGCCGCATGGCAGTCCCCGCACTGGCGTGCACGATCGGCGCTGCCGACCCGCAGCGCTTCGAGCGCATGCGGCGAACCTTCGGCGTGGCACTGGCGGCAGTCGACGCCTTCGTGCGCCCCGACCAGCGGCAGCCAGCGCTCGTGCGACGCGACCGCGCGTTCGGTGAACGTGGTCTGGCCGTGGCACGTCGTGCAGCCGAACTGCATGCGCCCGCCGTGCGGATCGGCATGGCAGCTGGCGCAGTCCTGCGACAGCCCGAGGTAGCGCTTCTCGCCTTCGGGCAGCAGCTCGGCCTCGGCGTGGGTGTGGCACTTCGTGCACGCCAACGTGCTGTGCACGCCCTGCATGGCGAAGCCGATCTTCTGGTGGTCGAACTTCTTCTCGTCGGGCACGCCGGCCTGCGCGAACGCCAGCGCGTTGACCAGGCGGAACTCGCCACCGTGGTGTTCGCCGTGGCACAACGAGCACGTCGCTGCCTGCTGCGGCGACAAGGTTCCGTGCAAGCCCTTCTTGTCGGTGATCTGTGCGGCCACGTCCTCGTGGCAGCTGCTGCACGCACTCTGCATGTCGCCAAACCAGCCGCCGTGGCACTGCGCGCAGGCCTGGCCGCCTTCGATCTGCTCGATGCGGCCGTGCACGGTCGACACCGGGCCCGGCGACTTGCGTTCGGTCGCGGCCATCACCAAGAGCAGCACGGCGATCGCCGAGACGATGCCGAGCACGAGTCCCGTGCGTGCGTACTTCACAGACCACCTCCGCCGGCGAACGCGCCGTGCATCACGGCGACGGCGACGTGCACGAGCGTCAGCAGCACCATCAGCAGCGCGAGCCAGCGATGCAGCCAGCGCCAGGTGCCGAGCAGCGCGCGCAGGTCCTCGAGATGCGCCATCGCGACGGCGGCGGCGTGCACTTCGCGCGCCTGCACCAGGGCCGCAGCGATCGCCTCCGGGGACGCACCGGCGTCGGCGCCGCGGCGACGCAGACGCCGTTCGGTGCGCCACAGATCCCACTGCAGGCCGACCAGCGCCAGCACGCGACCGATCCACGTCGACCGCCACTGCCGGCGCTCGAGCAGCGCCAGCACTTCGTCGTGCGCCGTGCGCGCGAACGGATCGCCGGGCCGCGCGCGCGCCGCGAGCAGTTCGCCGCGCAGCTTGTCGAGTTCGAGCTCGCGGCCGTTCGCGCTGCGCGGCAGCCACGCGTAGAACCAGCGACCGACGGCGCCGGTGACCAGCAGCACGACCAGCGCCCAGAACGCGAAGCCGCCGATCGTCTGCTTCGGCGCCATCGCCGCGTGCAGCATCGCCAGCAACACGGCGCCGGTGCCGGTGGCGACGTGCGTGGTCATCCAGGTCGACAGCTGGCCGAAGCGCAGGCCGAACCACTGCTGCCGCCGCGCCAGGTAGGCGAGGTTGGCGAGCACCGCACCGACCGCGGCGAGGCCGAACCACAAGCCGAGGCTGCGATCCGAGCGCAGCAAGGCGTGCTTGGGATCCGCGGCCCGCTGCGCCGCCGAGCGCAGGTAGTAGTCGCCGTGCCACAAGACGAACGCGAGCACGGCGAGGGCCATCGCGAGGCCGGCGAGCAGCGCCGGCAGCAGGCCATTGCCGAGAGGTCCACTGCCGAGAGGTTCCGGTGCACCCGGTTCCTTCGTCAGCGGCTGCGGACGCTTGGCAGGATCGAACGACACACCGCTCTTCTCGAGCTGCGCGAACGGCGCCACACCGCCGGCGTGCACGAACACGCAGTCGGCGCGCAGTTGCAGCGCGACGCGATCGCCGCCATCGCCGCCGCCACTGCCCGCGCCGCCGTTCGCACCCACGGCAACATCCGCCGCGTGCGCATGCTGCTGCACGGCGACATGGTCGCGCGCGATCGCCGTCACCTCGGCGCGGAACAGCGCCTCGACACGGCCCGCGGCCAGCGCTTCGTCGATGCGTTCCTGGTTCTTGCCGCGCAGGCGGAAGAACGCGTCCTGGCGATAGACGATGGTGACGTGGTTGCCCGGCTGCTCGGCGAGGGCCAG
>JBILEY010000279.1:0-7009 GCA_044351865.1 Planctomycetota bacterium | reverse complement strand
CGGCGCCAGCGTCGCGGCGACGATCGGTGCGCGCTGGCGCGCCGAAGACGGCCAAGGGGCCGAGGTGCAGCCGGAGGCGAGCCTCGAAGCGAGCTGGGCGACGGAACCGTTCGCGCACGTGCTGACGAACGTGGCGGCGCGCGGCGGCGGGCGCTGGACCGATGCGGGCGACGCGGCCTGGCGCGCCGGTGCCACGGCGCGCGCGTTCCTGCTGCTGGCCGAATGGGACACGCTGGCCACGTTCGTCGACTTCGACGCCGTCGAGGAGACGCAGGACCTGGCCGTCGAGCTGACGCTCGGCGAGGACAACGGGCTGCGCGGCTACGGCGCGCGGCAGTTCGCCGGCACGCGGCGATTGCGCGCGGTCGTCGAGAACCGCCTCGACACCGGCATCGAAGTGGCGACGCTGCGGCTCGGCCTGGTGGCGTTCGCCGACTTCGGCCAGACCGGCTCCGACGGCGACCTCGGTCCGACGTATCGCTCCGTCGGGGCTGGCCTTCGCATCGGCAGCCGGCCGCTGCTCGGCGACGGCGTGTTCCGCGTCGACTTCGCCAAGCCGCTCGACGACGTGGTCGGCGAGAGCGACGGCTGGAAGGTCTCGCTGACCGTCGGCCAGGTCTTCACGTTCGGCGGCAACACCACGGTGGCCGGGACGCGGTAGCGCGGCGTCTAGGTCGCCCGCAGCCTTCAACCGCCCGCAGGCTGCCGCTACCTTGTTCGCCCCCGATTCGAGGAACCCATGAGCTTCACGCACGCAGGTCGCACCCTCACCAAGGTCGCTGTCATCGGTTCGGGCCAGATCGGCCCGGACATCGCCCTCTACTTCACCAAGGTGCTGAGCCCGTTCGGCGTGCAGACGATCGTCGTCGACGTCAGCGACGCGGCGCTGGCGAACGGCAAGGCGAAGCTCGAGAAGAAGGTCGGCAAGGGCGTCGAGAGCGGCGCCTTCACCGCCGAGCAGCAGGCGCAGATGCTGGCGGCGGTCACCTGGACCAACGACTACCAGAAGCTCGCCGGCGCCGAGTTGGTCGTCGAAGCGGCGACCGAGAACAAGGAGCTCAAGGGCAAGATCTTCGCGCAGGTCGAAGCGCTGGTGTCGCCGGACGCGATCCTGTGCAGCAACAGCAGCCACCTCGAGCCCGAGGTGATCTTCGCCAACACGAAGAAGAAGGACCGCAGCGGCGTCGTGCACTACTTCTTCCCTGCCGAGCGCAACCTGATGGTCGAGGTCGTGTCGGGGAAGGACACGTCGCCGGCGACGCGGCAGTGGCTGCTGTCGTTCTACGAGGCGATCGGCAAGGTGCCGATCCCGGTGAAGTCGCGCTACGGCTACGCGCTCGACCCGGTGTTCGAAGGCCTGTTCTTCGCGTGCGCGCTGCTCGCCGAAGAAGGCGTCGGCACCACCAAGCAGATCGACGTCGTCTGCAAGAAGACGTTCAAGATGGGCATCGGCTCGTTCACCGCGATGAACCTGACCGGTGGCAACCCGATCACCGCGGTCGGCCTCGACAACTACACCTCCAAGATCAACGCGTGGTACCGCACGCCGCAGTCGCTGAAGGACAAGGTGGCGAAGAAGGAGAACTGGGAAGTGCCGGCGCGCGGCGAGACCGTCGAGGTGCCGGACGCGCTCGCGGCACAGATCCGCGACCAGCTGCTCGGCGCCTACTTCGGCATCTGCGGCGAGATCGTCGACGCGGGCCTGGTGTCGATCGCCGACTTCAACATGGGCCTCGAGCTCGCGCTCGACATGAAGCCGGCGTTCACCTACATGAACGAGCTCGGCACCAAGAAGGCGCTCGAGCTGGTGCAGGCGTACGCGAAGAAGCACCAGGGCTTCCCGGTGCCGAAGTGCATCGAGGCGCTCGGCAAGGACAACAAGCCGTTCGAGGTGCCGGTGGTGCTGCGCGAGGACCGCGACGGCATCGCGGTGCTGACGATCCGCCGCCCGAAGGTGCTGAACGCGCTCGACCAGAGCGTGTTCGCGGAGACCAAGGCACGCTTCGAGCAGTGCGATCGCGACCCGAACGTGAAGGGCATCGTGCTGACCGGCTTCGGCAAGAAGGCGTTCGTCAGCGGCGCCGACGTCAACTTCCTGGCCAAGATCGACAGCGTGGCGATGGGCGAGCAAACCTCGCGCACGTCGCAGGTCTGCGTCGACGCGGTGCAGGCAGTGCAGAAGCCGACGGTCGCGGCGCTCAACGGCCTCGCGTTCGGCGGCGGCATCGAGACGGCGATGGCGTGCGAGGCGCGCATCGCGACGAAGGGCCTGAAGGTGCTCGCCGGCCAGCCGGAAGCCAACCTTGGCATCATCCCGGGTGCCGGTGGCACCGTGCGCCTGCCGCGCCTCGTCGGCATCGAGAAGGCAGCGGAGATGCTGCGCACGTGCCGGCCGATCGGCAGCGAGAAGGCGAAGGCCTACGGCCTGATCCGCGAAGAGGTCGAGGGCGACCTGGTCGCGCGCGCCGTGCAGCTGTGCAAGGACATGGCGAGCGGCAAGGCGCCGCGTTCGCGCATGGCCGAGGGCCCGATGAGCAACGTGCCGGCGAGCCTGCCGGCGGTCGACATCGGCCACCTCAGCAAGAAGGTCGACGAGATCCTGTGCAAGGCGATCCTCGGCGCGGCGAAGCTGCCGCTGAAGGATGCGGTGCCGTTCGAGGCGAAGTGCTTCGGCGAGGTCTGCGGCACGCAGGACATGCGCATCGGCGTCGACAACTTCCTGAAGAACGGCCCGAAGGTGAAGGCGGCCTTCGTGCACCGCTGAACGGGGCGACGCGGCGCGACGCGCCATCCTGCCGAACGCACCCGACGATGAAGGCACACTACACCGCCCTCGCCCTGCCGACGCTGCTGGTCGCGTGCGCGACCGGCGCGCCGGCACCGCTGGCGCTGCCGGTGCAGATCGGCTCCGAGCCGCGCGGCGAATGGGGCGAGCGCCTGCTGGTCGAAGCGAACGCGATCCCAGGTGCGTGGATCCAGCGCGACACCGACGGCGGCGCGCCGAAGCCCGAGCGCGACGAGGCCCGCGGCTTCGGCGCGCGCATGGGCATCGGCAATCGCACGCAGAGCGTCGGTGTGATGGCCCAGGTGTACGGCGGCGACGATGGCTTCGACGCGGTCGTCTTCGGCTTCGACAGCGATGTGCGCGGGCGCCTCGATCGCGACTGGCCACGCTGGCTGTTCGTGCGCGCCGGCGCGAGCCTCGGTGGCGGCCTCTACGAGGCGGGTGGCGGCACCTCCGACACGCAGCTGATGGCGCAGCTGCGCATCGGCCCCGAGTTCCAGCTCACGGATCGACTGGCTTTGCAGGCGAGCTTCGGTGGCATCGTGTTCGGCCATCCGGGCGAGACCGAGGCCTACGGCACGTTCGTCACCATCGGCGGCGCGGTGACGTTCTGAACGGGGCGGCGGGCGCGTTCGTGCGCCTCGACCTCACGCGGCGCCGGGCTTCTTGGCGACGATCTGCACGACCGCACTCGCCTTGCTCTGGCGCCAGCGCGCGTCAGGGTTGGCGAAGGAACTCGTGGATGCGCTTCTTCTCGTCGTCGGTGAGACGCGCCGTCTCCGACTCGCTCGCCAGCGCCTCGCGCAGCAAGGTCGCAGCCCGCTCGCGTTCGCCGGCGTCGGCGCACAGCCTCGCCAGGTTCAGCAGGCTGCCGAGATGGCGCGCATCGATCGCCAGCGCCTGTTCGTAGCCGGCCTTGGCCGCAGCGAGGTCGTTGCGCTGCTGGTCCAGCACCGCGAGCCGATAGACGGGCTCGGCGTTGGCCGGAAAGCGCTCGGCCACCGCACGCAGCACGGCGGCAGCCTGCTGGCGATGGGCGTCGGCGGCAGCCCTGGCCGCGGCGCGATCGGCCTCGTCGCGCGCAACCCGGCCGAGCAGATGCTGCACTTCGGCAGCGCGCAGTCGCGCCGTGGCGACGGCCATGTGCACATCGTCGTCGCCGGGCGATTGCTCGGCACAGCGCGTGAACGCCGCGACGGCCCCTTCGCTCTGCCAACGTGCGTCGAGCAGGACCGGCACGCTCTCGTCGCGCAGGTGCGACGAAAGACGCAGCAACGTGTAGCCCAGGCGAAAGCGCGCCGCGACGTCGTCTGGGCGCAGGGACACGTAGTCCTGCAGCAGCGGCAGCGCCGCGCGCTCTTCGCCGAGTTCGTAGCGGTAGCGACCCGCGATGCCGAGCAGGGCCGAACGCTCGCTCGGCGGCGCGTTCTCGGCGCGGCGCAGCGTCGCCTCGGCGACCTCGGCCGCGGCGCTGACGTGTCCAGCCTCGGCCAGGAACAGGGCGCGCACCCAGCCGACGAACGCGTCGTCAGGTGCGATCTCGCCGGCGATCATCAGTTCGCACTCAGCGGCGCGTTCGGCGTAGAGGCTCGGCGGATCCTCGGCCGCCCCATGCTGGGCGAGCACCAGCGCCCGCACCGCGCGCGCCCTGGCTGCCCGTGGATCGATCGCCAAGGCGGCTTCGGCGGCTTCGCCTGCTTCGTCGAACTGCCGGCGGAGGACTGCCGCCATGGCGCGCTCGAAATGCGCGCTCACGGTCGCTTGCTCGGCCGGCGACAGCTGGACCGACGGCACGTCCGCAGCCGTCGCACGATCGACCCGCGGCGTGACGCCGGCACAACCGGCAGCCGACGCGGCGAGCAGCAGCAACAGGGACGGAGACCGAGCGCGCATGGCGACATCATGATGTGGCCCCCCCTGACGACCAAGCTACGCTTGCCGCATGGCACGGATCGCGGCTGACATCACCTGGCTGGTGGGGCGCACGCCCCTGGTGCAACTCGCGGCCATGGCCCCGCCTGGGACGCGCCTGCTCGGCAAGCTCGAGGCGTGGAACCCGACGGGGAGCAACAAGGACCGGGCAGCGTTGGCGATGATCCGGCACGCCGAGCGCAGCGGCTTCCTCAAGGCCGGCGGCACCGTGGTCGAGTGCAGCAGCGGCGACCTCGGCCTGGCGGTGGCGACGATGGGGCGCCGGCTCGGCTACCGGGTCGTGCTGACGATGCCCGAGAACGTCGCGGAGCCGCGCCGGGCCATGCTGCAGGCCCTCGGTGCGGAGCTGGTGACGACGCCGGTGGCTGAAGGCATGCGCGGCGCCATGGCGCGAACCGATGTGATCGCCAAGCAGACGCCGGGCGCGGTCTGCCTGCAGGCGTTCACCAACCGCGCCAACTCACGCATCCACGCCGAGACCACGGCCCGCGAGATCTGGGACGATACCGATGGTGCGGTGCAGCTGGTGGTGGTGCCCGTCGGCACCGGCGGCACCGCAGCCGGCTGCGCGTCGTTCTTCCGCGAGCTCGGCGTGGCGGTGTTCGGTGTGCAGCCTGCAGGCAGCCCGGTGCTGACCGGCGGCAAGGCTGGGCCCCACGACATTCCCGGCATCGGCGCCGGCTTCATCCCTGACATCCTCGTTCCAGGAGAACTGACCGGGATCGTCGACGTCAGCGACGCCGACGCCGCCCGCGGCGTGCGGGAGCTGGCAGCGCGCGAGTCGCTGCTGCTGGGCCCCGCCAGCGGTGCCGTCGTCCATGCGGCTACGGTGCTGGCTGCGGATCCGCGCTGGAGCCGGAGCACGATCGTGGCCGTCCTCCCCGACTCCGGTGAGCGATACTGCGACCACGCAGCCCTGCGACAAGGAGGCTGCCGATGAGCTCGGTCGAACAACGCTCCAAGGCGCTCCTAGGGCGCGTCGCCGGGCTGCGGGCCCAACTGCGGCGCGTGGTCATCGGCCAGGACGAACTGATCGACGACCTGATCACGGCCCTGCTCGCCGGCGGGCACGTGTTGCTGGAGGGTCTGCCAGGACTCGGCAAGACGCTGCTGGTTCGCACACTCGCGCAGGGGCTGGGTCTACCGTTCGCCCGCATCCAGTTCACGCCGGATCTGATGCCGAGCGACGTCACCGGCACGCAGGTGCTGGACGACGCGGACGGCCGCCGCTCGTTCCGCTTCCAGGCGGGCCCGCTGTTCGCGGGCCTGGTGCTCGCGGACGAGATCAACCGGGCGACGCCGAAGACGCAGTCGGCCCTGCTCGAAGCGATGCAGGAACACTCGGTCACGGTTGCGGGGACGACCCACACGCTGCCGACGCCGTTCCATGTGGTCGCGACGCAGAACCCGATCGAACTCGAAGGCACATTCCCGCTGCCGGAGGCGCAGCTGGACCGCTTCCTCTTCCGGCTGTCCGTGCAGACCCCGACCGCCGAGGCCATGGTGCAGATCCTGGCCTCGACTACGACGCGGCCGAACACGCTGGAGGGCGACGTGCTGACTCGTGAAGAGTTGCGAGAGCTCCAGGAGCTGGTGCGCGACGTGCTCTGCGGCACCCACCTGCTGCGCTTCGTCGCCGAACTGGTGCTTGCCACCCACCCGGACAAGGCGCGGACCCCGAACCGAACGAGCCGCTTCGTTCGCTACGGTGCGAGCGCCCGCGCTGGCCAAGCGATCGTGCTAGGCGCCAAGGCTCGCGCCCTGCTTGCTGGCCGCCCCGCCGTCGTGCGCGAGGACCTCGACGCATGCCTGCTGCCCGCACTCGGGCACCGCGTGCTCCTTCGCTTCGAGGCAGAAGCCGAGCGGATCACCCAAGCGGACCTGCTGTCCGACTGGATCAACGACGCCGAACGTCGCAGCCGCTGACTTGTTTCAGCAATTCGCGTCTGGTGCAAGACCGACGCAACCAAGCGGCGAAAGCTGCCGACGCCGCGGCGCATCCGCCGAAAAATCGATCGCACGCGGGAAAGTTCTGCGCCCCTCCTCGTCTACTAGAGGGCATGGGACGAGTGGTCCCGGCCGCGCGCGGCGCCGACCTTCGCAAGAGGTTGGCGTCGATTCGAGAGGGCAAACTGCGCGGCCGGGACCCACCGTGGCCGGCGATTATGGGAGAGAATCGCCGGCCACTCTTTTTTTCAAGCCCCTATCCCCTAGGCGGTTCGCCTGGGCGAGCGCTGAGCAGCCGCCCGATCTTGGCGCACAGGCTTGCGCGACCTCCGCGATGGTCGATCA
>JBILEY010000660.1:0-7009 GCA_044351865.1 Planctomycetota bacterium | reverse complement strand
GTGCGATCGTCGTTGCGAGGCGCCGGCTTGCCGATGTCTCTCAGCTGCACAGGGCAGTAGCTCAATTGGTAGAGCTGTCGATTCCAAATCGACGGGTTGAGGGTTCGAGTCCTTCCTGCCCTGCCACTTCGATCGCACACGCGATCCGTTGATCGAGCATCGCTTGCGAGCTGCGGCGGCAACGCCGGAGCGCGTGGGGTGCGCAACCGGGCCATGGCACTTCGGTGCTGTGGCCCGTAGTGTTTCGTCTCGTACGTGTGGTTGCGAGGTGCGCTGCCACACTTCGCTGGTGGCCGACCTCTACGAGGTTGGTCAGGAGCTTGGAACGTGAGCTATCGCAAGGAACACGGAATCTACGCGCGAATGTTCGCCTTCTGGGCGATCTTCCTGCTGGTCGCCTACGGCTGCTTCCACGGCGGCGGCTTGGTCGACACCCTCAACCGGTGGATGGGGGACAGCGACACTGAGTTGATCGCCTCCTTCCCGCTGGTGAAGACCCTTCGCGTCTCCACCTGCATCGCGACCGGCTTCTTGCTGGTCATGGCCCTCGTGATCCACGCGGTCCTGAACCGGCCGCGCATCGCGGATGCGCTGATCGACACCGAGAACGAGCTGGTCAAGGTGACCTGGCCGACTTGGCAGGAGGCTTGGCAGGGCACTGTTGCGGTCGCCGTGATGGTCTTCGTCCTCTTCGTGTTCTTGACCGTCGCCGACCTCGGCCTCGTCGCCATGCTCCAATCCTTGCTCGGAGGGGGTGCTTGATGGCTCTCGACTGGTACTTCCTTCGCGTCCAGGTCAACCGCGAGGATCGAATTCGCGAGAACATGGTGCGTCGGCTCAAGCAGGCCGGCATCGAGCAGCTCGTTCCGCAGATCGTGGTGCCGATCGAGATCATCGCGGACCACCGGCAGGGCAAGAAGGTCGTCAAGAAGAAGAAGCTGTATCCGGGCTACCTCATGGTCCAGATGGAGCTGTCCGACTCGGTCTGGTTCGTGCTCCGCGAGACCCCTGGGTTCGGGGACTTCGTCGGTGGCCAAGCTCAGCCGACCCCTGCACGAGCCGAGGACGTCGAGAAGGTGCTCGCCCACATGGACGCGAGCAAGGACCAGCCCAAGGTCGCGATCTCCTTCAAGAAGGGCGATCGTGTGAAGATCAAGACGGGCGCCTTCGAGAACACCGATGCGGTGGTCGAGGAAGTGCACCCGGACAAGGGGACCCTCGACGTCTCCGTCAACTTCTTCGGGCGTCCCACCCCGATGTCCCTCGGATATTGGGAAGTGGAGTTGATTTAGCCGGCTCGATCTGGTTGAATCTTCGCCCCCTGAACGCGCCTGGCCTCCCTGGCCAGGTGCTCCCGCTGCAAGGCGGGCTCCTCGAGTGGGAGGGTGCTGCTCCGGCAGCATCCGTCATGACCGCTGAGAGAATGACATGGCCAAGGAAGTAACCGCACTCGTGAAGCTGCAGTGCCCGGCCGGACAGGCGACGCCTGCTCCGCCCGTCGGCCCTGCGCTCGGTCAGCACGGCATCAACATTGGGCAGTTCGTCAAGCAGTTCAACGACGAGACGCGCGCCCAGGCCGGCCTGATCATTCCCGTCATCATCACGGTCTACAAGGATCGCACCTTCAGCCTGCAATACAAGTCGCCGCCGGCGGCAGTGCTGCTGAAGCGTGCTGCGAAGATCGCGACCGCCGCAGCGGCCCCGGGCAGCCAGGTTGCTGGCCAGGTCACCAAGGCGCAGGTCCGCGAAGTCGCGCAACTGAAGATGAAGGACCTCAACACCTCGGACATCGCAGCCGCGATGCGCATGGTGGAGGGCACGGCCCGCTCGTGCGGGATTCGCGTCGTCGACTGAACTTCCACAGGCACGAGTTGTCCGGGCCGTTAACGGCCCGGTGCTAGGTGCCCGCCGTCACTCAACAGGATTCCATTCATGGCTCGCAAGCGCAGCCGTCGCTACCAAAAGGCCGCCGCGAAGGTGGACCACAACAGGCGCTATCCCGTGGTCGAAGGGATGGCGCTGATCAAGTCCCTCGCGACCGCCAAGTTCGACGAGGCGGTCGACATCGCGGTCTGCATCGGCATCGACGCGAAGAAGACCGACCAGCTCGTTCGTGGCTCGGTCAGCCTTCCGAAGGGCACTGGCAAGTCAGTCAAGATCGCCGTGTTCGCCGAAGGTGCAAAGGCTCAAGAGGCCTTGGCGGCCGGAGCTGACTTCGTCGGTTCGGCCGATCTTGCCGACAAGATCGAGAAGGGTTTCACCGACTTCGACATGACCATCGCCTCGCCGGACATGATGAAGTATGTCGGCAAGCTCGGCAAGGTCCTCGGTCCGCAAGGCAAGATGCCTTCGCCGAAGGCTGGCACCGTGACTCCGAACGTCGCCGCGGCGGTCAAGGAGTTCAAGGCCGGCAAGATCGAGTTCCGCACGGACGCCGGTGCCAACGTGCACGCTGCGATCGGCAAGAAGTCGTTCGGCGCCGACGATCTCGCGGCCAACTTGGTCGCGTTCCTCGACCACCTTCGCACCCTGCGTCCCGCGCAGGCGAAGGGCGACTTCATCAAGAAGGTCGTTGTGTCCACCTCGATGGGGCCGGGCGTCGCCCTCGCCGTCGAATAAGGAGCACGCACATGCCCAATCTAGTCAACCAGATCCTGCTCTCGGAGCTCCAGCGCGAGTTCCAGTCGATGGGCTCGTGTGTCGTCGTGGAGTTCGGCAAGCTGCTCCCGAAGCACGACATCGAGATTCGTGGCAAGCTGCGCGCGGCTGGCATTCGCTACCGTGTCGTTCGCAGCCGTCTGGCAAGCCGGGCATTCGCCGGGCTCAAGCTGGACCTCAGCACGGCCCTCAAGGGGCGCTGTGGCATCGCTATCGCGCAGAAGGAAGGCGCCATCCAGGCCGCCAAAATCCTGCGCGAGTGGATCAAGAAGACCAAGGACGCGCCGCTGACCATCAAGGGCGGCGTCGTCGAAGGTGCGGCGTATGTGGGCGCGGCGGCCGGCAGCATTGCCGACCTGCCCGATCGCAACACCGTCAACACGCAGATCGTCTCGGCCATGTCCGGTCCGGCGCGGTCGCTGGCAAGCTTGGTGAGCGCTGTGGCCGGTGGCCTGGCGCGCTGCATCCAAGCCAAGGTCGATGCCCAGTCGAAGGGCGCCGGCTGATCTCCCTAGTTCCTGCTTTCTGCATACCAAACCACCAGAGGTCGTATCCGTCATGTCGGACAATGCAAACGTGGTTCTCGACGCTGAGCTCGAGGACATCTTCAAGAAGATCGATGGGCTGAGCCTCGGCAAGGCCGCGCAACTCGTGAAGGCGATGGAGGCTCGCTGGGGTGTCTCGGCCGCCGCTCCGGTCGCTGCCGCTGCGGCGCCTGTCGCCGCTGCCGCCGCTCCTGCCGAGGAGAAGACGGAGTTCTCCGTCATCCTCAAGGATGGCGGTGCGAACAAGATCAACGTCATCAAGGTGGTCCGCGAGATCACCGGTCTCGGCCTGAAGGAGGCCAAGGCCCTTGTCGACGAAGCGCCCAAGCCTGTGAAGGAAGGCGTGAACAAGGACGAGGCCAACGAGATCAAGAAGAAGCTGACCGAGGCTGGCGCCACGGTCGACCTGAAGTAGTGCAGCGGACCTGCCAGGTCCGACTGACGCATCGCCGAGCGAGCCAGTTCTGCTGGCGTCGCGCGTTCGATGCCAACACGCCCCGATCCACCTTCGCGATTTGCGTTGCGAAGGGGTGACCGGGGCGTCTACGCTTCCACGTTTTCATGGGTTCGGATTTTGCAGCAAACGCGCAGCCCTCACCGGGACACGCGCGTCTCGTTGCAACCGAACGGGCTCGTGATGCTGCTCCCCAGAATGCGCAGTATCGCTGACGAGTCCGAGCATCCGCAGCACGCAGCTTCCCTCACGACGCAGTATCGGCCCCTGTCCGGGGCCCCAGGTGGAACAGCATGGAGACCGTTGTCTACGGGCGGTACAGGTCCGTTGCCGAGATCCCCGACCTCGTCGAGATGCAGACGAAGTCGTACCAGAGCTTCCTGCAGCCCGACACGGCGCCGAACCGGCGCAAAGTCGAGGGCCTGGAGGCGCTGCTCCGCGAGATCTTCCCGATCTACTCGTACGACAAGACCCTGTGTCTTGAGTATGTGAGCTACGAGCTCGGGCGCCCGCGCTACACGGTTGAGGAGTGCCGCAAGCTCAGGGTGACCTACGGCTACCCGTTCAAAATCCGAGTTCGCCTCGTGAAGGCGGAGCCCGTCGAGGAGGACATCTACCTCGGCGAGATTCCGATCATGATCGGCGGCGGCGAGTTCATCGTGAACGGCAGTGAGCGCGTCACGGTCAGCCAGCTGCACCGCTCCCCGGGCGTCGACTTCTCCGTCGAACTGCACACCGGCGAAAAGAAGCTGCACTCTTGCTGGATCATCCCCGAGCGCGGTTCCTGGATCGAGCTCAACGTCACCAAGAAGGACGCCGTCGCGATCCGCATCGACCAGTCGGGCAAGTTCTCTTGCACGACCCTGCTGCGGGCGATGGACCAGAAGTACTCGACCGATGCCGCGATCCTGCGCGAGTTCTACGACGTCGAGAAGGTCAGCCGGAAGAAGACCGATCCCGAAGCCAAGTTCGCGAAGTCGCTGGTCGGCACCTACGCCGTCGGTGACATCGTCGACGCGGCCAGCGGCGACCCGTTCGTCCGTAGCGGCGAGGAAATCACGGAGGAGGCCGCTCGCGCCATCTCTGGCTCCGAGCTGCGCGACGTCGAGGTCCTTCGTGACCCCGAGGATTTCCTGATCCTCAACACGCTGCGCGAGGACACGACCAACAGCCACGAGGAGGCCTTGCTGAAGATCTATCAGCGCCTCCGCCCCGGCAACCCGCCGCAGATCGAGAAGGCGCGCGAGCTCTTCCACGAGAAGTTCTTCGACGAGACTCGCTACCGCCTCGGCCGAGTCGGTCGCTTCCGTCTGAATCGCAAATTCGGCACGGCGACGCCGGAAACGCAGCAGACGCTCGGCGCCGTCGATTTCGTGCAGGCGATCAAGTACATCCTCTCGCTGCGCGCGGGGGAGGGCGAGATCGACGACATCGACCACCTGGGCAACCGCCGTGTGCGCACGATTCAGGAGCTGGCCGGCGACGAGTTCCGCAAGGGATTCCTGAAGCTGCGCCGCACGGCCCAGGAGCGCATGAACCTCGAGAACGTCGACACGGTGACGCCTCGAAACCTGATCAACAGCAAGACGTTCTCGTCTGCGATCGAGTACTTCTTCGCGCGCGGTGAGCTCAGCCAGGTCGTCGACCAGACCAATCCGCTGTCGCAGTTGGCCCACGAGCGCCGTCTGTCCGCGCTCGGTCCGGGAGGACTGAACCGCAAGCGCGCGGGCTTCGAAGTGCGCGACGTGCATATCTCGCACTACGGGCGTCTTTGCCCGATCGAGACCCCAGAAGGCACGAACATCGGCCTGATCTCCAGCCTTGCGATCTACAGCTCACTGGACGACTACGGGTTTCTGACGACGCCCTACGTCGTGGTGAAGAACGGCAAGGTGACCGACGAAGTCGTCCGTCTGCGAGCCGACGAAGAGAACAACGCCACGCTGGCCCCGGCTGACACCGAGGTCGACAAGAACGGGAAGTTCCTCGCTGACGAGCAGGGCCGCATCATCGCCCGCGTGAAGGGCGATCCGGCGCTCGTCGACGGAAAGGACGTCCACTACATGGACGTCAGCACCAAGCAGGTGGTGGGTGTCTCTGCTTCGCTGATTCCGTTCCTCGAGCACGACGACGCCAACCGCGCATTGATGGGTTCCAACATGCAGCGTCAGGCGGTGCCGCTGCTGATCACCGATGCTCCGGTCGTTCAGACCGGCATGGAAGAAGTGGTCGCTCGCAACTCGAGCATGGTCGTGCGTGCCCGCAAGGCTGGCGCGGTCAGTGCGGTCGATGCGACCCGAATCGTGATCGGCGACGACGTCTACAAGCTGCGCAAGTACGAAGCCCTCAACGAGCGCACCTGCCAGAACCAGACCCCGATCGTGAAGCTCGGGCAGAAGGTCAAGGCGGGTGAGGTCATCGCCGACGGTGCGGCGACCAAGCTCGGCGTGTTGGCGCTCGGGAGGAACGTGACGGTCGCGTTCATGCCGTGGGACGGCTACAACTACGAGGACGCCATCCTGCTCAGCGAGAACCTCGTCAAGGACGACGTCTACACGTCGATCCACATCGACGAGTTCGAGATCGAGATCCGCGAGACGAAGTTGGGCCGCGAGGAGTTCTCCCGCGACATCCCGAATGTCTCTGAAAAGGCTCTCCGTCACCTCGACGAGAGTGGCATCGTGCGGGTCGGCACGCGCGTGAAGCCCGGCGACATCCTGGTCGGCAAGGTCGCGCCGAAGAGCAAGAGCGAGCTGACGCCGGAAGAGAAGCTGCTGCACGCGATCTTCGGCCGCGCCGGTGAGGACGTGAAGAACGCCTCCCTCGAAGTGCCGACTGGTGTCGAGGGCATCGTCATCGGTGCCGAGAAGTACAGCCGCAAGGTCAACCTGACCGAGAACGAGCGCACGCGCAACCTGGAGGAGATCAAGAACGCGGAGATCGAGTTCTTGAAGCAGTTCCGTGCCAGCACGAAGCGCCTGCTCGAGAGCGCCAAGGAGATCCTCGGCGCCGCCGTCACCAGCACCGACGGCAAGAAGCTAGGCGTCAACGAGGAGATGCTGATCCTCGACCTCCGCACGATTCGCGATCGGGTTCGTCAGGTCGCGGAGGAGGCGACCGACGCCAAGCAGCGGGCTGCCCTGATGCAGGTCCTGCAGGAGTTCGGCGAACGCGTCGAAGAGTCGGAGGCCGACAAGAACAAGTTGGTCAACCGTCTGTCGCGCGGTGACGAGCTGCCGCAGGGCGTGCTCGAAATGGTCAAGGTCTACGTGTCGACGAAGCGCCGGATCTCGGTCGGCGACAAGATGGCCGGTCGCCACGGCAACAAGGGTGTGATCAGCAAGATCCTGCC
>JBILEY010000278.1:0-7024 GCA_044351865.1 Planctomycetota bacterium | reverse complement strand
CGACGTGGCACCGCTGCGCACCGGCGCCGCCGACGCGCTGCTGGCCTGGCTGCCGGAAGTGCCCGCCGACATCGCGTGCCAGCAGGTGGCGACGCTGCACCCGTGCCTCGTCGTGCCGCGCGAACGCGCCGCCGGCCGCCGCGCGCCCGAACTGCGCACGCTCGCCGACCTGCCGTTCCTCGCCTATCCGGTCGGCAGCCGCCCGCACACCTTGCAGATGCAGGCGCTGGCCGGCGCCGGCTGCACGCCCACGCAAGTCATCGGCCTCGACACCGCCGACGCGATCCTCGGCTACGTCGAAGCCGGGCTCGGCTGGTCGCTGGTGCCGAGCCTCGACGAGGACGGTCCGGCTGGACGGCGACTGGCCGCGTTTCCGTGGGGCCGCCCGCGGGTGCAGTTCCCGGTGTGGTTGCTGTGGCGCAAGGACGCACCGGAGAACCCGATGCTCGACGCGCTCATTGCGTGTGCGCCGCACTGACACATCGGCGATCTCGTGTGCGCCGAACGCACGCGCACACAATGTGACGTGCGGGATCCACACACTTCCGGGCGAAGCGCCGCAGTGTGCGGATCGATGCGCGAAGTCGCACGACGACGACGATGGAACCCCCATGCGACGGGGGGTTGCTGCAATGACGCAAACGACCTCGAATCGGCGCGCCGCTCGCCGCCATCACGCCGCTGCTCTTTGCAGCACCGCGTGCGAGCTCGTTCCTCGAGTCGCCAATGACACACTCTCACTCCGCTACAGGCCGCACACGAACCACGATCTGCGCCGTCGCCATCACGTGCACCGCGATGGCCACCGCCACGGCCCAGACGATGGTCGATCCGGCGCTCAGCGTCGCCACCGTCGTGGGCGGCCTCAATCAACCGATCGCGATGGCGTTCCTCGGCGCCGACGACTTCTTCGTCACCGAGAAGGCCACCGGCCAGGTCAAGCGCGTGCAGGGCGGTGTCGTCACCGGCGTCGTGCTCGACCTCGCCGTGAACTCGGCGAGCGAACGCGGCCTGCTCGGCATCGCGCTGCATCCGCAGTTCCCGAGCAATCCCGGCGTCTACCTGTTCCACAGCGAAAGCTCGACCGGCGCCGACAGTGCGCTGACCACCGAAGTGCCGCTGCTCGCCAACCGCGTCGATCGCTTCGTCTGGAACGGCAGCACGCTCGTGTTCGACCGGAACATCGTGCGACTGCGAGCCCTGCAGAACGACTTGAACGGCGTCACCAACCCGCAGAACCCGACCGACAATCCGACCGCAGTGCCGCGCGGCAACCACAACGGCGGCATGCTGCGCTTCGGCCCCGACGACCGGCTCTACGTCATCACCGGCGACACCGGACGCCGTGGCGCGCTGCAGAACAACCTCGAAGGCCCGGCACCCGACGACGAGTTCGGCGGGCCGCTGCCGGACGCCGCCCACATGACCGGCGCCGTGCTGCGCTTCTCCGCCGACGGTTCGACGCCGTGGACCAATCCCTGGTTCTTCCTCGGCGGCCTGATCCGGGTGTTCGCGACGACCCCGACCGGCGCCGAACTCGGCACCAACCTGCAGCGCCTCTACGGCTACGGCGTGCGCAACAGCTTCGGCATGGCCTTCGATCCGCAATCGGGCCAGCTGTGGACGACCGAGAACGGCGGCCGCGCGTTCGACGAGATCAATCGCGTCACCCGCGGCTGGAACGGCGGCTGGATCCAGACCATGGGTCCGGCGAGCCGCGTCGCCGACTACAAGGCGATCGAAGTCGGCGTCGGCATCGGTGCGACCGGCCCGGTCGGACTGCAGCAGCTGCGCTGGCCGGCGACCAACATCGCCGACACCGCGAACGCCGCGAAGGCCCGCATGCTGCACCTGCCCGGCTCGCAGTACCGCGACCCGGAGTTCAGCTGGAAGCACGTCACGCCGCCCGCCGGCCTCGGCTTCGTCGACGGCAACGGCCTCGGCGCCGCCTACCGCGGCAACCTGATCGTCGGCTCCGCGGTGTTCCGTCCGGTCCTCGCCGCGCCGAGCGTGCTCGCCAATCCGGGCAACCTCTACCGCTTCCGGCTCGATGCGCAGCGCCGCGCGTTCGTGTTCACCGATCCGGCCCTGCAGGACAAGGTCGCCGACAACACCGGCCGCGACGACTGGCAGACCGAGCAGGCGGAGCTGCTGTTCGGCACCGACTTCGGCATCGTCACCGACATCCAGACCGGACCCGACGGCACGCTCTACCTCGTCGGCACGTCGAGCGGCACGGTGCGCAGGATCTTCCGCCCCTGACCGCCGCCGCGGGCTAGCCGTCGGCGAGCTGCTTCGCGCGCGCAGCCAACGCCGCCGCCAGCGCCGCCAGTTCCGCCGTCGGCTCGCCGCGCGCAGTCGCCAGCATCAGCTCCACCACCGGCACCGGCGCCTGCAGCGCCACCAGCACGCAGCCGCCGTGCGGGATCTTCTCGCTGTGCCGCGGCACCACCGCCACGCCGTCGCCGGCGGCCACCGCGCCGAGCATCAGCGCCACCGAGTCGACCTCGTGCACGATGCGCGGCTCGAAGCCGGCGGCGGCGCAGGCGCCGCGCAGGAACTCGCGGCGGCCGGGGAATGCGACGTCGGACAACGACACGAAGTCGTCGCTGCGCAGCTCGGCGAGCGACAACGACGCGCGCCCAGCCAGGCGATGCGTCTCCGGCAGGGCGGCGACGAAGCGGTGCTTGCTCAGCGGCCGCAGCGCGAACCGCTGGCGATGCTGCGGCTCGAGGTTGGCGACCAGTGCTACGTCGAGTTCGCCGGCGGCGAGGCGATCGAGCTGCGCGCGCGGCGGCAGGTCGAACAGCGCCACCTGCAGGCTGCGCTGCCGCTTCTTCAGCTCGCGCACGACCGGCGTCACCAGGTCGTCGAGGAACGGCGACAGGAAGCCGAGCCGCAGCGTGCGCTTCGCCTTGCCGAACGACTCGCGCAGCTGCTGCTCGGTGGTCGCGGCGTCGCACAGCAACTGCCGCGCGCGCGGGAGGAAGAAGCGCCCCGCCTCGGTCAGCTGGATGCGCTGCTTCTCGCGCGTGAACAGCTGCACGCCGAGCTGCGTCTCGAGCAGGGCCACCTGGCGGCTCAGGGCCGGCTGCGTGATGTGCTCGCGCTTCGCGGCGGCGGTGATGCTGCCGAGCTCGGCGGCGGCGACGAAGTAGCGCAGCTGGTGGAACTCCATCGGCCCCAGGTCATAGCCGGAAGGCATGACCTTGGGTAGCGATCGGCATTGGCGGACGGCGGGTCCGTGTCCGATCCTGTCGCCATGAACCGACGCACCTTCCTCGCCCGCAGCACCGCGGCCCTCGGCATCGCCGGCTGCAGCAGCGGGCGCGCCGACAATCGCCGCGACGAGCGCACCGTCGAGGTTGCGCCGTCCACCACCGAACGCTCAGGAGACACGACCATGAAGCTCACCCTCCGCCGCGCCGCCGATCGTGGCCACGCCGACCACGGCTGGCTCGACAGCCACCACACGTTCTCGTTCGCCGACTACCACGATCCGGCCCACATGGGGTTCCGTGCGCTGCGCGTGATCAACCAGGACCGGGTCGCGGCCGGCATGGGCTTCTCCACGCACCCGCACCGCGACATGGAGATCTTCAGCTACGTGCTCGAAGGCGCCTTGCAGCACAAGGACAGCATGGGCAACGGCCGCGTGCTGAAGCCGGGCGAGATCCAGCTGATGAGTGCCGGCACCGGCGTCACGCACAGCGAGTTCAACCCGAGCAAGAGCGACGGCCTGCACTTCCTGCAGATCTGGATCGTGCCGAACCAGCGCGGCCTGAAGCCGAGCTACACCGAGTGGAAGCCGACGCCGGCGACGGCGAACGCGCAGGACGTCGTCGTCATCTCGCCGGACGGCCGCGACGGCAGCGCCGTGATCCACCAGGACGCGATCGTGCACCGCCTGCGCCTGCGTGCCGGCGAGTCGGTCGCGCACACGGTGCAGCAGGGCCGCGGTATGTGGCTGCAGCTGATCACCGGCGAAGTACGCGCCGGCGGCGACACGCTGCGCGCCGGCGACGGCGCGTCGACCGAGGACGCGGGCCCGCTGACGCTGACCGCGAACCAGCCGGTCGAAGCGCTGCTGTTCGACCTCGGCCCGTTCGCCGGACGCTGAGCCGGCGACACCGCATCCACGCGACGTTGACGAACATCGCACCCCGACCCACTCCTCCGCCCCTGAACATGAACGCCTACCCGCACCTCTTCTCCCCGCTCCGCGTCGGCCCACTCGTGCTGCCCAACCGTCTGGTCATGGCGCCGATGACGCGCGGCCGCGCCGCTGCCGACGGCACGCCGTTGCCGCGCATGGTCGACTACTACCGCCTGCGCGCCGACGCCGGCCTGATCGTCACCGAAGCGACGGCGATCGCCGCGCACGGCGCCGGCTGGGTCGGCGCCCCCGGCATCTGGACCGACGCCCACGTCGCCGCCTGGCGCCCGGTCACCAGCCAAGTACACGCCGCCGGCGGCAGGATCTTCCTGCAGCTGTGGCACATGGGCCGCGTCTCGCACCCGGACTTCCTCGGCGGAGCCGCGCCGGTCGGCCCGTCGGCGATCGCTGCGCAGGGCGACGCGCACACGCCGCTCGGCAAGAAGCCGTACGTGACTCCGCGCGCGCTGACGACGGCCGAGATCCGCGGTCTGGTGAACGACTACGCGAACGCCGCCAAGAAGGCCCGCGCCGCCGGCTTCGACGGCGTCGAGTTGCACGCGGCGAACGGCTACCTGATCGACCAGTTCCTGCGCGACTGCAGCAACCAGCGCACCGACGGCTACGGCGGCGGCCCGGCGCAGCGCGCGCGCTTCCTGCTCGAGGTCACCGAGGCGGTCGCCGGCGCCTGGTCGGCGGACCGCGTCGGCGTGCGGCTGTCGCCGACCGGCAACTACAACGACATGCGGGACGGCGATCCGGCGGCGACGTTCGGCCATGCGGCGGCCCAGCTCGACCGCTTCGGCCTCGCCTACCTGCACGTCACCGAGGCGCTGCCCGGCAGCCCGATGCACGTGCCGCTGCCGCCGGTGGCACCGACGATGCGGCGCCGCTACCGCGGCACGCTGATCCTGAACGGCGGCTACGACGAGGCGAAGGCCGAGCAGGCGATCGCCGCCGGCGAAGCCGACGCGATCGCGTTCGGCGTGCCGTTCCTGGCCAACCCGGACCTGGTCGCGCGCATCCGCACCGGCGCCCCGAAGAACGCGCCCGACTACGCGACCCTCTACACGCCGACCGACAAGGGCTACCTCGACTACGCGCTGCGCCGCTGACAAGGCGCACGACGACTGCGGTGTCATGGGGCGCGCCGCGGTAGCATCCGCCGCCTTCGGGGAGCCCCACCCATGCACCAGAAGTCGCTGCTCGTCGTCGTCGTCGCCTTGTTGTTGGCGGCCGCCGGCGCCTGTTGGTTCTTGCCCGGCGAGAGTCTCGTTCCGGGACAGATCGACGACGACACCACCGCACGCGGGCCCGACCAAGCCACCGCGGTCGCGGCCAGCGGCGACCAGGAGCGCGGTCAGCCGAGCGATGCGAGTGCCAGCACCAACGACAGCGAAGTGCGCGCCGCCGCCGCCGCACCGACGAACGCGCGACCGCTGCCGGACGACGCCAACTGGCTGACCATCACCGTGCTCGACAAGGCGACGTCGCAGCCGGTCGCCGGCGCCAAGGTGCTGTGGTCCGACGAGACGCTGCACGAGTTCCTCGGCTTCGATGAGAACAACTGGGGCAACGATTGGGACGAGACCACGGCGCTCGGCTTCCGCGAGCCGGAGTCGATGGCGCTGCGCGGTGGCTGGTCGACGGTGACCGACGACAAGGGCCAGGCGCGCGTGACGCTGCGCGAGCACACGACCGTCATCGGCCGCCACGAGGCGCGCTACGGCGTGCTGATGCTGCGCAAGAACACGGTCACGCCGCCCGGTGGCTACAAGCTGCTGCTCGACACCGACAAGGTGCTGCAGGTCAAGGCCGTGACCGCCGACGGCCAACCGGCGGCGAACGTGCCGATCGGCGTCGTGCCGTTCCGTCGCAACGGCGAGATGTTCGGCTGGTTCGTCTGGAACGCCTACGCGCTGACCGACGGCGAAGGGCTCGCCAGCGTGTCGCACGTGCAAGCCCTGCTCGAAGAGGCGAAGCAGGTCGACGGTTTCGCCGACGAGCAGCTGACGTGGCGCGTGCGCGCGACGCTGCCGGGCAACGACGACCCGGGCGTCGAGTTCGCCATCGAGGCGCCGCCGAGTGAAGCGATCGTCCTGCGCCTGCCGCCATGTGGCACGGTGAAGGTGAAGGCGCAGTTCGGCGGCAAGCCGCTGGCCGGCTTTCGCACGGCGTTCCTCACCGAACACGCCGGTGAGGACCGCGAGCCGAAGTTCCCGACGCACCGCGTGCGCCGCGCCGACGACGAAGGCACCGTGGTGTTCCCGCACGTGCCGACCGGCAAGCAGTTCTACACGGGCAACTACCAGCTCGGCCTGAACCGCCAGTTCCCCGGCCCGGTCGCCACCGGGCAGGACGTCGAGGTCGTGCTCGAGCCCGGCAAGCAGGTGACGATCTGGCGCGGCCGCTTGCTGCTGCCCGACGGCACGCCGGCGGCGACGATGTCGGGCACGTTCGAGTTCAGCGGCCCGAGCCTCGGCGCGCAGGAGAACCTGCGCACCGACGACGAAGGGCGCTTCCAGGTGGCGACGAACGCCAGCGGCGACGAAGAGCCGTCGGCCGAGCAGAACGAGGCGTCGAACCGCAACCTCGACAAGATCGTCGTCACGATTCGCCCGAAGAACGCACCGCCACTGCAAGCGAAGCCGCCGACGCGCACCTTGCGCCCCGGCATCGAAGAACTGGGCGACCTGAAGCTCGACACCGGCACGGTGATCGTTGCCGGCCGCCTGATGGTCGGCGAAGAACCGTTCCGCCGGCGGGTGCACATTCGCGTGCAGCGTGAGCAACCGGCCGAAGGGCGGCGGCCGGTGCGCTGGAACGACCTCGGCGAACTGACGCAGTGGGCCGACCACCGGCAGGGTG
>JBILEY010000321.1:0-6328 GCA_044351865.1 Planctomycetota bacterium | reverse complement strand
CGATGCGCACGGCCGGCAGGTCGCGCCCCACCACCAGCACCGGCACACCGAGCCCGGCGAAGTGGGCTTCGCCATCGGCGTCGGTGAGCACCGCCACCGCGTTCGCATCACGCACGACGTGCTGCAGGTGCGCGCGCGGGAAGCTCGGATCGAGGCAGACGTGCGCGGCCCCCGCCAGCAGCACGCCGAGCTGCGCCGCCGGCAGCCACGCGGTGCCGCGCGGCAGGAAGACGACGACGAACGCTTCGCCCGTAACGCGCTCGGCCAGCGCCGTGCGCACCGCAGCCGCCATCGCCGCAAGTTCGTGGTAGGTCACCCGTTGGCGCTGCGGCCGCTGCCGGCCGGGCGGCACGTCGACGGCAACCCGTTCGCCGTACTGCGCCACCGCCGCTGCGAACAGGTCCCAGAGCCGCATGCGCGATCGCTCAGGACGCGGCGCTGTCGTGCACCGCCAGCGACAGCAGGTGCGGCGCGGTCAAGGCCGCGAGCTGCGCCCGCGACTTCGCCGACAGGTGGCGGTAGCCGCGGATCATGCTGCGGCAGTTGCGGCTCTGGCACTCGCACGTGAACGGCGTCGCCATGTCCCACTCGGTCGACTCGTAGTCGAACGTCAGCTCGTCGCCGCGCCGGATCGCGCGTCGCGCCACGAACGTCTTCCCGCGCACCATCGTGTTGGGGTCGCACGAGTGGTTCAGGAAGCGCCACTCGGGATAGCCGCCCACCGCGTCCGGCTCCGGCTCGGCGTCGACGTGCAGGCTCGGCGAGAGCTGCAGCGTGTAGCGCGTCGGCACGCGCACTTCGCGGCCGGTGATGGCGACGACGAGGTCGCCGGGGGCGAAGTCGCACGCTGCCATGGCAGCGAGCTGACCACGAAGAGGTTGGACGAGTACGTCGGGACCGTGACGCGAAGCGATCGAGTGTGGCATGAAACCGCGCGGTTACGGCGCATGGCACCGCACATCCACTTCGACCGCAACCAGTTTCTTGCGATCACTTGATGACGAAGCATGCATGCGAGCACGCGTGATGGTGATCGCGAACACATCGCGACACGCACGAGCATGCACGAACACGCTCGTTGATCGCTCCATCCGCATGCTCTTCGCAGCGAAGGCGTGCAGTCGGTGAGCGCGTTGCCGTTCGAGTGCACCGACCTCGCCGAGGACCGCAGCAGGCACGCATCGAACCAGTCGGGCGCAGCGGCTCGACGCGTTCGCCCCGGGCGGCGTCGTGGTAGGAAGCACTGCAGTGCAACGTCGGCGCGAGGAAGGAGGCCGGTCCGCGCTGGAACTGCGTCACGATGTCGCGCACCGACGTCGGCCCGGGGAACGAATCAGCGTCGCCACGCATCGAATGCCGGCTCGGCTCCAGGACGCAAGGCGTAGAAGCGGCGGCGAATGTCGGCGGACAGAGGAAGCAGGTGCAACATCGCCTCCGCGTTCGCAAGGTCGCTCGGCGCCACCCACCAATCGCACTGGTCGTCGGCGTTCCAGAGGAGAAGGTCGCCCGGTTCGCCGGCGGGATGCCACCCCGAAGCTGCCGACACGACCGCTGCGCTGCCACTATGGCCGGCCCGACCAGAGCATCCGATGCAACCAAAGCACGACGAAGATCGTCGGCATGGTCCCTTGCATCGTCACGAGCCCGATGCGACGCAGACGTTCTGGATTCTCGAGGTTCTCCACCAGCAGGGAGCCGACCCACGTGAGGAGGAGGCCCAGGCAGATCGGCACTCGCGTCCACTCCGCATCGGGAACGAAGGTGACGCAGTAGTAGACCAAGAACGCGCCGGCCAACGCCGACGACCCCACGAGCCCGGCCAAGCGGCTCGGCGTCTCGGCCTTGTCGGCTTGAGCCTTCCTTCCTGCATTCCCCATCGACGCCGACTACCCCTTGGCGCCCGCGACGATCTCCACGTACTGCGTGTCACCAGAACCCCGCGGCTCCGCGCGCAACCCGTGGACGTGCAGCATCGTGCCGACGAACTGCGGGAACTCGGCGCGCTGGCAGCGGATCTCCCCCTGAAGTGTCACCGGGCCGACACCAGCCACCTGGTCTGGCCGATAGACGTAGCGCGCGTTCGTCACCTGCTGCGCGAGCTGCAGGAACTCGGGAACGGTCAGGCCGCGCGTGAAGGCGAGGGACACCGCGTCGCCGTCGATGCGCAGGTCGTAGCCGGGCGACGTCGCGGTGGCGGAACAGGGCGGCGAACTGGCGCAGGCCGCGAGCGACGCGAACAGCAGGATCGAGACGAGTTGCTTGGAGCGGAGCATGGCGGGTTCGGTAGGGAGTGGAAAGGCGCTCCAAGACGGCGACCGGAGATCGATCTTCCAGCCGGTTTTCCGGGTTGAGATCCGCCATGCGTCGACTTGGCCCTCCGACCCTCAAGGGGTCCACGGTCCACCACCCTTCTTGCCGAACGTCTCTGGCTTCGAGCCGTGATCGCCGCTGCGGCATTCGCCGGCTGCATGGGCTTGTTGGGCAGTAGTCTACCGTCCGCTGACGATCACCCGGTCGCGGGCGCCCGACCAAGACCTGATGTAGACAACGCTCCCCGGCTTCATGCCTCGCAGGTCTGGCTCCTCGGTCGCTGCCAGGATGCTGGAGCGGCTCCACTTGCCGTCGAGTGTCCTGTCCTCGATGAGCGTCTCATCAGCCATCAAGGATTGGATGAACTTGATCGGGTCGTTCTCGGGCCATTGATCAGGAAGCGGCCAGCAGAAGTGCGTGTGGAACATGCCGAAGCCGACCGTGATCTCCGCGTCATCGCTACTGATCCAAAACCCGCAGTCCTGTCGATCCGGTCCCGGCTCGAGATCAATGAGCAGCAGGCCATTCTCTGCGCGGGCGTGGTCGCGGAGGTCGGGAACAGCTGCGAACAGTGCGTCAGCGAAAGACCGCGAGAAGTCATCAAGGCCGTCCATTGCCCGCCACCCTACCTGCCCAACGTCCTTGCCGCCAAGACGCCGGCCGGCTTGGCGGCCGGTCGCTGCCTGCGGCTTGTTGAACAGCCTCTACCAAACCCAGTCCCTGAGCAAGGCCCGGATCAGCTTGTCCGAGCGAGCTGGCTTGCGCGAGGTCAATAGCAGCGCAACGCTCCCCTTTGGCAGCTTGAACTTGCGCTCGATCTTTCGGGTGAAAGACCCAACGGACGAGTCATCCCTTACAGCACGGAGACCCAGAGGAACCGGGGGCTTTCGTTTCGGCGACTTGGTCATTGCTCCACCCCTGCACGGAAACGGTCGACCTGGTCTGCACAACGCCTGACGACTGAAGTGCGGGCGCTGCGCCCGTCAAGTTCCGCTGTGCATTAGACGGCCTAAGTACATTGCCAGAGCAATGCGCTGACTCGACAGGAAGAACACCAGAAACCGTAACAGATACCACCGCTGCCCCACATCCACTCGCCATCCTCCTGATTGGGTAGCGCGGAATCGAGTTGAAAGGCGAAACGCATGATGCGCTGACAGGAAAGGCAAGTCGGATACTCGGCAGACTGGATCCATGTTGGGTATCCGCCGAAACGGTTGAGGTTTTCGCGATCGTTCGAGAGGCCCCAATCCTGCCAACACCAGCGCGATGGAGAGGCAGCGAGTCGAATCGCGCACTCTTTGATGGCCACAGCTGGGAACCGAGGGCTCGTTTTGCCGGCATCCAGAGGCTGAGCTAGACCATCTTTGCCGTGGGAATAGTAGAGGACTTGTCGTTCCCACCCGAGACACGAGAGGCAAGTGGCAAAGGACACCGGTGTCGCGGCGTTGGCTATGGCAGTCGAGCTGTCCGCAACAGTAATGAGGTGATGCAGCGTGCCCGAGCAAAGGCTGCAGCTGCCGACGGCAACGCCGCCGAAGCGACAAGAACCTGAATCACCCGCCAGAAGCCATGTCGGATGCAGAGATCTGTCGCTCCAAGCTGGCCGAGCGTCGGCAAAGTACTCGGTGGGAAACATCAGATGCAAAGGCGATGGAGCGAATAGCGCGTCCTTTGGTGTCTCAAAACCGACCTCGTGGAGATAGGATTCCAAGGGATGCCGCAGGCCCACGGAAGCGGCTGAGTCAATAGCGAATTGGAGAGCCGGTGCGTGACGGGTTTCCAGAAGACAGAGCCAAGCCTTCAGACGGTCGACGGGGTCAGCAGTACGCATGGCTTCATTTAGCGAGGGGAGTGCCAGCGCACCGGAATCGCGCCAAGGCCAATTCTCGTAATACGTACCCACATTTGGCGCCAGGGCGAATAGTTGCACGAGATGCGGGTGGAGAAGCCTCGGGAATTGAAGGCTGGCGTACGCGATAACTGAGGACGCTGCTTCTTCTTTGGGGTTGACTGCTAGGCGCTGCAGGGCGAGCGATATGAGTTGATTGAACGCTCGCTCTGACACATGACTCAGTGTGAGGTCGAAGAAAGTACCACCTTGGGGAACCTGGCTCAGGGCGTCTTCAGCAAAAGCGTTTGCCGCATCAGGCTCCAGTCTCAGCATTTCGCTGAGACGCTCGAAGGGTCTAGCCGCCCACCGCTTCGCTGCGAAGTCCGACAATAGCGTATTCTTCATGGGTGCCCCTTTGGCCCGTCTAACGTCTTTGATCTTGCGCCGTAAGCGCCGCTGCGGCGCTCGTCGGTCTGCATGGCCTTGTTGGACCGTCACGCCCCAGTGTCAGAGTAGGGCTCGGCGGCCACCTGATGATCATCCTCGTAGACTACATACCCAGGCCGTCGAGTGCGCAGCATGTCGACTTGAATCCCGTGGCGCTCAAGGATGTCAGCCAGTAGTCGCATCTGGCGAATGTGTTCGGCGGCTGTGTCCTTGAACCAACTGAGGGCGACGTCCTTGGCCCGAGGCCTCGTCGATCGCGCAAGGCGACCCGGCTTGGGGAGATGCTCGCCGAACCAGTCTCGCACCCGCTGGTAGTCAAGACTGTCCGAGGGGTCCAGCTTGCCAGCCCTGCTCAAATCCGCGAGGGCGTGGAACAGGCCCTGCTTGCGTCCCGAGTCAGGGTCGAGCTTGTGAATGACGAAGCGAACGAATCCCCGCGGCATCGATCGGTCCAACGTCTTTGGCCTTGAGCCGCGAGCGCCGCTGCGGCGCTCGCCGGCTCCTGCGCCTAGTTGGACGCCCCTCGTGGGGCGTCACCGGGTCCCTTGTAGCGAGTATTGGGCTTGATGCCATGGGGGCTTGTCCATCCGCACGCCAGGTAAGTGTGGACGTACTGATCAAACTCAGACTCCTCATCGAACGAGTAGCCGCGACCATCGAGGTCGTCGAGCAACTCCGTCATGATCTCGACCGGACCTGACTCGCGATACGTCACCTCCACAACGCGCCAGCCGAAGTAGTCACCGATCTCGCTGTTGCTCAGCTTAAGCCACTCGCCAACCCGAGGCACCGCAGGAAGGCGCATAGCCTTTTCCAGGTGCATCCAGCGAGTCTTGCTCGCGGAGTAAATGCTGACGCTCAGGTCGATCAAGGCAGGCGCGTCCAACGTCTCTCACGCTCAGCCGTGGGCCGCGCGCGGGTGTCGCCTGATCTCGCGGTTGCGTGATCGCGCGGTCCGTCGGCTGCTGCGTGGAGTTAGGCGCCATGGAATCAGCTCTTGCCGTCTACGGCAACGGCATAGCAGTCTCGATGCTTTTCGCGAATCGCAGCCCACAGCCTGGCCTGATCACCATCCATGTCTTCACCAAGCGGTTCGATGGGGCAGGCTGCCTCGCCATCTGGTGTGATGATCGCATCTGGAGCGAACCTCCACCCGAGGAAGTGCAACTGGCCGTCCGGTGTAACTACGCAACCCGGGGCGAGGTCAGTGGGCAGGTCACGCACCAAGCAGAGGTTGTCGCGCACCTCGCCCCCAAGGTGATCGGTCTCGTTGATCTTTACGTCAACCCGTCCGGCGAAGATGCGATCCCACCTACCACCGATCTTTGTGTACTCGAAGCGCATCTCGTCCCCGACCGGATCACCGCAGTGACCGACCAGCAGATCCCATACCTGGTTCACGACACTCGTGCCCAGGTACGGGATCAGCACCAGGACAAGCTGATGGGCCATCGGAAGCGCGCCTGACGTCTTTGGCGGTCAGCCGCGAGCGCCAATTGGGGCGCTCGGCGGCTGCATGGGCTTGTTGGCCAGGCGCTGCGTGCGAAGGCGATTCCGCCTCGACAACGTCAGGACAAGCCACACCGCGGTGAAGGCCAGTCCAACTGCGGCGTAGGGCCAGTGTGGGGTGCCCTGAATGTAGGCGGCGGGCGCAACCACGAGCGCGAACAGGAAGCAGATCCATGCTTCCACTCGACGGTCCTTGTCACGCGCCTTCACCTCATCCGAGATCGCCGT
>JBILEY010000277.1:0-7048 GCA_044351865.1 Planctomycetota bacterium | reverse complement strand
GAACTGATGCGCGAGTTCGCGGCGCGCGGCGGCGCCGTGCTGCACTGCAGCCACCTGCTCGACGTCGTCGAGACGACCGCGCACCGCATCGCCGTGCTGCACCAGGGCAAGATGCTCGCGTGCGGCACCGCAGCGGAGCTGCGCGCGCAGGTCGGCGCCGCGGCCGGTGCCCACCTCGACAGCGTGTTCCGCACGCTGGTGCACGCCAGCGATCCGGTGGCCGCGGCAAAGGCGCTGCTGGGGTGATGCCGCGGCTTTACGACCGGGCCAAGACACCTACACCGATCGGTTCAGGACTTCGCGCGCGGGCGCAGCTTGACGGCCTTTCCCACCACCTCGGCGCTGGCGTAGTCCCCGATCAAGAACCAGTAGTGCGTGATCTTCACTCGAGGCGATATCAGGAAGTCCGCGCCGTGGTTCTCCGCGACCTTCTTGGTCGCATCGTAGATCGCCTCCTGAGATGCGATCCCACCGGACAAGGGCAGGAGCAGGAAGAAGCTGGAACCGACACCGCGCACCTCGGTGATCGACTCAACATCCGACGCAGCGAGATTGACGACGACCTCAGGGGCCGCCGTGGGCACGTGGTAGGAAGTACAACCGGCACCACAGAGCAGTGGGAGCACGGCGAACCATTGCGAGAGAGTGGAGTTCATTGAGCGGTGTGAGACGAGTTCGGGAGCGCCAGAGGGGTACTCCCACAATCCGAGCGACTACGTCTCGTTCGATCCTAGGAACTAGCCACGAGAACTCAAGGCGGACGGCGAAGCCTCGCCCCTACGGCAGCAGCTGCAGTTCGAGCGGGTTCGTCGCCGCCGCGAACAGCGTCGCCTGGCCGAGGATCACCGCCGCGAAGTGCGTGGTGCCGAGCGGCAGGTTGGCCGCCGGCGGCAGCGTGAACGTCGCACGGCCGATGCCCGAGCTGTCGAACAGGCCGAGGAAGGCGCCGAACACCGGGCCGTTGACCGCGTCGAGCGAGGTCTGCAGCAGCGGGTCGTAGTTCAGCGGCAGCGTCACGCCCGGGCCGAGCGGGATGCCCGGCGCCGTGCCGGAGCCACCCCAGACGATCAGGTAGAGGGCCGCGGCCGGGTCGACGCACGGCGCCACCACCGTCGGGTGCAGCACGCCGCCCGCCGACGACGACAGGCTCGCCGTCGACGGCACCACCAGCGGCGTGTCGTACTCGAGCTTCGTCACGCACGGCCCGATCTGGCCGACCAGCGGCACGGTGCGGCCGTTGTCGTTCTCGTTCGCCTCGGCAACGAGGTTCTCGCGGTCGACGCGCACGTGCACCCACTGCAACACTGCCGGCAACTGCCACGGCACCGCCGCCGTCAGACTCACCGGCGTCGACTGCCCCGCCGCCAGTGCCGGCACCATCACGCGGCCGAGCAGCGTGTCGGTCGGCGCCCACGTCGTCGTCGCCGCGAGGAAGAACTCGACCGCGAACGCGCCGGCGGCCGCCGGGCCGTCGTTGGCGATCGTCGCGGTCCACGTCGACGTGCCACCCGGCAGAACGAACAGCGGGTTGGCCGCGGCGGTCGGCACGCGCAGCTGCGCCAGCGTCGGATCGTCGACGGTGACGTTCCAGGTGAACGTCTCGGTCATCACGTTCTGCGGATCGGTGCGCACCAGCGTCGTCTGGTCCTTGACGCTCGCCACCAGCGTGTGCGCGCCGAGCGTCGTCGTCGTCGGATCGAGCGTGTAGCTGCTGCCGGTGGCGCCGGCGAGGACGTTGCCGTCGAGTTTCCAGGTGATCAGCGGCTGGTTGCCGGCCGGCACGATGTGCGTGAACGAGAACGTCTGCGGCGTCGGCACCGAGACGGTGACCGCGGCGGTCGCTGGCGACGTCGCCACGATCGACTTCGCGATCGTATTGGTGATCTTGACGATGTTCTCCTGGCAGACGCGGCACAGCTGCACGCCGAGGTTGCGCATCAGGCAGTTCGCCTTCGGCCGGTAGAGCCCGAACGCGTAGTAGCCCGCACCCTCGAACGCGCTGATCGCGTCGGTGCCGTGCCAGATCGACCACTTGGCGCCGACCGGCGACGCCGTGACGTTGACCGCACTCGGCTCGCCGCCGGTGTAGGTGCCGTTCGGATAGTCGTACTCGTCGGCGAGCTGGCCGAGGCTGTGACCCAGCTCGTGGATCTGCACCTCGTTCATCTGCGAGCCGTTGTAGCTGACCGCGAACGTCGACGCGCAGCCGCCGTAGCGGCCATCGTTGACCAGCACGAGCACGCGGCCTTCGGTCGCCGGCGCCAGCGCCGCGTCGGCGAGGGCCAACGACGTGTTCTGGATGTAGAGGCAGCGGTCGACGCCACCGTAGTCGTAGGTCGCCTCGTAGGCCGTCGTCTTGAACACCGGCTGCACCTCGTCGGGCCGGTCGGCGCCGCTGTCGACACTGGCCCGGAAGACGGTGTGCACATTGTAGTAGGCCGCGAACGTCGCGTACGGCTGCCGCTGGAACAGCGCCGTCAGGAACGTGGTCACGTCCTGGTCGAACTGAGCCTGCTGCGACGCCTGATAGCCGTCGCCGAGGATCACCATGTCGTAGCGCGTCTGCGTGGTGCCGTTGCTCAGCACGGTGGTGACGATCGGCGCTTGCGCGGGATGGCCGCGGCACCGACGAGGACGTGGAGACGCATGGAACGAGAAGCCGACGCAGCGTAGCCGACGCCGCGACCGCGGGCAGGGGCAGCCGTCGGCGTCGTCCATGGCGCCTTGCCGAGGCGCCGTCGCGGCGTTACGGAGAGGGCTGCATCGCAAGGGTGCCGCACCAACCCCGGTGCGGCAGGCTCTGTCCTGGTCGGGCCGCCAGGGCGCTCGTTTCCACGGCATCCGCCGGCGAGCGCCCTCCGTCGCTGCGGAGTGCGCCACGGTGCCGTTCCGCCCCACGACCCTTCGCGTGATCGACTTCGTCCTGTTCGGCCTGTTCGGCCTGTTCGTCGCGACCCTGCTCGGGCTCGCGGCCTTCCATCGCTTCGCCCTGCACATCGCCATCGCCGGGCTCGCCGCCGTACTGCTGGTGCGCCTTGGGTTCACCGAGTTCGACGTGCTGCACCACCTGCACGAGGAGTGGCGCATCCTCGCCAACCTGGCTGGGCTGCTGCTCGGCTTCGCGCTGCTCGCCGCGCACTTCGAACACAGCCACCTGCCCGAGAAGCTGACCGAAGTGCTGCCGCGCGGTCGCCTCGGCGCGTTCGTGCTGCTGCTGCTGGTGGCACTGCTGTCGTCGGTGCTCGACAACATTGCCGCGGCGCTGATCGGCGGCTCGTCGGCACTGGCGCTGTTCCGGCGCCGCGTGCACGTCGGCTACCTGGCAGCGATCGTCGCCGCCAGCAACGCCGGGGGTGCTGGCTCGGTGATCGGCGACACCACGACGACGATGCTGTGGATCGAAGGCGCCTCGCCGTCGTGGCTCGTCGGCGCCTCGCTCGGCGCCGTCGTCGCGGTCGCGTTCTTCGGCTTCTTCGCCAGCGGCCAGCAGCATCGGCTGCAACCGCTGCAGCGCCCGGACGCACCGCCGCCGCCGGTCGACGGCACGCGCCTGTGCATCGTCGGCGCCGTCATCATCGGCACGGTCTCGACCAACGTGCTGCTCGACTTCCCGGCGGTCGGCGTCTGGGCCGCGCTGCTGCTCGGGGCACCTCTGCGCCGGCCGGACTGGCATCTGCTGCCGAGCGCGGCGAAGGGCACCGCGTTCCTGCTGTGCCTCGTGCTGACCGCGTCGATGATGCCGGTGAAGTCGCTGCCGGCGGCGTCGGTGCCGACCACGCTGGTGCTCGGCTTCGTGTCGTCGATCTTCGACAACATCCCGCTGACCAAGCTCGCAATCGAACAGGGCGGCTACGACTGGGGCCTGCTGGCGTTCGCCGTCGGCTACGGCGGTTCGATGCTGTGGTTCGGCAGCTCGGCCGGCGTCGCCATCGCCGGCGTGTTCGACGAAGCGAAGTCGGTGACGAAGTGGCTGCGCCACGGCTGGCACGTGCCGATCGGCTACGTGCTCGGCTTCACCGCGCTGTGGCTGGTGCTCGGCTGGACGCCGCGCGAACTGGCGCGTCCGGGCCGCCATGCGGAGCCAACACTACAGGTGCCGGCGGTCGTCGAACCGCGCTGAACGCTGCTGGGCTCAGTGGCTCGCTGCGGTCGCGCGACCGCGACCACCGCCACGACGGCCACCGCGACCGCCGCTGCGTTCGCCGCGCTCTTCGCCGCGGCTGTCGCCGTCCTTGCGCTCGCGGCGCTTGGGCATGCCGTAGCCGCGACCGGCGCTCGGCACGCTCGCCACTTCCTTGCCCTGCAGGTGCGCCTGCACGACCTCGAACAGGCGCTTCTCCATCGGCGCCACCAGCGACAGCGCGCGCCCGGTCTTGCCGGCGCGGCCAGTGCGGCCGGCGCGGTGGATGTAGTCCTCGAGCGCCAGCGGGAAGTCGTAGTTGACGACCAGCTCGATGTCGTCGACGTCGATGCCGCGCGCGGCGACGTCGGTGGCGACCAGGAAGCGCGTCTTGCCGCGCGCGAACGCCTGCAGGCAGGCGTAGCGGGCCTCGGCGCCCTTGTCGCCGTGGATCGCATCGGCTGGCAGCCCGGAGCGGCGCAGCGCGTTGCCGAGCTTCTCGCAGCCGATCTTCTTGTTGACGAAGACCAGCACGCGGCCGCTCTCGCGGCTCAACACCCGCTCGAGCGCGTCGGCCTTGTCGGCGGCGTTCACCGCGACGAAGCGGTGGCTGATGGTCTTCGCCGACTGGCTGCGCGCGCCGATCTGCACGCGTTCGGCGTTCGGCAGGAAGTCGTGCACGAGGCCTTCGACTTCCTTCGGCATCGTGGCCGAGAACAGCAGGTTCTGCCGCTCCTGCGGCAGGCGCAGGAAGATCCGGCGGATCTGCGGCATGAAGCCCATGTCGAGCATGCGGTCGGCTTCGTCGAGCACGACCATCTGCACGCGTTCGAAGCTCAGGTTGCGCCGCTCGAGGTGGTCGATCAGGCGACCCGGGCAGGCGACGACGACGTCGAGGCCGCGCTTGAACGCGCTCTCCTGGATCGACATGTCGACGCCGCCGAACGCGGTGCAGACGTGCAGGCCGGCGTGCTGGGCGTAGACGCGCAGGTTCTCGGCGACCTGCACGCACAGCTCACGCGTCGGCACGATGATGACGCCGCGCAGGCCCGGTGCGCCGCCGCACAGTTTGTCGAGCATCGGCAGGCCGAACGCGGCCGTCTTGCCGCTGCCGGTCTGACCGAGGCCGATCAGCTCGGCGCCGCCGAGGATCTTGGGGATGGCATGCGCCTGGATCTCCGTCGGCGTTTCGTAGCCAGCGGCGCGCACGCCACGGAGGATGGGCTCCTTGAGCCCGAGGGAAGCGAAACTCACGCAGTTCTGTCTCGATGGCGCCGGTGCACTCGATGGTGCACGGACGCAAGGGGGAATCGTCTGGCCTGCCGCGCCCTGCCCGGTCGCTCCGCAGTCGCGGAGAAGGGGCGGACGACGCGTCATTCCGGGCGTGTCGTGCGATTGCACAACTGGCCATCAGCATCGGCGAGAGTTCGCCTCGACTTGAGACCGGCCCTTCTTGGCCGGCCGATGCACGGTGCGCGCCCGGGGGCTCACCGACGGGCCGGCACGATAGAAGCTGCCCCTGGAAGCAGCAAGGCCCGCGCTGCCGCAATGCGGCGACGCGGGCCTTGTTCGAGTCAGCCGCTCATCCGGAGATGCGCAGCGCGACCCGGCGCTGGATCACCAGCGCTCGCGACGGCCACCGCCGCCACCGCCACCACCACCGCCGCGGCCGCCGTAGCCACCGCCGCCGCCGCCACCACCACCGAAGCCACCGCCGCCCGAACGCGGCTTCTTCTCTTCGGCCTCGTTGACGCGCAGCGGGCGGCCATCGAGGTTCTGGCCATCGAGGGCCTTGATCGCCGCCTGCGCGTCGGCGTCCGACGTCATCTCGACGAACGCGAAACCGCGCGACCGACCCGTTTCACGGTCGGTGACGATGCTGATGCTGGCCGTCTTCCAACCGCCCTGATCGAACACCGCCTGGATGCTGTCTTCGGTCGAGTTGAAGGAGAGATTGCCGACGAACAAACGCTTACCCATGAGGAACTCCGAGCCTGCAGTCCACGGACGCGGTTCCGGCATGCGGCACTGTGCCGCGAACGCGAGGTGCAACCGAGCAAGCGGCGACCTCGACGAGAGGACGGGCAGGAGCGGATGCGCCGGAACCAGCACCCAGGGCGCAGGTCATCCAGTCGCTGAATGATCCGAAAGGCGGCGACTGGCCCGCGCTTTCGAGGCGGGACGGTAGTCGAACGGGGTCGCCGCGACAACGCGCAGGCGAAAAGAACTGACAACGACCGCCAGGCCCCCGGCGCCGGCGGTCGGACAGGCCGGCCCCGGATCAGTGCGCGGCGCGCATCTGGCGCAAGAACGAGAACGGCACCAGCCGCTGCGAATCCTCGTCCCACAGCCGCAGCCACAGCGACCTGACACTGCTGCGCAGCGTCATCGGCTGCACCTGCTGGAACAGCGGATCCGACGCGTGGCACCGTTCCAGGTGGTAGTTCGGGATGCGCGGGCTCAGGTGGTGGATGTGGTGGAAGCCGATGTTGCCGGAGAACCACTGCAGCACCTTCGGCAGGGCCAG
Source organism: Planctomycetota bacterium (assembly GCA_044351865.1). Taxonomy (GTDB): domain Bacteria; phylum Planctomycetota; class UBA1135; order UBA1135; family UBA2386; genus UBA2386. The sequence continues at coordinate 401 of JBILEY010000277.1, read as the reverse complement.
GAACGAGCTGCCCTTCAGCGCCGCCTGCACGTAGTCCCAGGCTTCGCCGCGCTGCCAGTAGGCGTCCTCGTACTGGTGCTGCAGGTAGAACAGCCACACGCCGACGGTGCCGGCGAACGCGATGACCGCGGCCTGCAGGATCAGGAAGGTGCCGAACCCGAACAGCCAACCCATGCCGACGCACATGGCGACGACGGCGACGTCGGTGGTCCAGACCGACAGCTTCTCGCGCAGCGGCGCGGTCCGGCGCGGCAGACGCTGCCAGAACACGAACAGCAGGAACGGCGCCACCACGAACAGCACGACCGGGTTGCGCGCCATGCGGTACAGGAACCGGCGCCACGGCGTCGCGTCGAGGTACTCGCGCACGGTCATCGTCCACACGTCGCCGATGCCGCGGC
>JBILEY010000038.1:0-21333 GCA_044351865.1 Planctomycetota bacterium | reverse complement strand
CGATGCTCGATCAACGGATCGCGTGTGCGATCGAAATGGCAGGGCAGGAAGGACTCGAACCCTCAACCCGTCGATTTGGAATCGACAGCTCTACCAATTGAGCTACTGCCCTGTGCAGCTGAGAGACATCGGCAAGCCGGCGCCTCGCAACGACGATCGCACGAGCCCGGTGGTCCGGGTCGAGCGACCGCAAAACGCCTGCGTCAGGCGATGATCTTCGTCACACGACCAGCGCCGACCGTGCGGCCGCCTTCGCGAATGGCGAAGCGCTGGTGCTCGTCCATCGCGATTGGAGTGCCCAGTTCGACCTCGATCTCGACATTGTCGCCAGGCATGCACATCTCGGCGCCCTTGAGCTTCGCGGTGCCGGTCACGTCCGTCGTGCGGAAGTAGAACTGCGGGCGATAGCCGTTCATGAACGGCGTGTGACGACCGCCTTCCTCCTTCGTCAGCGCGTAGACCTGCGCCTCGAACTTGGTGTGCGGGGTCACGGTCTTCTTCGCCGCGAGGACCATGCCACGCTCGATGTCCTCCTTCTTGAGGCCACGGAGCAGCAGGCCGACGTTGTCGCCAGCGATACCTTCGTCCAGCGTCTTCTGGAACATCTCGACGCCCGTGACGGTCGTGTCGCGCGTCTCGCGGATGCCCACGATCTCGACGGTCTCGCCGACCTTGACGCGACCACGCTCCACACGGCCGGTCGCGACGGTGCCACGACCTTCAATCGAGAACACGTCCTCGATCGGCATCAGGAAGGTCTTGTCGATCTCGCGCTTCGGCTCAGGGATGGCCGCGTCGATCGCGTCCATCAGCTCGAAGATGCACTTGCTGTCAGGGTTGTTCGGGCCCGGCGTCGTGGTCTGCAGCGCCTTGAACGAGGCTCCGCGCACGACCTTGGCCGTGTCACCGGGGTAGTCGTACTTGTTCAGCAGCTCGCGGATCTCCATCTCGACCAGATCCAGCAGCTCCGCATCGTCGACGAGGTCGCACTTGTTGAGGTAGCAGACGATCGCCGGCACACCGACCTGGCGGGCCAGGAGCACGTGCTCCTTGGTTTGCGGCATCGGGCCGTCGTCCGCCGCGACCACGAGGATCGCACCGTCCATCTGCGCCGCGCCCGTGATCATGTTCTTCACGTAGTCGGCGTGGCCGGGGCAGTCGACGTGGGCGTAGTGGCGGTTCTTCGTCTCGTACTCGACGTGCGCCGCCGAGATCGTGACGACGCGCGTCGCATCGCGCACCGTGCCGCCCTTCGCGACCGCGGCGTACTCCTTGTACTTCGCCATGCCGACCGAGGCGAGCGTATAGGTGATGGCCGCCGTCGTCGTGGTCTTGCCGTGGGCAACGTGCCCGATCGTCCCCACGTTCACGTGGGGCTTGGTTCTCGTGAAAACATCCTTGGCCATGGGATCTCGAATTCGGAGGGGTCCGCGCGGGCCCCGACAGAGGGACAGAAGATGGAGCTGCTAGCGGGACTTGAACCCACGACCTCCTCCTTACCAAGGAGGTGCTCTACCAGCTGAGCTATAGCAGCAGACGCTGTTCGGAAAGAACGACCGAAAAAGAACGAAGGAACGACCTGGAGCGGGTGAAGGGAATCGAACCCTCACCACCAGCTTGGAAGGCTGGAGCTCTACCATTGAGCTACACCCGCACAGCTGGATCCCGCCTCCAGTCGCCAAGCGCCAACTCAGGCGGCTGGCACTGACGACAGGAGCATCGAATTGTCACTTCACACGCCCGCCGCCAAGCCCCCTGGAGCAGCCCAGGGGCTAGACGTAGGACTTGGTGGGCGGAGCAGGATTCGAACCTGCGAAGGCAGAGCCGTCAGATTTACAGTCTGATCCATTTGGCCGCTTTGGTATCCGCCCGACGTTGCCGTGCGTGCGCTCCTCTCCTGCAGCCATCCACCGGTAGCCACCGCAGGGCACCGATCGATCTGGAGCTAGCGATGGGACTTGAACCCACAACCTCCAGATTACAAATCAGGTGCTCTACCAGTTGAGCTACGCTAGCGGGCTAGCTGCTGCAGAAAGGACGAAGGAGGATAACGACGCCCCCACCCAGATCAAGGTCGCTTCGGGATTTTCCGCGCCTGCGTCAGACTTCGCTCGCCGCCGCACCCGGCGGCCCAGCGAGTTCGGCGACCCGACGCGCGAACACCAGCAGGTCGAACGGCTTCCGCAGAACCTCACGCACGAACGGCAAGGCAGTCAGGCGCAGCTCGACGGCCGGGTCCATGTAGCCAGAGACGACAACCACCGCCGGCGGACTCGACAGCCCGCGCAGCGACTCCACCACTTCGACGCCGGACGCGCGCGGCATGTCGAGGTCGCAGACCAGCACCCGAACCTCCGGTGCACGCGCCATGGCGCATGCCGCCTCGCCATCGAAGCAACACTGCACGCTCAGGCCGCTGCGCCCCAACACCTCAGCAAGCAGGGAGCTCACCTCGGTGTCGTTGTCCGCGATCAAGACCGTTGGCACGGAAGATCTCCGCTGGGTCCGACGGGTAGAGGCCCAGCGCGGAGCAGCGTAGCGACTACCCCCTCGACCGCAAGCTCAGGTTGGCCGCCAGCCTCAACCGCCGAGAGGCTGCAGCCAGGAGGCGTCCTCGAACGGGACCTCCATCTTCACGTTGCCGTAGTCCACCGTCAGCATCTCGCGGACCTTGTCGACCTTGTGGACCACACAGAGGCGGCGCCACCGCGGCAGGAACACCTGGTCCCCCTTCTTCAGGCCGTTGCAGAACGCCATGCGGCGCCGGTGCAGCGCCGCCTGCTTCAGCAGCCCGTCGACCAGCGTGCGCAAGGCACGCGCCCGCTCGCCGTGCGGTGCCGGCGCGTTGGCCAGCGCCGCCAAGGGCTCAGCCAAAGCGGCCTGCACCCGCCGCAGCTCCGCCTCCACCACCCCGTCGGCTTCTTCCTGCAGCCACGCCTCCTTGCGGACGGCGTCGGCCATGCGCTCGGTCAAGGCCGCTTGCTTCTGCTCGACGGCGCGCGACATGTCGGCCGTTCGCCGGCGGTCGGCCTCGGCATCCTGGCGGGCGACCTGCACCCGCTCGATCAGGTGGTCGAGCGTGTGGTCGCGAACTCCGAGCAGCGCACGCGCGCGCGTCACCACCGCCTCGGGCATGCCGACCCGGCTGGCGATGTCCAGCGCATGGCTGTTGCCCGGGATGCCGAGATCGAGCCGGTAAAGCGGCCGCAGCGTGGCGCCGTCGAACGCCATCGAACCGTTCTCGGCCCCCTTGTGCTGGTAGGCGAAGTCCTTGAGGCGACCGAGGTGGGTCGTGACCACGGCGAACGCCCGCGCCGCCAACAGCTGCTCGAGCACTGCGTAGCCGAGCACCGCACCTTCCTCAGGGTCGGTGCCCGCCCCCAGTTCGTCGAGCAGCACCAGAGCCGTCGGCGACGCATGGCGAAGGCACCGCGCGATGCGCTGCACGTGCGAACTGAAGGTCGACAGGTTTTGGGTGATCGCCTGCTCGTCGCCGATGTCGACCTGCACCGCCGTGAAGAACGGAACCTGGGCGCCGACGTCCGCGGGGATCGGCAGGCCGCTGACCGCCATGCACGCCAGCAAGCCGATGGTCTTCAGGACCACGGTCTTGCCCCCGGTGTTCGGGCCGGTCACGACCAGCAGGTGGTGCGGGTCCCCGAGCGCCACGTCCAACGGCACGATGCCATCCCCGCGCTGCAGCAGCAGCGGATGCCGCGCCCCGTGCAACCGCAGGGGGCCGTCGACGACAACCTCCGGGACCACGAAGCCGAGTTCGCGCACCAGCCGCGCCTTGGCCTGTAGCAGGTCCGCCGCCGCCACGAACGCAACGCAGACGTCGATGTCGTCCGCGAAGCGACGCAGCCCTCGCCCGGCATCAGCAAGCACGACGTTGATCTCACGATGCTCGGCTGCCTGCGCATCGGACAACCGGTTGGCCGCGTCGACGACGGCCTCGGGCTCGATGAACAGGGTGGATCCCGAAGCACTGCGGTCGTGCAGCACTCCGTGCACGCGCCCCCGGAACTCGGCCTTCACCTGGAGCATCGGCCGCCCATGCCGCCAGGCCGGCTCGCCTGACTGCAGGCACTTGCGCACCTCGGCGTTTGCCAGAACCGCCGCCATCGTGGTGTCGACCGCGAGCCTGGCGACCTCGATCTGCGCCCGCACGGACGCCAGCTTCGGCGACGCCGAGTCGAGCACTTCACCGCGATCGTCGACCAGCAACTCGAGTTCGTCGACCAGGTCGCCCAGATCCGGCACGTCGCGCGCCATGCGCTGCAGCGCCGGCGTCGCCGCTCGCAACCAGGTCCGGCAACGCTGGCCGGCGCGCAGCAGCCGCTTCAGGTCGGCGAGGTCGCGCGCCTGCAGCACGTGTTCGCCGGCGTGGAACGACGCCAACCAGGAACGCACGTCGATGGCTCCTGCCAGCGGCAGCTCGGTGCGCTCCGCCAGGCGCGCAGCGAGTTCGCGCGTGGCGGCGAGCCGCGCGACCAACTCGCCGTGCGTCGCCGCCGGCGCGAGCTCGTCGACCGCCGACCCACCGACCGGCGTCGCCAGGCGCGCCGTCAGCATGTTGCGCACGACGTGGAACTCGAGCGCATCGAGGTCGAAGGGGCGCGTGGGAGCAGCGGAAGCCATCGGGCCGAACATGTTGCCGGCAGCGGCGTCGATGTAAACTCCGTGGCCCGATGAAGAGCGAACGCACCGTGGGCTTTGGCACCAAGGCGATCCATGCCGGCCAGACGCCCGACCCCACCACCGGCGCCATCATGACGCCGGTCTACATGACCAGCACCTACGTGCAGGAGGCGCCAGCCAAGACCAAGGGCTTCGACTACTCGCGGTCCCACAACCCGACGCGCACGGCGCTGGAGCAGAACCTGGCGGCCCTCGAGGGCGGGCGCTTCGGGCTCGGCTTCGCCAGTGGCATGGCAGCGATCCACTGCGTGCTGAACCTGCTGCAGTCGGGCGACCACGTCGTCGCCGGCAACGATCTCTACGGCGGCACCTATCGCATCCTGCGGACCCTCTACGCCAAGTTCGGCATCGAGACGACCTTCGTCGACCTGACGGACCACAAGCAGCTCGAGGGCGCGTTCCGCCCGACCACCCGGCTGGTGATGCTGGAGACGCCGACCAACCCGCTGCTGCGCTGCTGCGACCTCGCCGCCATCGCGAAGATCTGCAAGAAGCGCGGACTGCTGACGCTCGCCGACAACACGTTCGCCACGCCCTACCTGCAGAACCCGCTGGCGCTCGGCTGCGACATCGTCGTGCACTCGACGACGAAGTACCTCGGCGGCCACAGCGACGTGGTCGGCGGCGTACTCGTCAGCGACGACGAAGCGCTGCACAAGCGGCTCGCCCACTTCCAGAACAGCTGCGGCGGCACCCCGGGCCCGATGGACTGCTTCCTCGTGCTGCGCGGCACGAAGACGCTGCACGTGCGCATGGATCGCCACTGCAGCAACGCCTTGAAGGTGGCCAAGTGGCTCGAGGCGCACCCGCGCGTCGACCGCGTCTACTATCCGGGCTTGCCGAGCCACCCGAACCACGCGGTCGCCAAGAAGCAGATGCGCGCCGGCGGCGGCATGGTGTCGGTCGAATTGAAGGCGACCGTCGCCCAGGCGAAGAAGGTCTGCTCTTCGTTCGGTGTGTTCTCGCTCGCCGAGAGCCTCGGCGGTGTCGAGAGCCTCGTCGACCATCCGGCGTCGATGACGCACGCGTCCATCCCGGCCGAGGAGCGCCGCCGCAGCGGCCTGCAGGATGGGCTGATCCGACTCAGCGTCGGCATCGAAGAGCCGGAGGACCTGATCGCCGATCTCGACCAGGCCCTGCGCAAGCTGCGGTGAGAGCCCGAGAAGAAACGATGCTACGGGCTCTCAGCCTCTGAGCCTTGCCATCGGGTCGGTCCGCGATGCGAACGGGGCGCAAGTGCCCCAATTTCAGCTCAGGCCGGCCCCTCGGCTTCCTTGCCGTTCGGCCCGCGACTCTCCGCTTTGCTCTTGCGCGACTTCGGAGCAGGCGGCGCCCCCTCGTCGTCGTCGTCGTGGTCGTCCAGCGTCAGGTCGCCGACGTCCTCGCCCGACACCTTCTTGCGCATCAAGCGGCCAACCTTGAACTTGACGATGCGCTTGGCGGGCACCGGCACCTTCTCGAGCGTGCGCGGATTCTGCGCCAGCCGAGCCGCGCGCTCGCGCGACTCGAAGACGCCGAACTCGCGGAACTCGAGACGGTTCCCCTCCGAGAGTTCGTCGATGATCGCGTTCAGGAAGTGCTGGATGACTTCCTTGGCTACGACCTTGGTGACCCCGGTCTTGTCGGCGATGCGATGGACCAGTTCTTTCTTGGTTACGGTCTTCACGCGGCTCCTCCTTGCTGAGAGCACCCTGCCCTACCTCCATGCAGTGTGCACATCTCAGCTCACAGACTACCGTTAGGCACAGGTGTCGACAAGCATCCACAACCTGCACAGCCGGAAGCGCAGCAGTCCGAGCTGGCCGGCCTGGGCGAGCCACCTGCCGGAGGAAGGTTCGCTCGGGCTCCGCAACCATGGCGACGAGGTCACCGACCACCGGTCTTCCTGGGTGCGCCGGTTCGAGACCGCGATCGGCGCAGCTTACGTAAAGACGTATCGATACGACAGTTGGCTCCAACACCTCCGCAACCTCGGCAGGCGGACCGCGCCCTGGTCCGAGGGGCGGGCGACGCGCGAGTTCGACGCCTTGTGCTGGCTACGCGACCATGGCTTCGCGGCACCAGAGCCACTGGTGGTCCTCGAGCAGCGACACCTCGGCTTCCTGCGCCAGGCCACGCTGGTGACCGTGGCGGATCCGGGCATCGACGCCGCAGCACTGTTCCCGACCCTCGACCACACCGCGATGCAGGTCGCCGTCGCGGCGATCGAGCAGTTCGTGCATGGGTTGCATGCGGCGGGCTTTCGCGACGGCAACCTCGACCTTCGGAACCTGCTGCTGCGGCGCACCCAGCAGGGCTTCGACGTCGCCAAGATCGACTCGCCGCGCTACCGCGTGCGACCTCCGGGTCGCCGCGACGACCGATGGGTCCGAGCCGACTGGCGGCGGCTGCAGCCCCAACTGGCCGGCGCGCTCGCGGCGTCGACGAAGCACAGCGACACCTGACCTGGAGACGCGGTCAGGAGTCTGGCCAGGACAACGCGCGGACGTCCCGTCTGTCGCCGCTCGACGCCGCCGGCGGCCCGAGCAGCTCGGCGATGCGGGCCAACCGGAACGGCACGCCGAGCGTGCGCTCGAACTGTTCGTGGCCCTCGGCCGCGATCGCCGTCGCCAGGAACCAGTCGAAGGCCAGGCGTGCGCGCGGCCAGAACCGCCGGCGCGCAGCCTCGTCCTGTGGCACGACCTCGTAGTAGAGCAGGCCGATGTTCAACGCCGCGCGCGAGGTGTTCGGCGCCGACTGCAGAACCGACAGGTAGATGTCGACCGCGTCGCGGTGCCGCCCAGCCCCCCAGAAGGCCGCTGCGCGATCCATGCGCACCGACAGCGATCCCGGCGTCGCGCGCTCCAACCGGTCGATCCACGGCGACGCCTCCTCGAAGCGGCCGAAGCGGTAGAGCAGCAGCGTGACGAACTCGTGCACCGCCACGAGATCGTCGGGCCGCGCTTGCAGGTATGCGCGGTACTGAGTTGCTGCTTCGGCATCGCGACCGAGCTCGGCGAGCACCTGGGCCCGCTCGAGCTTGGCCTCGTGCAGGTCGGGATCGTTGACCGTCGCCGCCGCCAGCATGTCGAGGGCTGGCAACAAACGCCCCTGCAGCCGCGTCACCCGCCCGCGCGACAGGTGGGCCCAGGCGAACGAAGGATCGCGCTTGAGGATCGCCTCCAGCGCGTTGCACTGCGCGTATGGCGTGTCGGCCAGCCGCGCCTTCAGGTAGGCCGGCACCGGCGATGGCCGTTCGGGCGTGGACAGGTAGGTCGTCACCATCGCCCGTTCGACTTCGCCACCGAGTCGGCGTGCACAATCCTGGTAGGCGACGTGGCCACGCACGAAGTCCGGGCAGGCCTTCCCACAGGCGATCAGGTCCGGCAACGCGCCGACATCGTCGCCCTTCGCCAACGCCAGGTTCGCCCGCTCCCAGGCCGCACGCGCCGCCGGATCGGCGCACAGGCCATAGATGCTCGGATCCGTTGCATCGAGCCGGCGCTGCGGCACCTGGCTACAGCCACCGGCCAACAGCAAGCCGGCAAGCGGCAAAGCGCCAAAGACGACCCCCCAACTGCCTCGAGGAAGGGTCATGGCGCCGCCGGAACATCATCGGGGATGCAGAACCGCCGCAGGTCGCGCGGCTTGCTCTTGCCGTCCTGCACGAGCGCGTAGTCGCCGGTCGTGGTCGCGCGCAGGGTCAACTCGCGCCGTCCTTCGAACACCCGCACCCGCAGCTGGTTGACGACGCGGAAGCGCGTGCCGCGACCCAGACGCCAGCCCTGCTCACCCTCCTGCACCTTCTCGCCGACGATCGTCTGGAAGGCACCGTCGGGTGCGCCGCTTCGATTGGTCCAGACGAGGTCGACGAAGCCGTCGCCGACCTCGCGACGGAAATCGTGCAGCCTGGCGTCGACGGCCGGACGCGTGACGTTCGCGTCGAAGTTCCCGGTCAATTCGACCAGCAGCTGGTCGCAACCGACGGAGCGATCGGCGAGGAACGGAATCAACAGTCGCCGCTCGGCCTGGGCCTGCTGCTCGGGCGTCGCCGGCGTCGTGCCACATGCCGCCAGCAGCAACGACAGCGCGCCCCACAGCCAAGGAACCGAGCGCGCAGCCGCGCTCCCCGTCGTCGCCTGTTCGTTCATGTGGTCACCTCGCCATGCTGCACCCACCTGGCGCGCGCGCAGCACGCCGCCGGTATACGGACCTCGAGCCGCGAACGAAAGCGCGCGCAGCGGCCGAGCCACGAACGACGCTGAGCGCGCTTCGTCGCGCCGACGATTCGTGCATGCGTCCCGCGCCCCTTCGCCGGTAATCTCCCGCGCCTTCATGATCCTCCGCTCGTCGCTTGCCTGCTTCGCCGTCTTCGCGACCGGTGCATGCAGCGTGATGCCGCGCGAGGTGAACCTGTCGCCGCTTTGGTTCCACCGCTGTGACGCCACCGGCAACGTGCTCGAGTGGGACTGCGCGTGGCCGATCCTGCACTACGAGCGCACACCGACCGGCGGCTCCGACTTCCGCATCCGACCGCTCTACCGGCGCCTCACCGAACCAGAGCCCGGCGTCGAGGCCGTCGAGCACCAGTTCCTGTGGCCACTCGGCCGGGTCCGCGTCTACCCCGAGGAGACCTCGGCGCGCCTGTTCCCGCTGGCCAGCTGGCGCAGCCGCCCGAACGACGAAGGCGAGCGCGACATCGACTGGTACTTCCTGTTCCCGATCTTCTGGGGCGGCTGGTCGGCCGATTCGCGCGAGAACTACTTCGCGGTGTTCCCGCTCTACGCGGACATCCCCGAGTTCCTGACCTACGACCGCTTCTTCTGCCTGCCGTTCCCGCTCTACGTGCGGCTCGACAAGGGCGGCCACCGCCACCACCTGCTGCCGTGGCCGTTCGTCGGCTTCTCGACCTGCGCCGAAGGCGACCACAGCTGGTTCCGCGTGCTGCCGTTCTACGGCCACGACATCGAGACCGGCCGCTTCGACCGCCGCTTCGTGCTGTGGCCGTTCTTCACCTGGAGCACCGAGAACGAGGACACCGACAGCGGCCCGGTGAAGGCCTGGTCGTTCTGGCCCTTCTTCGGCTGGCGCAGCGGCAACGAGGTCGTCGGCTGGCACGTGCTGTGGCCGTTCTTCCAGCTGACCAGCAAGCGCGACCACTTCTTCACGCTGAACGTGCTCTGGCCGTTCTTCAAGTACCACTGGAACCGCTCCGCCGACAACCTCACGCAGTGGTGGCTGTGGCCCTTCTACAGCAGCGTGACCAGTGACGACCAGAACGCTTGGACGCTGCTGTGGCCGCTGATCTGGTGGCGCACCTACGACGACCCGGACGGCCGCACCGCGCAGCAGTGGGTGCTGCCGTTCTTCTGGCACGTGGAGCAGGCGCGCAAGGACGGCAGCGCCGAGGACTTCACCAAGCTGTGGCCGCTGTGGCACCGCACCGTCGACCGCGACGCGAGCGGTGCGCCGACACTCGGCGATTGGAGCCTGCCCTCGCCGTTCCCCTGGCGCGACGGCAACGCCTACGGCGTCGAAGAAGCCTACGGGTTCCTATGGGAACTCGTGCGCGGCGTGCGCCGCTCGGCGACCGACGACGCGCTCGACGTGTTCGGCCGCCTCTACACGCAGCGCGACACGACCGACGGGACCACCGCCAGCGTGCCGTTCCTCGGCAGCTACGAACGGGATCACACTGGCGCACGCACGCTGCGGTTGCTGCAGTTCCTGCCGATTCCGCTCGGCGGCGGTGCGGAGACCGAGGCCCCGGAGACCAACCGATGAATCCGCTCGCCCTGCTCGGCCGTTTCGCGACCACGCGCGCCGACAGCGCAGGCTTCGTCTGCGACCTGCTCCTGCGCACGGCACTCCATCTGCCGCGCCTGCGGCGGCGCTTCCGCTTCCTGCTCGACACCGCCTTCAACGCCGGCGTGCGCTCGCTGCCCGTGACGATGGTGGTCGCGGCGTTCGCTGGCGCGATCCTGGCGATGCAGACCGGCATCGAACTGCGCCGCTTCGGCGACACCGCGGTGCTCGGCACGATCACCGCGCTGTCGATGTGCCGCGAGATGGGCCCGTTCATCACCGGCGTCATCCTCGCCGCCACGGTCGGCAGCTCGATCGCGGCCGAACTCGGCACGATGCAGGTCAGCGACGAGATCGCCGCCCTCGAGGTCATGTCGGTCGATCCGGTCGACTACCTGGTGTTGCCGCGTGTCGTGGCCCTGGCCGTCATGTGCCCGCTGCTGACCGTGCTCTCCGACATGATCGGCATCTACGGCGGCAGCGTCATCGCCGAGCACAACCTCGGCGTGTCGCCGACCCTCTACTGGATCAGTGCGCGCGAAGCCCTGACGTCGTCGGGCATGCTGCTGCCGAAGGAAGTCTACGTCGGCCTGCTGAAGGCCTTCGTCTTCGGCATCGCCATCGCGACCGTCAGCTGCGCCGCCGGCCTGCGCGCCAGCGGCGGCGCACTCGGCGTCGGCCTCGCCGTACAGACCGCCGTGCGCAACTCGGTGATCCTGATCATCGTGCTCGGCTTCATCGTCACCTGGTTCTTCTACTTCCTCGGCGGATGATCGAACTGCACGACGTCCACAAGCGGCTCGGCACCCGCCAGATCCTCGCCGGCATGACGTTGCGCGTGCCGAAGGGCATGAACTTCGTGCTGATGGGCCCGTCGGGCTCCGGCAAGAGCGTCACGCTGAAGCACGTGATCGGCATCCTGAAGCCGGACCAGGGCTCGGTGCAGGTCGACGGCCAGGAGGTGCCCGCGATGTCGCGCTCCCAGCTGATGACGCTGCGCAAGCGCATGGGCTACCTGTTCCAGAACGGCGCCCTGATCAACTGGCTCAGCGTCGCCGACAACGTCGGGCTGCCGCTGCGCGAGCACGCCCGTCTGCCGAAGAGCGAACTCGACGACCGCGTGCAGCAGGTGCTGCGCCTGGTCAAACTCGACCACGCAGCGGCACAGTTCCCGCCGAGCATCTCGGGCGGCATGAAGCTGCGCGCCGGCCTCGCACGCGCGCTCGTCACCAACCCCGAGTACGTACTCTACGACGAGCCGAACGCCGGCCTCGATCCGATCATCAGCCAGCAGATCCACGAACTGATCGCCCAGGTTCGTGACGAACTCGGCGTCACCGGCCTGATCGTGACCCACTCGCGCGCCTGCGCGACGCAGTGCGGCGACCGCATCGGCATCCTCGAGGACGGCCGGCTCGCGATCGAAGGCACCGTCGACGAGATGGTGCGCAGCGACCACCCACTGGCCCGCGCCTTCCTCGGCGGCGGCGCCGACTGACCCTCACCCCCGCACCCACCATGGATCGCATCCGCCGCGACACCCTGCTCGGCCTCGTGTTCTTCGGCACGCTGGCCTTCCTCCTGTGGGCGACGGTCAACCTGACCGACCTCGCCGACGACAAGGTGCGGCTGAAGGTCTGGTTCGACCAGGCCGGCGGCTGCGAACCGGGCGTCAACGTGCTCGTGCTCGGCAAGAAGGTAGGCAAGGTCGGCGCCGTCGACGTCGACTACGAACGCACGAGCAAGCCGGTGCAGATGACGTTGCTGCTGCGCGAGGACGTGCCGCTCCGCGAGGGCTACCAGATCGTCGTGCGCGCCGACGGCGTGCTCGGCGGCAAGATCGTCTACGTCGACCCGGGCAAGAGCACGTCGCCGCGGCTGCCGGCCGGTGGCGACCTGCTCGGCGAAGTGGAGCTCAACGCGTTCGAACAGATCGGCCGCATCGCCGATGGCGAAGGCCCGGTCGGTGGCAACCTGAACGGGGCCCTCGCCAACATCCGCGAGTTCTTCGGCAAGTTGAGCCAGGGCGAAGGCAGCATCGCCCAGCTGATCAACAGCGGCGAGTTCTACGAGCGGCTGAACGAAGCGGCGCTGCAGCTGCGCGACCTGCTGGCCAAGATGCAGAACGGCGAGGGCGCGATCGGCAAGCTGGTCGCCGACAACAAGGTCGGCGACGACGTCGCAACGGTCATCGCCAACCTGCGCACGCTCAGTGAGAAGCTGAACACCGCCGAATCCGGTCCGCTCGGCGTGCTGGTCAACGACCGGGCCACGGCCGCCAACCTGCGCACCATCGTCGACGACCTCGCCGTGATGATGCGCGACCTGCGGGACGGCGAAGGCGCGATCGGCAGCTTGCTGCGCCCGGGCCCGACGAGCGACCGGATCACGCGCATCACCGAGAACCTCGACACGCTGTTCGCCAATGCCGTCGACCCGAACAAGGGCGCGATCGGCGCCCTGGTCAGCGACGCGGCGACCGCCGAGAACCTGAAGATGACGATCGCCAACCTGCGCCTCACCACCGACCAGCTGACGCGCAACGACGGGTTGATCGGCGCCTTGATCAACGACAAGGACATGGCGGTGCGCTTCCGTCGCATCCTGAACCAGGTGTCGCGCTCGATCGAGGACGCCCGCGAAGCAGCGCCGATCGGCAACTTCGTGCAGGTGCTGCTGGGCACCTTCTGACCGCTGGCGGCGACGCATGGAACCGGCACCCGACCTCGACGCCTACTTCTTACGGATCGGCCATCGCGGCGATCGCGCCGCCACGCTCGACAACCTGCGCGCCATCGTGCTCGCCCACGTGCAGGCGATTCCGTTCGAGAACCTCGACGTGCTGCTGGGCCGCGGCATCGACCTCGCGCCGGCGGCGATCGAACGCAAGCTCGTGCACCAGCGCCGCGGCGGCTACTGCTTCGAGCAGAATGCCCTGCTGCTCGCCGTGCTGCAGGCCCTCGGTTTCGACGCCGTTCCGCTCAGCGCCCGTGTGCGCATCCAGCGGCCGCGCGACTTCACGCCGCCGCGCACGCACATGTTCGTGCTGGTGACGCTGGCCGGCGAACGCTGGCTGTGCGACGTCGGCGTCGGCGGACTCTCACCAACCGCACCGCTGCGCCTCGACGTCGAGACGCCGCAGCCGACCCCACACGAACCGCGCCGGCTGATCCGCCACGGCGCCTGGGCCTCGGGCGATCGCCGGTCGCCGGACGCCCGCATCTTCCATCAGGTGCAGATCGCCGGCGAATGGCAGGACGTCTGCGAATTCACGCTCGAGCCGATGCCGCCGATCGACCGCGAAGTGGCGAACTGGTTCACCAGCGCGCACCCGCAATCGCACTTCCGCAACCGGCTGATGGCCGCGCGCGCCACCGCCGAGGGTCGCATCACGCTGCTGAACCGCGAGTTGACGCATCGCCGTGGCGACGGCACCGGCACGTCCACGATCGTGCGCGACGAACGGCACCTGCTGACGGTGCTGGCGCAGCAGTTCGACCTTGTGTTCCCCGAGGACACCCGCTTCCCGTGTCCTTGGATCGACTGGAGCGCGCCGGCCTGACGCCGGTCAGACGCCGACGGCGCGCAACGCGACCTTCGCCTCGTCACCGGCGCGACCGCGTGTGCGCGTCGCCAGGTGCTGCAGCAGTTCGGTACCGAACCGACGCTCGGGGCCGACGCCGGTGCTGAAGTGCGTGGCGATGCGCAGCAGCAACTCGGGCGTGGCCGAGTTCTCCTTGCGCAGGCGCTCGAACAGCGGGAAGCCGTCGCGCACCAACGCGGCGAAGAACCCCATGGTCGGATTGCCCGGAGCGCTCGTCTCGGCGTTCGCGTCGGGGGCGACCACGGCGTCGGCGAGCAGCTTGGTCAGCGCCAGCTGGTAGCGCACCTCGGCGTCGGCGGGATACGTCGAGGCCGTGCGCGCGAGCAGGTGCAGCGCTTCGCCACGGCGGCCGGCGCGGCGCATGCGCGCAGCGGCTTCGACCAGGACCGGCACCAGCTTGGCGCCGGAGCTGGCGAGCACGACGTCGAGCAGCTGGTCGGCCAGCCGGACGTTCGTCGCCAGCGATTTGATCGCCTTCTCGGCGAGTCCCTGCAAAAACTTCGGCGACAGGTGTTCGACCTGCCGCAGCAGCACTCCGGCCGCCGCATCGGCGAGCGCCGGATTACGGGTCGTGACCAGCAGGCGCAACACCAGGTCGCTCGCCTGCTTGTTGTGCGCCAACGCATCCGCCGCAGCCGCCCGGAAGCGCTCGTCCTCGTGGTCGAGCCACTTCAGTGCGAACTTGGCGAGTTCGGCGCCACCCGCGGTGCGCAGCATGCGCAGCGCGAACAGCCGCTGCTCGGGCTGGCGCGCGGCGAGCAACCGCTTCATCACCGGCAGCGCGCCCTCGGGCACCTCCGGCAGGCTCGACAGCACCTCGCGCACCGCGTCGTGCACGTCCTTCTCGTTCGCGTCTTCGAGCAGGTCCAGCATCGTGCGCAACTGCGCCGCGGTCAGCGCGGTGCCACGCAGCGCCCGGAACGCGGCCGAGCGCACGAGGGCCGAGTGGGGCGCCTGCGCATGCTTGACCAACAACGCCTTGCTGCCTTCGGCATCGAGCCGGGCCAGCACGCCGATGACGTTCGCGAGGCACGCTTCGGGCAGCGCGTCGTCGAGGTGCTTCTGCAGGCCTTCGCGCAGCAGCTTGCCGAAGTTCGGCGACGGCGCGGCGTTGGCAGCCGTCAGGATGCGCCCGGCATGGGCCGACAGGTCCGGCGTGAGCAACGAGCGGACGAACACCGGCACCGCGTCCTTGCTCGGTTGCCGCGACAGCACGTTGAGGATCCGGATCGCCCCGTCGCCCTCGGCAGCGGCGAAGCGCGCGACCAATACGTTGTGGGCAGCGGTGCCAGCCTCGGCCAACAAGTGGGCGGCGTGCTCGGACTGCGCATCACTGTCGACGAGACTCTGGGCGATCGCCTCGAGCGCCTCGGGCGAGCCGATCTTCGCCATGGCCTCCAAGCAGAAGCGCCCGAGCACAGGCGAACGACGCTGGGCCCCCATCAGCGCCCGCAGCACCGCAGCCTCCTTCGGGCGAAGCTCTCCGAGAACCTGCGCTGCAGCGACCTGCAGCTCCGGCTTGCCCCCTTCGAGGAGACCGACAATCAGCTTGAGGGTGTCGTTCATACCGTTCGATTGCCTTTCGCAGCGGCGTCAATCCTGGCGAAGGACTCACTCCGAGGCCAGGGAACGGAAGAGCATTATGGCAAGAGGCCGACGGCAACGGCTGATTCGCGTCGGAAGCCTTTGCCAGCTACAGTCCTGGGGCAAATTGCCCCCGCGGATGCGCGTCCTCTTCGTCACTCCGTTCGCCCCGAATGCCCGCGCCGGTCACGGCGGCGGCGCCTACCTCGGGGCAATCGCAGCTGCCATCCAGGCCAAGGCAACCTGTGGGCTGTGCAGCCTTGCGGAAGCGCCGGCGAACGAGGCCGCCGCACCTTGGGCATGGCGAGAGACCGTGATGCACCACCCACGCGGCGGCGGCTTCGCGGCGAGCCTGAGACGACTCTGGCAATGGCGGCGGCTGCCCCTCGTCGCCGCCAAAGCGTGGAACCCCACCTTTGCGGAGGCGCTGGAGCGGGCGGTGCGGGAGTTCCGCCCCGACGTCGCGTTCGTCGAGATGGCGCAGATGGCGCAGTATCTCCCCTGCTTGCGGCCGACGCGGACGATCCTGACCGACCACGAGTCCGGATGCCCCGCCAACACCCGCACCGGCCTGGGCCCGCTCGGCGACCGGCGCGACCGGCGGCTGTGGGACCGCTACGTGCGGCGGGAGTTCGCTGGTGCCGACTTGATCCAGGCCCTGACCGTCGAAGACGCGGCGACGCTGCGCAATCTTCTGCAGCGCGAGGTCATGGTCCGACCGCCGGCCGTGGCGCTGCCAGCTGGCCCCGTGGCGCCGGCACAGGCACCGCCGAACGCCTTGTTCCTAGGGGACTACCATCACGCACCGAATCCAGAGGCGGCACGACGACTGGTGAGCGACGTGCTGCCGCTGCTGCAGCGCGCGAACCCGGCTGCCGAACTCTGGCTCGCCGGCCCCAACGAAGCGCCGATCCGCGACCTGGCTGCCACCCGCGGAGTGCGCGTGCTCGGCTTCGTCGACGACCTGCCTCGACTGTTCGCCGAGGTGCGCTTGCTGCTCGCACCGCTGTGGTCCGGCAGCGGCTTCCGTGTCAAGGCGGCGACCGCGCTCGCCCACGGACTGCCGGTCGTCACCAACGAACTCGGCAGCCGCGGGCTCGGGGCCCCCGCACCGGCCATCCACCGCGGCGAGACGCCGACGGAGCTGGCGGCGATGGCGGCGACGCTGTTCGCGGACGGAGCCGCAGCGGCCGCGGCAGGCACGGCCGCCTTCCAGTGGGCGCGCGCCAACCTGGCGGCGGATGCCATCGCCGATGTCCAGCTGGCGCGTGCAGCAGCACTGCTGGCGGCAAGCGGTCGCTGAGTCGCCCCCTAGGTGCTTCGCTATGGCGCTGCGCCGCGACGCAACTCAGACCTTGGCGACCGGCGGTGCCGCCGATACCACCGGCGCAGGCGACTTGGTCGGCCGCTTGCGCAGCCGGAACTTGCGGAGCGTCTCCTGCAGGAAGGACTCGAACTTCGAGGTCTCCTTGCCACGCATGAAGTTCCAGAGGATGCGGAACCACCGGGACGGCCGCAGCAGCAGGCTGCGCGTGTAGAAGGCGCGCACGACCCGGTACTTCCACCGCGTCAGCTCCTTGGCGGTGAAGTGGTCGTTGAACTTGCGGTCGTCGCTCAGGAAGGCGTTGTGGACGTAGATCGGCAGTTTCAGGAAGGCGTCGTCGTACTTGATCTTGCCTTCCTTCTCGAGCTGGCGCGTGATCTCGGTGTTCGGCAGCGGGAAGAAGAACCCCGCGGACACGTCGTCGATACCGGCCTTGCCGAGCTTGGCCGCGAGGCGCACGGTCGCCTCCATGTCCTCCTTCTCGTCGGTCGGGTAGGCGAGCACGAAGAACGCGCCGACGTTGAGCCCAGCCTTGACCGACGCCCGCACCGCGCGGAACAGCTTCTCGTCGGTCAGCATCTTCTTCATGTGCTTGCGCGTGCGCTCGCTGCCCGACTCGGGCGCGAAGTTGAGCGAACGGCAACCGCTGCGCACCAGCAGCGACGCGACCTCTTCGTCGATGATCTCGCTGCGCGTGCCGGCCGGCAGCTGCCACGTGATCTTCAGACCACGCCGCTCGACCTCGGTGCAGAACTCGACGACCCACTCGCGCTTCAGGATCGCCGTCAGGTCCTGGAACGGGAAGTTGGTCGCGCCGTAGCGCTTGACGTAGCTCTCGATCTCGTCGAGCACGTCCTTCGGCTCGCGCGCATACCAGCGCGTCGTCCACATGTTCGGCGAGCTGCAGTAGGTGCACTGGTAAGGGCACCCACGCGTCGCCAGGATCGGCACCGTCTTGCCGTAGTAGATGCCGCTGACGAGGCGATTGCTCGAGTAGGCCTCGACGTCGAAGAACTCCCACGCCGGCCAAGGGATCTGGTCGACTTCCTTGATGCGGTCGCGCCGCGGGTTCTTGACGAACTTGCCGTCGGGCGTTCGGTAGACGATGCCGGGGATGACGGTGTGGTCGAGGCCGAGCTCGAGCGCGCGGAACAGCGCCACCGCCGTCTCTTCGCCTTCACCGAGCACCAGGAAGTCGATCGGCGCCTGTTCCATCGACAGCTCGGGCACCGCCGTGAAGTGCTCGCCGCCGCAGACGATCGGCGTGTTCGGGAACGCTGCGCGCAGCTTGTGGATCAGCTCGCGGACGATCGGCCAGCTGTAGCTCCACATGCTGGTGATGCCGATCGCCTTGGTGTCCTTGGCGATGCGCTCGATCATCTGCTCGGGGGTCAACCCGAGTCGCCAGATGTCGCCGTCCTGGATCATCTGCTCGGGGGCGGCCCCGAGCGCGTCGACGACCTCGACGGTGTGCTTGTCGTCGCGCAGGACGGCCGCGATGTAAGCGAGCCCGAGCGGCAGGCTCGGCCGCAAGGCGGTGAGGCCGTTCTTGTTGATGTAGACCGGCGGGTGGAGGAGCGTGACCTTCATCGACGAGGTTGCGAGGCGTAAGGCGCGAGGACTATATCACCAGCATGTAGCCCTAGAATGGGGCCGTTTCCACCGGACGAACGAGGAAAGATCCGCGAAGATCAGCGTCCGTTGGCACCGCGGGCCGGTGCCCATCCCGGATCGAGCAGATCGGGCCGGCCCAAAACCACCCACGGCGCAGCGAACGTGCATCGACGCGGGTGCCACGGCACAGTGCCGCCGATGAAGCGCGACTGCCTCGTCGTCGGCGCCGGCATCCAAGGACTCTGCACCGCCTTCTGGCTGGTGCGCGCCGGCTGTGCCACCACGGTCGTCGAGCGCTTCGGCCCGGGGCACGAGCACGGCAGCTCGCACGGCCGCACCCGCATCACCCGGTCTTCCTACGACGAGCCGGAATACGTGCAACTGGCCGGCGCCGCGCATGCTCGCGGCTGGCCGACGCTGGAAGCAGCCCTCGGCACGCCCCTGCGGCTGCGCACGCCGGGTGTGTTCTTCGGGCCACCAGCGGGTCTCTTCGCCGACTACCTGCGAACGACGCTGCAGAGCGGTGCGAACGTGCGCAGGATCGAGGTCGCGGCGGCACGACGCCGCTTCCCGCTGCTGGCGTTCGACGACGACCACCAGGTGCTCGTCGACGACACGGCTGCGGTGGTGCTCGCCGCCACCACCATGGCAGGACTGCGCGACTGGCTGGCCGCCGCCGGCGTGCGATTCCTCTGGCACACGACGGTCGCCGGCGTGCAGCCGCGGCACGATCGCATCGCCGTCGCCACCGACCGCGGCGAACTGTCGGCGGCCCGCGTGGTGGTGGCCGCCGGTGCTGGCGGCGACGCGCTCGCCGCCGATGCCGCACCAGCGCCCGCCACGGTGCTGCACCAACAGGTCGGCTACTTCGACGTCGCGGCCGATGCCGCCGCCACCCGCGCCGGCACGTTCCCGGTGTGGGCCTGCATCGGCGCCTCGGCCCGCGACTTCACCTACGGGTTGCCCGACGTCGGCGACACGGGCCTGAAGGCCGCGCGGCATCGCACGGAAGGGCCGGACGAGGCCGCCGGCGCGCCTCCGCCGATCGACGACAGGGCGCTGCTGGCACTCGCGCGCGAGCGCTTCGCGATGCCGGTGCACGGCCTGCGGCGCAGCGAGCCCTGCCTCTACACGATGCTGCCCGCCCACCGGCTCGTCGTCGCGCGTAGCCGCCGCCTGCCGAGCGTCGTGCGCATCGCCGCGTGCAGCGGGCATGCCTTCAAGTTCGCACCCGAACTGGGGCGGCACGCGGCGGCGATGGCGCTCGACGTCGATCCCGAGGCCGCCGGCTTCGGCGTTGCGCCAGCACCGGATTCCCGCGACAAGGAACGCCCATGAACCTCGCGCAGATCGCGCGCCTGATGGCCGGCTTCGCTGCGTTCTTCACGCTGGCGCAGCTGCCGTGCCTCGCCTTCGCGCTGCTGGAGTCGGCGCATCCGACGCTGCACCCGCTCGCCGGCTTCGGCGGCAGCGTGGTCATCGGCAGCGCCGTGGCGGCGCTGCTGTGGCTCGCCGGGCGCCGCGACCGCGGTCAGGTGTTCCGCAAGGAGGCGATCGCCGTCGCCGGCCTGTCTTGGTTGCTGGCCAGCATGCTCGGCGCGATCCCGCTGCAATGGTCGGGGTTGCTGCCCAACCCATTCGACGCCGTGTTCGAGACGGTCAGTGGCCTGACGACGACCGGCGCAACGATGCTCGGTAGCGGCAGCAACCCGGCGATCGTCGGCACGCCGGACAGCCTGTTGCTGTGGCGCGCGCTGCTGCAGTGGATCGGCGGCATCGGCATCGTGCTCGTGTTCGTCGCCCTGCTGCCGGCGATGGGCGTCACCGGCAAGAACCTGCTGACGTCGGAATCGGTCGGCGTCGGCTCCGAGTCCTACCAACCGCGTGCGATCGAGAAGGCGCGCCTGATCGCCGCGATCTACGTCGGCCTCACCGCGGCCTGCACGCTGCTGCTGATGGCCACCGGCGACTTCGACTGGTTCGAGGCGGTGTGCCAGTCGTTCGCGACGCTGGCGACCGGCGGCTACTCGACCCGCGGCTCGATCGCCGACTTCCACAGCCTCGGCGGCGAGATCGTGCTCACGGTCTTCATGTTCCTCGCCGGCACCAGCTTCGCGGTGATCGCCACCAACTGGCGCGCCGGCTGGCGCGGCCCCCTGCTCTTGGCTCGCACCGGCGAGTTCCGCATCTACGCGCTGACCACGGGCCTGCTGATCGCACTGCTGACCTGGTCGCTGGTGCGCGCCGGCTTGCCGTTCGGTTCGGCGCTGCGCCAGGCAGCGTTCAACGGCGTCAGCGTGCTGACCTCGACCGGCTTCGCGACTGCCGACTTCCAGGTGTGGCCCGGTCTGGCACTGCTGCTGCTGTTCGGCGCGATGTTCCTCGGCGGCTGCAGCGGCTCGACCGCCGGCGGCATCAAGCAGGTCCGGTTGCTGGTGATCCTGAAGCTGCTCGCCTACACGATCCGCCACTTCGTGCGGCCGAAGAGCGTCGAGCGCATCAAGCTCGACAACGAAGTGCTGCCGGCAGCGGTGATCTCCTCGATCCTGGCGATCGTGCTGCTGTGGTTCCTGACCATCGCCTGCGGGGCGTTGGTGCTGGCGTGCGACGAACGCCTGAACTTCACCGCGGCGCTCACCATGAGCGCCACCATGGTCGGCAACTGCGGTCCCGCGCTGACCCTGGTCGAGCCGGCGTCGGCGGCGACGGTGCTGCACGCCGG
>JBILEY010000276.1:0-7077 GCA_044351865.1 Planctomycetota bacterium | reverse complement strand
CGGTGACGATCGACAAGCGCGGCTCGGCGGCGGCGAGGCGCGCCAGAACCTCCCCGGTGCCGTCGATGCTGCGGTCGTCGACGACGACGAGGCGCAGCTGCACGTGCCGCTGCGCCAGCAGGCGGCGCACCGACTCCTCGACGTGGTGCACGTCGTCGCGCACCGCCATCACCACGGTGACGTCGGCGGGCGGCGTTCTCTCGGGCGGCAGTGGCGGCAGCGACGGCAGCTTGCGCACGGCGACGAGGTCGTGCACGGCGACCACCAGCCAGAGCACCGTCAGCGCGAGCAGCCACCACGACATGCGGGCGTTCTACCGGTTGGGCTGGTCGATGGCGCGGGCTTCGTGACGGCGGCCAGCGAGGCGCGTGCTGGCGCCGCCGGCGCGCCGGCTCAGGCGTGCACGCCCGGCGCTTCCATGCCGGTCTTCGCGACCCACTCGACGTAGCTGCCCGGATACGCCTTCGCCGGGCCGCCGGCCGCGCAATCGCTGACATCGAGCACGCGCGTGGCGAGGCCGCGCAAGAAGCCGCGGTCGTGGGAGACGAACAGCATCGTGCCGTCGAAGTTGCCGAGCGTCTGCACGAGCATCTCCTTGGTCAGGATGTCGAGGTGGTTCGTCGGCTCGTCGAGCACGAGGAAGTTCGGCGGGTCGAACAGCATCAGGGCCAGCACGAGACGCGACTTCTCGCCACCGCTGAGGAACTTGATCAGCTTGTCCTGTTCGTCGCCGGAGAACTGGAACGCGCCGAGCAGGTTGCGCTTGGCGCCGATCGACTCGAGGTGGAACTTCTGGTCGACCTGCTGGTAGACGGTGAGGTCGGGGTCGAGCAGGTCGAGCGCCTGCTGCGCGAAGTAGCCCATCTTGACGCTGCCGAGCTTCAGCTGGCCGCCGTCGGGCTGCAGGTGGCCGGCGATCATCTTCAGCAGCGTCGTCTTGCCGGAGCCGTTCTGGCCCATGACGCACCAGCGCTCGCCGCGCTTGATCTCGAAGTCGAGCGACTTGTAGATCGCGCGCGTGCCGTAGGCCTTCTTCAGGCCGTGGATCTTGACGATGTCGTCGCCCGAGCGCGGCGGCGTCTTGCACGCGAACGGCACCACCTCGCGCTTCTTCGGCAGTTCGATCTTGTCGATCTTCTCGATCTTCTTCGCCTTGCTCTGCGCCTGCGCCGCCTTGGCGACGTGCGTGCCGAAGCGGTCGATGAACCGCTGCATCTTGGCGATCATCGCCTGCTGGCGTTCGAACTGCGCCTCGAGCTGCAGCGCGCGCACCTTCTGCTCGCGCTCCATGTAGTCGTAGTCGCCCGTGTAGGAGACGAACTGGCCGTTGTCGACGTCGATGATGCGATCGACGATGCGGTTCATGAAGTCGCGGTCGTGGCACGTCATCAGCACCGCGGCCTTCGTCTGCTGCAGGAACTGCTCGAGCCACAGGATCGACTCGATGTCGAGGTGGTTGGTCGGTTCGTCGAGCAGCAGCACGTCGTTGTTGCCGAGCAAGACCTTGGCCATGCCGACGCGCATCTTCCAACCGCCCGAGAGCGCGCCGACGTCGCCTTCGATCTGCGCGTCGTTGAAGCCGAGGCCGTGCATGACCTCCTTCGCCTTCGCCTCGAGCTCGTAGCCGCCGAGGTCCTGGTACTGCGCCTGCACCTCGCCGTAGCGCTCGAGGATGCGGTCCATGTCGTCGGCCTTGTCCGGGTCGGCCATGTCGCGCTGCAGCTGCTCCAGCTCGTGGTGCAGTTCGCCGACCTTGCCGCAGCCGACGATCGCCTCGTCGATGACCGAGCGGCCCTTCATCTCGCCCATGTCCTGGCGGAAGTAGCCGAGCGACAGGCGGCGCGGCAGCGCGACCTCGCCGTCGTCGGGCGTCTCCTCGCCGACGATCAGTCGGAACACGGTCGACTTGCCAGCGCCGTTCGGGCCGGTCAGGCCGACCTTCTCGCCGGGATTGAGCTGCAGCGACGCATCGACGAACAGGATCTGGTTGCCGTGCCGCTTGTTGATGCCAGTCAGGGTGATCATCGAGGGCGAACACCATAGCGAGCCGGGGCGGCCGGTGCGCTGGGCGGCCGGGGAAGGTCGTCGGGGAGCGTTGGCTCGAACCGGGACACGCCGGTCGCAGGGCCGCTACGCGGCACGTCGGCGGCTCCCGAGTGCGGCGGGTCCGTCGCCAGGGGTAGGCTTCTGCCGCGACATGACCGTGGAACCCGACCCCCTGCCCGAACTGCTGCAGCGCAGCGCCGCCGGTGACGCGAGCGCGGCGTCGCGCCTGTTCGAGCTGCTGTACGGCGATCTGCGCGCGCGCGCGCAGCAGGTCGGCCAGCGCGCCAACAGCACGCTGCAGCCGACGGCGCTGGTGCACGAGGCCTGGCTGCGGCTGGCCGACCGCGAACGGCCGTTCGCCGACCGCGCGCACTTCCTGCGGGCGGCGGCGCGGGCGATGCGCTCCGTGCTGGTCGACCATCTGCGCGCGCGGGCCACGCACAAGCGCGGCGGCGATCGTGTGCGCGTCGAGCTCGACGACGTCGCCGACGTCTACGACCAGCGCGCGGTCGACCTGCTGGTGGTCGACGAGGCGATGCAGCGGCTCGCCGCCGTCGATCCCGAGCTGGCGCAGATCGTCGAGCTGCGCTTCTTCGCCGGCCTGCAGATGCAGGAGATCGCCACCGTGCTCGGCACGTCGTTGTCCGGAGTCGAACGCGCGTGGCGCCTCGCCAGCGCGTTCCTCCGCGCGGAGCTGGCCGACCGATGAGTGCGCCGTGGTCGCAGGTGCGGGCGCTGTTCGAACGCGCGCTCGACGTGCCGCCGACCGAACGCGCGGCGTGGCTCGCGCAGCAGGCGGCCGGCGACACCGCGCTGCACGCGGCCGTCGAACGCCTGCTCGCACACGAAGGCTCGGCGACGTTCCTCGTGCCGCCGAGTGGCACCACGCTCGGCGTGCTGCCGGGGCCGGTGCTGCAGCCGGGGGCGAGGCTCGGCCCGTTCGTGCTCGGCGACGTGCTCGGACAGGGCGGCATGGGCGTCGTGCACCGCGCCCGCCAGGACCGGCCGCAGCGCGAGGTCGCGGTCAAGGTGATGCGTTCGCCGCTCGACGGCGCGCGCTTGCGCCGCCGGTTCGAGGCCGAGATCGAAGCGCTGGCGCGGCTGCAGCATCCGGGCATCGCGCAGGTGTTCGAGGCCGGCGTCGAAGCCGACGGCACCTGCTGGTTCGCGATGGAGCTGCTCGCGGGAGCCGTACCGCTGGCCGCGCACGACGCCGTCGGCGAACGGCCCCTGCCCGCGCGGTTGCGAACGTTCCTCGCCATCGCCGACGCGGTGCAGCACGCGCACCAGCGCGGCGTCATCCACCGCGACCTGAAGCCGGCGAACATCCTGCTGCTGCCCGACGGCGGCACCAAGGTCATCGACTTCGGCATCGCGCGGGTGCTGCAGAGCCGCGCCGACGCACGGACCGACGCCGGCATGCTGCTCGGCACGCTCGCCTACATGAGTCCGGAGCAGGTCGAAGGCCGCGACGTCGACGTGCGCACCGACGTCTACGGCCTCGGTGTCGTGCTCTACGAACTGCTCTGCGGCTGCCGCCCGTTCGAGCTGGACGGCCAGCCGCTGACCGCGGCGATCCGCACGATCGTCGAACGCGAACCGCAGCCCCCGTCGGCGCGGCGCCGCCAGGTGCCGATCGAACTCGACTGGATCGTCGGCAAGGCGCTGCGCAAGGAGCCGGCCGCGCGCTACGCCAGCGTCGCCGAGTTCGCCGCCGACGTGCAGCGCCTGCTGCACGACGAGCCGGTGCTGGCAGCCCCACCGGGTGTGCTCTACCGCGCGCGCAAGTTCGTCCGGCGCCATCGCCTCGCCGTCGCGGCGGCGACGACGGTGGTGGCGGTGACCATCGCGGCGCTGGTGACGGTGACGTCGGCGCTGCTGCGCACGCAGCAGGCCGAGGCCGCCGAACGCACCGGCCGCACCGCGGCGGAACGCGCGGCGGCGCGCGCGGCTGCGGCGTCGGAGTTCCTGCTCGACGTGTTCTCGGCGCCGGATCCGGCGAAGGGTGGGCGCGAGGTGAAGATGGCCGACGCGCTGCTGCGTGGCGCCGGCGACCTCGAGGCGCGCTTCCAGCAGCAGCCCGACCTGCGCGCGGCGCTCGACCAGACCATCGGCCAGGCCTTCTTCGGCCTCGGCATGAGCAACGAGGCGCTGCAGCATCTGCGCAGCGCCGTCGCGGCCTGGCGTTCCGTGGCCGGCGGCGAACGCGATCTCGGCGAAGCCCTGGTGTCGCTGGTGTCGGTTCTGGTGAAGCACGGCGATCTCGACGAAGCCGAGACGGTGCTGCACGAGGTCGACGCGCTGGCGACGAAGCTCGGCGCCGACGAGCTCGCGATGGCCGCGGCCGTCCGTCGCGCCGACTTGCTGCGCGCGCGGGGCGATCGCGCCGGTGCCCGCACCTTGCTCGAGCCGCTGGTGGCCCGCATGCAGGGCGAGCGCGGCCCGACCGACCGGCCGACGCTGCTGGCCGCCAACCTGCTCGCCGGTGTGCTGCACGAGTCGGGCGAACTCGAGGCCGCCGAGGTGCTGTACCGCAGTTCGCTCGCGCGCCTGGTCGCGACCAAGGGCGAAGACCATCCGGAGTCGTTGTCGCTGCTGAACAACCTGCTGCTCGTGCAGCACTCGCGCGGCGGCCGCAAGGAACTGCTGCCGACGCTCGAGCGCCTGCTGACGGCGCGGCGGCGCCTGCTCGGCGACGACCATCCGGACACGATCGGCACGCTGAACAACGTCGCCGGCGTGCGCATGATGTGCGGCGACCTGACGGCGGCGATCGCCGCCTACCGCGAAGCGCTCGAACGGCTCGGCAAGCGCGAAGGCGAGAAGCACCCGGCCTACGCGGCGATCCTCGGCAACCTGGCGTCGACCGAACGCCTGGCCGGCGACTTCCCGGCCGCGATCGAGCACGGCGACAAGGCGCTCGAGCTGCGCCGCGCCAGCGCTGGTGCGACCGCCGACGGCACGCTGATGCTGATGGCGTTGGCCGCCGACGTGCGCCGCATGGCGGGCCGGCACGCCGAGGCGTTGCCGATGTTCGAGGAGTGCCGGCGGCTGGCGGCGGCGGCGACGCCAGCGCAGCCGGCGAACGTCTACCGCTGTGACCTCGGCATCGGCCGCGTGCTGATGGCGCTCGGGCGCCTCGCCGAAGCCGAAGTGGCGCTGCTGCGCTGTCGCGAGACGTTCGCAGCGGCGGAGAAGTCGGCGCCGGCGAAGGGACAGCTGACGCCGCCCGACCAGGATCTCGCGGACTTGCGGAAGGTGCGCGAAGGGCGGAACGCGGGCCGCTGAAGCCGCCTGGTCCCGACCTGGCCGTCTCCTGTTCTCAGCGCACCGTCACGTCGCCGTTGTGCGTCGTGACCACGAGCTTGCCGCCGCCGGTGCCGACGGTCGCGCGCAGCGAGCTGCGGCGCGCTTCGACGACGGCCGCAGCGCCGGTGGCCGTCAGGCGACCGTTGTGCGTGCTGGCTTCGATCGCGGCGTTGCGGGGGCCGGCGAACACCAGCTGCACGTCGCCGTTGTGCGTCTCGATGGCGCCTTCGAGGTTGCCGTTGCCGCCGACCTGCAGCGCGATGTCGCCGTTGTGCGTCGTCGCCGTGACCTGCGCGCCGTCGACCTGGCCGCCGATGCGGCCGTTGTGCGTGGTGACCGCCACGGGACCGGTGACGCCGTTCGCGGTCACGTCGCCGTTGTGCGTCGTCAGCTGCAGCGCCAGCTTCGCCGGCGCGGTCATCGTGAAGACGAAGCTCGGCGAGCGGTTCCACAGCTCCTTCAGCGGGTAGCGGCCGAACAGCTTCAGCTGGGTGTCGGTCGTCTCGCGGCCCAGGTCGAGCTTCGCCAGGTTGCCGTCGGCCTCTTCCTGGGTGACGCCGCGCACGCTCATCTCGCAGCGCAGCTTGACGGTCTCGGTCGCGGCGCCGGTCACCGTGATGGCGCCGTTGTGCGACTCGCAGGCGAGGCTCTGCAGCGTCGCCGCCGGGATCTCGAGTTCGACCACCTTGGTGGCGACGAACGCAGGGTAGACGGAGCAGGCGGCGAGGAAGGGCAGCAGCAGCAGGGTTCGCATGGCGGTGGCTCGGAGTGGGCCGCCGCTGCGGCCGCGGCGCCCGAGGATTCGGGAATCGCCGAGATCGCTCACGGCAGCGGGCGCGTGTAGACGACGGTCAGCGTCGGTGCGCCGGTGATGGCCTCGCGCGTCCGGAAGCGCTTCACCGTGAATGCCGACGCTTCGGTGCCACGCAGCAGCCAGCCGTTGTTGGTCGTGCCGTTGACCCAGGCCTGCACGTCGGTCGCGAGCGACGTCGAGTTGTAGGTGCCGACATCGTCCACACTGAACGAGCCGGAGGAAGCAGCGAAGTCGCCGCCTGCCGTCGACCACGCAGTGGAGAAGGAACGGTTGTTCCAGGTCGCGCCGCCATTGCTCGTGGCCGCCCCGACGCCTGCGGCGGCCAGCGCGCTGGAGCCCGTGGCCGCGGCGTTGCCTTCGGTCCAGGCGCTGGTCAGCCGGTGGACGGTGATCGTCTGCGGCCCGGTGAGCGCCGGTGTGTCGGCCGTCAGCGACATCGTCGCCGACGAGACCGTCGAGTTCGCCGGGATCGACGACACGTTGAACTGCACGAGGCCGCGCCGCGACAGGCTGGCCGTCGAACCGCTCGACGTGCCCGCCGTGCGGCCGACGACCATGCGCGTGCCGTCGCCGTTGCTGTTGCTGGTCAGCTCCTGGTAGATCGTGTTGTCCCTCGTCGCGGTGAGCGTCACCGACTCCGTGTCGGACACGATCGTCAGCGTGCGCTGCGTCGCCGCCGGGCCGCCGGGGCCGTTGACGACGAGCCGCACGGTGAACGTGCGCGTCGACGAGGTCGTGTTCGTGAACGTGCGGCTCACGCTGGAGCCACTGGCGGTCAGCACACCCGGGTTGGCGGTGAAGTCGAAGTCCCACGAGAACGTCGTCGGCGAGCCGCCCGACGTGCTGGTGAAGGTGATCGTCGTCGCCTCGTAGGCCGACGTGATCGGGCTGCCGCTGACGGTCATCGT
>JBILEY010000037.1:0-21369 GCA_044351865.1 Planctomycetota bacterium | reverse complement strand
GACATCGTGCTGGCGTGGATCGACCAGGAGTCCATGGACTACATGGACCAGAACGGCGTGCCGTTCCCGTGGCCGCGCGAGGTCTACGGCCAGGTGCTGGCGCACCTGCGCACAGCCGGTGCGCGGGCGGTGGTGTTCGATGTGCTGTTCGACCAACGCGGCAACGCCGAGGACGACCGCGCCTTCGGCCAGGTGCTCGCCGACGGCCCCGGCGACGCGCTGGCGATGAAGTTCGTCGGCTATCGCCGGGGTGGCCGCGACGAAGCGGAGAACGCGGCGTTGGCGGCGCGGGCCCTGGCCCTGCCGGCCGCGTCGCTGCAGCGCACCGCCGAGCGCGGCTTCGTGCTGCCGATCCCCGAACTGCAGGCCGGCGCCGATCGCCTCGGCTTCGTCAACATCCTGGCCGACGCCGACGGCACCTACCGCCGCTACGACCTGCTGCGCACCGCGACGATGCCCGACGGCACGATCACGACGCAGCCGTCGTTGGCGCTCGCGGCCCTGCTGGCAGCGCACCCGCAAGGCACCGTGCAGTGGCGCTCGGACCACACGCTGCAGCTGCCGCACGGCGGGGAACTGCCGTGCCCGCCAGACGCACGCCTGCTGCTGAACCTGCGCGGCCCGGCGTTCTCGTTCGGCAAGGTGAAGTTCGTCAACGTGCTCGAGTCGATCAACCGCCTCGAAGCCGGGCAGCCGGCGCTGTATCCCGCCGACTTCTTCCGCGACAAGATCGTGCTCGTCGGCATCCACGCCGAGGGCTACGAGGACGCGCATCCGACGCCGCTCGCTGCGCACCTGCCGGGCGTCGAACTGCATGCGACGGCGCTCGACAACCTGCTGCGCGGGGATCCGCTGCGGGTGCCGGCGTGGGAACTGCCGCTCGCCGCCGCTGCGGCCGTGCTGGCGACGGCGGTGGTGTTCGCGCTGCCCGGCGTCGTCGTCCCGGCGGTGGCGCTGCTGCTGCTCGTGCTCACCGCGATCGCCGCGGCGCTGTGGGCGTGGAGCGTGCTGCTGGCGGTGCCGATGGCCGCCCCCGCGGTCGCCGGCGGCGTCGCCTCCGGCGGCTCGTTCCTGTGGCGCTTGCTGGTCGAAGGCCGACAGAAGCGGCAGATGCACCGCGCCTTCCAGAGCTACCTGGCGCCCGAGGTGCTGGCGGAGGTGCTGCGCGATCCGGACGCGCTGCGCCTGGGCGGCGAGACGCGCGACGTGACGCTGTTCTTCACCGACCTGCAGGGCTTCACGTCGCTGGCGGAGCGCAGCGAGCCGCAGCAGCTGGTGGCGTTCCTGAACGACTACTTCACGCGCATGTGCGCGCCGGTGCTGGCCCAGCGCGGCATCATCGACAAGTTCATCGGCGACGCGATCATGGCGATCTTCGGTGCGCCGGCGAGCACCCCGCAGCACGGCCGCGCGGCGGTGCTGGCGGCGATCGACGCGCTGGCGATCAGCGACGCCATCGCCGGCGAACTGCGCCTGCGCGGCCTGCCGCCGATCGCGACGCGCATCGGCGTGCACCGCGGCCAGGCGGTGGTCGGCAACATGGGCTCGGCGTCGCGCTTCGACTACACGGCGATCGGCGACACGGTGAACCTCGCGGCGCGGCTCGAAGGCGCCAACAAGGCGTTCGGCACACGCTGCCTGGTCAGCCACACCGCCTGGGCCGACGTCGGCGACCTCGTGGTCGGTCGGCAGGTCGGGCGCGTGACCGTCGTCGGCCGGCACGAGCCGATCGCCGTGTTCGAACCGCTCGCCGTGCGCGCGCGGGCGACGTCGAGCGAGCTGGCACTGGCCGAGCGCTGGCAGCAGGCGGTGACGGCCCTGCAGCGCGACGACCGCGCCGCTGCCGCCGCGGCCATCGCCGCGTGCGCTGCCTTGCGCCCCGACGACAAGCTGACGGCGCTGTGGCGCGAACGGCTCGCCGACCCGGCGTTCGACGGCGTGTTCTCACTCGACCACAAGTGACCGATCCGCCGACCGCGCGTGTGGTTTCTGCGCGGCCGCCGCTGTCCGCTGAGACCCCCCGCTGCACCGTGCCCCGATGACCGCAGACCCCGAACCCGGCGACCGCCTCGAACGCGCCCTCGAGCTGTTCCTCGTCCGCAAGCCGACCACGGCCGCCGAGGCCGAACGCCTGCTGGCCGAACACGGCGACCTGCGCGACCTGCTCGAGCCGATGTTGTCCGGTCAGGCGACGGCGACCACGCCGGCGACAGATGGCGTCGCCCCGCGCGCTGGCGCCAGCGCCGCCGCACTGGATCGAGCCATCGACGACGGCACCGTGGTGCTCGGTGACTACCGCCTCGTCCGCGAACTCGGCCGCGG
This sequence comes from Planctomycetota bacterium, assembly GCA_044351865.1. Taxonomy (GTDB): domain Bacteria; phylum Planctomycetota; class UBA1135; order UBA1135; family UBA2386; genus UBA2386. The sequence continues at coordinate 19,047 of JBILEY010000037.1, read as the reverse complement.
CGGCATGGGCATCGTCTACGAAGCGTGGCAGCGTTCGCTCGACCGCCGCGTCGCCGTCAAGGTGCTGGCGCCGGCCCTGGTGGCGAGCCCGAGCGCGATCGCGCGTTTCCGCCGCGAAGCTGCCGCCGCCGGCCGCCTGCGCCATCCGCACATCGTCGAGGTGCTCGGCTTCGGCAGCGACCAGGGCCAGCACTTCTTCGCCATGCAGTTCGTCGACGGCGCGCCGCTGCACGACCGCATGGCCGAGTTCCACGAGCCGGCGCGCGCCGTGGCGCTGGTCGCCCAGCTCGCCGACGCGCTGGCCCACGCGCACGCCCACGGCCTCGTGCACCGCGACGTCAAGCCCGGCAACGTGCTGGTGCGCCAAAACGGCCATGCGATGCTGACCGACTTCGGCGTCGCGCGCGACGAAGCGCTGCCGTCGATGACGCAGGAGGGCGGCTTCCTCGGCACCGTCGACTACGCGTCGCCGGAGCAGCTGCGCGGCGAAGTGGTCGACGCACGCACCGACGTCTTTGCGCTCGGCGTGGTGTTGTGCGAACTGCTGACCGGCGCCCATCCGTTCCGCGGCCCGACGCCGGAGGCGACGATGCAGCGCGTGCTCGGCAGCGAGCCACCGCCGCTGCAGAAACTGCCGGGCGTCGGCGACGACCTCGCCGCCGTCGTCGGCAAGGCGCTCGAGAAGTCGCGCCTGCGCCGCTACGGCTCGATGCAGGCGCTGCTCGCCGACCTGCGCGCCCTCGCCGACGGCCGCGCCGTCAGCGTGCGCCTGCCGACGACCGGCGAACGGCTGGTGCGCTGGATCGCGCGCGAACCGTGGCAAGCGGCGGCGCTGGCGGTGTTCGCGGTCGGCGCGCTGGTCGCCGGCAGCGGCTTCCTGCTCGCCAGCCGCCGCGCCGACGACAACCTGCGCCTCGCCGGCGACGAAGCGAAGGCGCGCTCGGCGCTGGCCGACAAGGTGCGCGACTACGACCTGCTGGCCGGCGTCATGCTGCACGAACGTGCGCTGCAGCGCGTCGACACGCTCGTTCCCGCGTGGCCGGAGCGCACCGCCGACCTGCGCCGCTGGCTCGCCGACGACTGCGGTCGCCTTGCCGCGATGCAGCCGGCGATCGTCGCCGGCATCGCGGCGCTGCGCGCGCGCGAAGTGCCGCGTTCGGCCGAACAGCGCGCCGCCGAACGGCAAGCCCACCCTCAGTACGACGAGTGGCAGGTGGTGTCGCGACAGGCGCAGTGGCTGCGCACGTGTGTCGCGATCGCGCGCGGCGAACGTCGTCTGCCCGCCGCCGAGCTGTCGGCGACGACGATCGCTCTCGGCGCCGTCGAGCTGAACCGTCAGGCTTGGGAACGCGTCGCCGTGCCGGTCTCCGAGCGCAAGATCGACGGCGAACAAGAGCTCGGTCTGCAGCTCGCCGAACTGGCGCTGCAGAAGGCGCGCGGCACGCCGCTCGAGCACCAGCTGCTCGACACACTGGCGTGGGCATTGCTCGCCAACGGCCGCTACGACGAGGCGAAGGCCGCCAGCGCCGAAGCCGCGCAGAAGGCCCCGGCCGACCGGCGGGCGCAGTTCGAGAAGCAAGCGAGCACCCTGGCGGCGACGATCGCCGACCGGGATGCAGCAGTCGAACGGCTGGGCACGCGCGCGGGGAAGCTGGACGCGGCGATCACCGCCGCCGCCAGCCACACGTTCGACGCCGAAGCCGACCAGTTCCTGCACGACACGCTGGTGGCGCTGCAAGGCCGCATCGACGTACTGCAGTCGGTGCAGCGGCCGCGCATCGAGAAGCGCCTGCGCTGGTCCGAAGCCGTGCGCGCGGCGACCTTCGCGCACCCACACGCGAAGGCCTCGTGGGCCGCGGCGCGCACCGCGATCGCCGCCGCCGACGGCGTCACCGCCAGCACGCTGTACCGCGGTCGCACGATTCCGCTGGCCGACCACGACGTGCAAGGGCTGGTGCCGATCGGCTGCAACCCGGTGACGAAGCTGTGGGAGTTCTACGACCTCGCGTCGGCCTGGAACGGCACCGACGACCCCGCGACGTTGCCGATCCCGACGCACCGCGCCGACGGTGGCATCGACGTCGGCGCCGCCACCGGCGTGGTGTTCGTGCTGCTGCCCGGCGGGCCGTTCTGGATGGGCGCGCAGGCGCAGGACCCCGACGGCGCGAACTACGATCCGGAAGCGCTGGCGTTCATCGGACCGACGCAGCAGGTCGAGCTGGAGCCGTTCCTGCTGGCGCGGCACGAACTGACCCAGGGTCAGTGGGCGCGACTGTGCAGCGAGCCCGGCTGGCAGCGGCCGAGCGGCCATCCGACCGGCAGCGACGACTTCCTCGGCGGCACCATCGACGATCGCCACCCGGTCGAGAGGGTCACGTGGACGTCGACGCAGCGCGTGCTCGCCGAGCACGGCATGGTGCTGCCGACGGAGGCGCAGTGGGAGTACGGCTGCCGCGCCGGTGCGAACACGCCGTGGTGGACGGGCCCCGACAGCAGCTCGCTGCACGGCGCCGCCAACGTCTACGACCAGAGTGCGACGCGGCGCGCGCTGAAGCCCGAGGTGCACGAGCAGTTCGACGACGGCCACGCGCTGCACGCGCCGGTCGGCAGCTTCCGCGCCAATGCGTTCGGCCTGTTCGACAGCCACGGCAACGTCGGCGAATGGTGCCTCGATGCCCCGGCGCCGAACGGCGTCGGCTTCCGGGCCGGCGACGGCGCCAGGCTGCGCAGCACCTCCCCGAACGATCGCACCGCCCGCGGCGGCAGCTTCCAGCAGCAAGGGCGGCCCGGTCGCTGCAGCCTGTGGATCACCAGCCCGCAGGAGACACGCGCCATCGACCTCGGCGTGCGCCCGTCGCGGCGCCTCGGCCGCCGATGAGCGCCGTCGCTCTCAGCGGCCGGCACGCGCGCTGGCGACGGCGTGCGGCAGCGACGGTAGAGTTCCCGGCTCCTTCGCCCATGGGCCTGCCCACCGACACCACGCCGCTGCTGCTCGAACGCTGGCACCGCGGCGACGAATCGGCGCTGGCGGCGCTGGTCGAACTGCACCTGCCCTGGCTACGCGAGCACGTCGAACGGCGGCTCGGCCCGTTCCTGCGGCGGCACGGTGAGGCCGACGACTACCTGCAGGACGCGATCGTCGACTTCCTGCGCTACGCGCCGCGCTTCCAGGTGCGCGACAGCCTGCAGCTGCGCGCGCTGCTGGCGCGCGTCGCCGAGAACACGCTGCGCGACAAGAACGACTGGTTCCGCGCCAAGCGCCGCGACCTCGGCAAGAACGGCACGTTGCCGACCGACAGCGTGCTGGCGCTCGATCCGGCGCTGCAGCGCAGCACCACGCCGAGCCGCGACGCGACCCGCAACGAAGTGCGCGACTGGGTGCGCCTCGGCCTCGAACTGCTCGAAGCCGAGGACCGCAAGATCCTGCTCGCGCGCGAGTACGACAACCGTTCGTTCGTCGAGATCGGCGACGAGCTCGGCATGACCGCGAACGCCGTGCGCATGCGCTGGGTACGCGCCGTCAGCCGGCTCGCCGAGGTGATGAAGGACCTGCGCGGCGGCACCGTGCCCGAGGCGCCGGCGTCATGACCGCGAGCGGCGGGGATGAATCGCCGCCGTCGCCGGCGTTCGCTATCCTGCTGCGCGCCATGCGCTCCATTCGTGCTGCGGGGATCTTCGCCCTGCTGTTCCTGCTGACGGCGTCCGCGCCGCAGAGTCCCGGCGATCCGCTGATCGTCACCCGCAAGACCACCAAGCTGCGCGCGCAGAAGCGTTCGTTCGCGCCGGCGGTGGCCGACCTGAAGGAAGGCGACCAGCTCGAGTTCGTCGGCAAGGACGGCGCCTGGTTCTCGGCGAAGCTGGCGAAGGTCACCGGCTTCGTGCACGAGACCGACGTGTCGAAGAACAAGGACGTGCGCCTCTCGGGCCAGGGCGTGCGCGAAACCTACTCGACGTCGGAGACGTCGGCGGCGCGCAAGGGCTTCAACCCGCAGGTCGAGAAGAGCTACCGCGCCAGCAACCCGAACCTCGAACAGGCGTTCGCGCTGGTCGACAAGCTGCAGGCGCGCGAGGTGCCCGAGGCCGAGCTGCGCGCGTTCCTGGTGGCCGGCAAGCTGCTGCGGGAGGAACGCTGATGCGCGCCCTTCCTGTCGTCCTGCTGCTCGGCGGACTGCTCGGCTTCGCGGCCTGCGCTGGCGTGATGAACGCACTCGAGGAAGCGACCGACGAGAACACCGTGATCGGCAAGGTCACGCGCGGCGCCAACCGCATGCGCAAGTCGGCGCAGGACCTCGACCCGAGCGAAGAGCACTTCATCGGCCGCTCGGTCGCGGCGCAGATCCTGGCGATGCCGCAGTACCGGATCGCCGACGAGCCGAAGCTGCTGGCGTACGTCGAACGCGTCGGCCACGGCCTCGTCGCACAGAACGACGGCGTGCTGCGGCCGTTCCTCGACTACCGCTTCGGCCTGCTCGCCACCGACGAGGTCAACGCCTTCGCGTGCCCCGGCGGCCTGATCCTGGTGACGAAGGGCCTGCTGGCGAACACCAAGAACGAAGAGGAACTCGCCGCCGTGCTGGCGCACGAGATCGCGCACGTGACGCTGCGCCACGGCTGCGAGGCGATCAAGTCGTCGAACCTGATGTCGGCGTTCCAGTACCTCGGGAGTGCGACCGCGCAGGCGACGATGAGCCAGGAGGACCTGGCGAAGCTCACCGACGTCTTCGGCGACTCGATCGGCGACGTCGTCGGCACGCTGGTCACCAGCGGCTACTCGCGCGACGCCGAAGAGGCCGCCGACAAGCTCGGACGCCAGTTCCTCGCCGGTGCCGGCTACGACCCGCAGGCGCTGCGCTCCGTGCTGACCTGCATGGACGGCCACGCCGGCGGCGACGGCGGCATGCTGGCCACGCACCCAGCACCGAAGGACCGCATCGCGGCGCTGGGTGGCCCGCTGCAGTTCGCCGGCGACGCGGCCGCCGTGGCCGCCCGCCAGCAGCGCTTCCAGGCCGCGTTCGCCCGCTGATCCGGAGGCCTCGTGGAACCCTGGCTGCAAGTCGTCCTGCTGATCGCCGGCTGGCTCGTCGCGACGCTGGTGCTGACCGCCGTCGCGCGCATGCTGGAACGCCGGAAGCACCCGCTCGCCGGTCCGGTGCGCCTCGTGCGCGGCGCCGTGCTGTTCCTGGCGCTCGCCTACACGCTGACGGTGCGCGGCCTCGACGACGCGAACCCGACGCACGGCACGATCCTGCGCGTGCTGGAGACGCTGCTGTGGCTCGCCGGCATCGCCGCGGCGGTCGGCTTCGCCACCAACACCGCGACCGTGCGCCGCGAAGGCGCCGACTACGTCACGCGCTACCCGAAGCTGCTGCTCGACATCCTGCGCCTGATCCTGGTGCTGATCGGCGCCTGCTTCGTGGTCTCCGGCGTGTGGAAGCAGGACCTCAGCGGGCTGCTGACCGCGCTCGGCGTCAGCTCGATCGTGCTGGGCCTGGCGCTGCAGAACACGCTCGACAACGTCATGGTCGGCATCGCGGTGCTGTTCGAGCGGCCGTTCCAGGTCGGCGACTGGATCACCGTCGGCGCGCTGACCGGCGAGGTGCTCGAGATGAACTGGCGCTCGGTGCGCGTGCGCACGCGCTCGCGCGACCTGGTCGTCATCCCGAACTCGGTGATCGGCAAGGAGACGCTGATCAACATCTCGCGGCCGACGCGCGCGCACGCCGAATCGCACATCCTCGGGTTCTCGTACGACGACCCGCCGAACAAGGTGAAGCGCGTCTTGATGAGCGTCGTGCGCAGCACGCGCGGCGTGCTGGTCGATCCACCGCCGGCGATCCGCACCACGAACTACGCCGCCTACGCGATCGAGTACCGGGTGCGGTTCTTCATCGAAGACTACCAGCGCGTGCAGGACATCAACGACGAGTTCATGACGCGCGTCTGGTACGCCGCCAAGCGCAACGGCCTGACGATCCCGTTCCCGACACAGACCAGCCTCGAGTTCCGTGGCGAGCTGCCGAAGGTCGTCGACCCGGCGAAGCGCAGCGCCGACGTGCTGGGCAAGGTGCCGGTGTTCGTGCCGCTCGACGGCGCCGAACTCGACGCGCTGTCGCACGAGTGCGAGCAGCTGTCGTTCGGCCGTGGCGAACGCGTGGTGTTCCAGGGCGAGGCCGGCGACGCGATGTACGTGATCCTCGCCGGCACCGCGATCGTCACCGTCGAGGACCCGGCCCACCCGCAGAGCGAACGCGAAGTGGCGCGGCTGTCGCGCGGCGAGTTCTTCGGCGAGATGGCGCTGCTGACCGGCGAACCGCGCAGCGCGTCGGTGACCGCCGTCGACGACCTCGACGTCGTCGTCGTGCACAAGCAGGCGCTCGAGAGCATGCTGCACAAGCGGCCGGGCCTGGCGCAGGAGATGGCGGAGATCGTCGAGGCCAGGAAGCAGGGCCTGCGCGCGGTGCGCGACCTGAAGGCAGCGACGCCGGAGCAGCGCGAGGCGGTCACGCGCGGCTCGCACGAGCTGCTCGGCAGGATCCGGCGGTTCTTCGGGCTGTAGGGGCGCCCCCGTCGCTCACCCGCGGCCGGCGAGGTACTGCACCGGCCACGGGTGCCCGGCGACGTGCCGTTCGTTCGCCTCGCGCAGCACCATGTAGGGATCGGTCAGGAACCCGCGCGCGATCGCGCACAGATCGGCGCGGCCGGCCGCCACGATCGTGTGCGCGTGGTCCATGCCGGCGACGCCGCCGACCGTCATCACCGGAATGCCGGCCTCGTAGCGGATGCGTTCGGCGAACGGCACCTGGTACATGCGGCCGTACTGCGGCTTCGACTCCGGTGAGTTGCCGGCGCTCGACACGTCGAGCACGTCGACGCCGACCTCCTTCAGCCAGCGTGCGACCTGCACCGCTTCGTCGAGCGTGAAGCCGCGCTTCTCGTCGTCCATCCAGTCGGTTGCGGAGATGCGCACGAACAGCGCCTTGTCGGCTGGCCACACCGCGCGCACCGCGGTCGCGACCTCGAGCGGGAAGCGCGCGCGATTGGCGAGCGAACCGCCGTAGTCGTCGGTGCGCACGTTCGACAGCGGCGACAGGAAGCTCGACAGCAGGTAGCCGTGCGCCATGTGCAGCTCGATCGTGTCGAAGCCGGCGCGCGCGCAGAGACGGGCTGCGTGCACGAACGCTTCGCGCACGCGCGCCATGTCGTCCGCGTCCATCGCCTTCGGAGCGGGCCAGTCCGGGCGGAACGGCACCGCCGACGGCCCGAGCGTCTGCCAGCCGCCGGTGGTGAGCGGCGCGTCACCTTCCCACGGCCGACTGCAGGAGCCCTTGCGGCCGGCGTGCGCCAGCTGCATGCCGATCTTCGCCTTGCTGTGGCGGTGCACGAAGTCGACGACGCGGCGCCAGGCGGCGACGTGCGCGTCGTTCCACATGCCAGCGCAGCCCGGCGTGATGCGGCCTTCCGGAGTGACGTTCGTCATCTCGGTGAAGACGAGGCCGGTGCCGCCCATCGCACGGCTGCCGAGGTGCACGAGGTGGAAGTCGTCGGGCGTGCCGTCGGTGGCCGAGTACATGCACATCGGCGACATGACGAGGCGGTTGTGCAGCTGCAGCGAGCGCACGCGGAACGGAGCGAACGCCGGCGGTGCGCCAGGGGCGGCCCCTTCCTCGGCGGCGACCACCGCGTCGGTGCGCGCGACCAGCGCCGGGTCGCGCTTCTGCAGGTTGTCGTAGGTGATGCGGCGGCTGCGCGTCATCAGGTTGAAGGCGAAACGCTCCGGGTGCTGCCCCAGATAGCGCTCGCTGTTCTCGAACCACTCGAGGCTCGTCTGCGCGGCGCGCTGCACCTTCAGCACGTCGAGGCGGCGCGCCTCTTCGTAGGCCTGCAGCGCCTTCGGCACGTCGCCGAAGTTGGCGAGCACGGCGTCGGCCAGCGCGATCGCGTCCTCCATCGCCAGCTTGGTGCCCGAGCCGATCGAGAAGTGCGCGGTGTGCGCGGCGTCGCCGAGCAGCACGACGTTGTGGTGGCGCCACGAGGCGCAGCGGATGGTCGGGAACGTGCGCCAGATCGAACGGTTGATCAGCAACTGCTCGCCGGCCAGGTGCTCGGCGAACAGCTTCTCGCAGAAGCGCGCACTCTGCGTCTCGTCGAGGCGGTCGAGCCCGGCCTTGCGCCACGTCTCCTCGCGGCACTCGACGATCCACGTGCCGCGGCCCTCGGTGAACGGATAGGCGTGCACCTGGAACAGGCCCCACTCCGTCGGCTGGAAGACGAACGTGAACGCCTTCATCACCTTGGTGGTGCCGAACCACGCGAACTTGCACTTGCGCCAGTCGAGCTGCGGCCGGAACGACGCCGCGAAGCGTTCGCGCACCTTGCTGTTGACGCCGTCGGCGGCGAGCACGAGGTCGTGCGTGGCGACGATGCGATCGACGTCGACGACCTGCTGCTGGAAGTGCAGGCGCACGCCGACCGCTTCGGCTCGCCGCTGCAGGATCTCCAGCAGCTGGACGCGCGCGAGCCCGCAGAAGCCGTGGCCGGTGCTGGTGACCTTGGCGCCGCCATAGAACGTGTCGATGTCGGTCCAGTAGGCGAACCGCTCGCGGATGCGCACGTAGCTCTCCGGGTCGGCCGCTTCGAAGTTGCCGAGCGTCTCGTCGGAGAACACCACGCCCCAGCCGAAGGTGTCGTCGGCCTTGTTCTGCTCGAACACGTCGATCTCGACGTCGGGCCGGCGCTTCTTCAGCAGGATCGCGAAGTACAGCGAAGCCGGGCCACCACCGATGCAGGCGATCTTCATGCGGCGCGCATCCTAGCGATGGCGCGCGGCCGATTCCGGTGGCCGGAGAACTGGCGCTCAGGTCGCCGCGCGACGGTGGTCCGCTGCCGCGGCGGTCAGTTCACCGTGCCGAGCGCCGGACCACCGAGCTGGAACGGCAGCATGCGGCGGATGTAGAGCTCGACCAGGTTGCCGACGTCGGCGACCGCGGACGTCTGCGCGTAGACGACGTCGCCGGGCAGCAGCAGGAAATCCGGCCATTCGTCGAGCAGCACGCGCGACATGTTGACGCGGAAGGTGCGCTGCGTGCCGTCCGCATTGATGCGCAGCACGCGGATGTCGGAGTGCTTGACGGTGATCTGGAAGCTGCCGGCGGACGCGATCGCCTGCGTCATCGTCAGGCCGGGCACGTAGGCCACCGGCCCCGGCCGGTTGACTTCGCCGCAGACGTAGACCGACTGCGCCGCCGCATCGGTCAGCGTGACGCTGATCGTCGGCTCGTTGAATTGGGTCTTGTAGGCGTCGAGCACCATCGTGCGCACCGCCCCGACCGAGCGCCCACCGACCGTCAACGACGTCGGCAGACGGCGCAGGTCGATGGTGCCGGTCGGCGACACGACGACTTCCTGCACGTCCTGCACGTCCGGCGCCGCCTCGGAGACGACGACCCGGATCGCCAACCGGTCGCCGGCTCGCAGCACGTAGTCGCGCTGCATGAACGCCGCCCACTCGGTGGCGACCGCCTTGGCGTCGAACGGCGGCGCCGACGAACAGGCGGCCGTCCACAGAGCCAGGAGCGAGGCGAACAGGGCGCGCAGGAGCTTCGAAGGCACGGTGCTCGGGAAGGTAGAAGGCCCACGGAACGGAAGCCAGCACGCGACACGGCGTAGCGCACTGGATTCCCGGTCCGCGGTGGAGGATCTTCGACCCGTTGGCCGACGGTGCTGAAGGGCCCTTCGCGCGGGACGATCCGCGTCAAGGTCCACGGGCCCGAACGCCGACCCACAGGATCCGTGCTCGCCTTCCTTCTGCAAGACCCGGACGTCCCTGCCCAGGCCGGAGCCGACTTCGGCGGCACGACCCAGGTCCACCCGCTCGGTCTGGCAGCACTGGCGATGACGGCGGCGCTGGCGCTCGTGGTGTCGCGACGTTGGGTCGCACTGCCGCTGATCCTGCTGCTGTGCTTCATCCCGGCCGGCCAGCGCGTCGTCGTCGCCACCATCGACTTCCAGTTCGTGCGCGTGCTGATGATGGTCGTCTGGCTGCGCGTGCTGATCCGACGCGAACTGCGCCCGATCGTCTGGAACCACCTCGATCGGGCGATGGTCCTGTGGTCGGCGGTCTCCGTCGTCACCGGGTTCCTGCTCGGCTGGACGCTGACCATCTTGATCAACCGCATCGGCACGGCCGTCGACGGGTTGATGGTCTACTTCTTCTTCCGCAACCTGATCCGCAACCACGACGACCTGATCCGCATCGCCCAGTTCTTCCTGATCAGCAGCGTCGCCGTCGCCTTCTTCTTCCTCGTCGAGAAGCAGACCGCCCGCAACATGTTCGGCGTGCTCGGCGGCGTGCCGGAGTACACCGACGTGCGCGGCGGCCGCCTGCGCTGCCAGGGCGCCTTCGCCCACGCCATCCTGGCCGGTTGCTTCTGGGGTGCGCTGCTGCCGTTCTACACCCTCTACGGCTGGCGCGGCCGCGGCTGGCGGTTGCCGGCCCTCGGCGCGCTCACCTCGGTACTGATCGTCGCCATGTGCGCCTCGAGCACGCCGGTCATGGCGATCGTCTTCGGCCTCGGCGCCGCCGGGATGTGGTTCGTGCGCGGCGCCACCCGCTGGCTGCGCTGGCTCGGGGTGCTGTGGCTGTGCGTGCTGCACTTCGCGCTGATGAAGCAGCCGGTGTGGCACCTGCTGTCCCGCGTCGACCTGGTCGGTGGCTCGACCGGCTGGCACCGCTACTACCTGTTCGACCAGTTCGTGAACCGCATCGACGAATGGGGCGCCGTCGGCGTGCTCGGGACCGGGCACTGGGGGCCCGGCATGCACGACGTCACCAACCAGTTCGTCGCCGAAGGCGTCGCCGGCGGCATGGCCCGCTTCCTGGTGTTCGTCTGGATCGTCTGGCTCGGCTTCGCCGGAGTGTCGCGCAGCCTGCGCCTGCCCGAGGCGGGCCGCTTCTACCAGCTGGCCAGCTGGGCGCTCGGCATCACCCTGTTCATGCACTGCATGAACTTCATCGCCGTGACCTACTTCGAGCAGATCGTCGTGCTGTGGCAGATGACCTTGGCCGCGATCGGCTCGCTGACGCTGGTGCCCGGCGCCTCTTCGGTGCGCCAACTCGCCCGTCTCAACGGCGATTGAAGGCTGGCGACCGCGACGCCGGCTGACCGCCCGGTGGCGCCCAGGTGTCGCGAGACTCGACACCTGACTGTCCCCGCGCAGCAGAGCCGCGACCATTCGCGCCGCCGCGAATCCGAGGGAAGCTGGACGCCGCGCGCACGGCCCGCGAAGAAAAGAGCAGGTTTCGTGCGTGCGCCTGCCACAGGAAATCGCTTCTCCCGATGTAGGGCTCGCCCGCTCGGACAGCCGATACCTCGCAGAAGCTTGACCGCTGCGCGGTAGAACTGCCGGGCGAGGGAACTAGGAGCAAACTTCGTTCGCACTCGCCGCCAGCCGCCCGCCACTCCGATGTCTCGCCTGCAGAATCACCGCCCGATCCGTGTCGCCGTCGACCTGGGCATGGTCCTGGCCGCACTGAGCCTGGCCGGCTGCTGGGAAGGCCACGCCGGGGAGAGCTATCCACAGGTCTTCGGAGAGATCGCCGGCCTCTGGCTGCTGTTCGCGGCGATCTGGCTCGCCATCGGCAGTCGCCTCGGCGTCTACCAGGTTTCGCCGAGCCGCAACCTTGGCGCCGCGTTGCGCCGCGGCCTCGAAGCCTGGGCCGCCACCTGGGGCCTCGCCGGGCTGGTCGCTGTCTCGACCTTCACCCACGCCGAGTTCTCGATCTGGCTGACCCTGCTCTACGGCGCCCTCGGCACCTGCCTCGGCCGACTGGCCATCGCCGCCGCGGCCCCGCGCGAACCGGGGGCCCTGGCGCTGATCGTCGGCGCCTGCCCCAGCGCGCGCGCGCTGTCGAACAGCGTCGCCGAGTCGGGCCTCGAAGTCGTCGGCGTGGTGCCGTTCACCGGTGAGGACGCGGCCCAGATGGCGCCGTTGCCGACCCTCGGCGCGGTTGCCGAGCTGCCGACGCTGCTGCGCGACAACGATGTCGAGGTGGCCCTCGTCAGCCCGTCCGACACCGCGGTCACCGGCGAACTGCACCGCGTCTTCCAGACCTGCGACGAACTCGAACTCGCCGTGCAGTACTTCCCCTCGTTCCTCGACGTCGACCACCGTCGCATCGGCATGACCTGGAACGCGGCGCGTCCGGGCCTCAGCCTGCAGACGATCCACGCCCCGTCGCTGAGCCAGCTGCTGAAGCGCGCCATCGACATCGTCGGCTCGGCCATCGGCCTGCTGCTGCTGCTGCCGGTGTTCGTCGCTTGCGCGATCGGCGTCAAGCTCAGCAGCCCGGGACCGGTGTTCTTCCGCCAGCAGCGCGTCGGCAAGTCGGGGCGCACGTTCGGCTGCCTGAAGTTCCGCACCATGCGCGTCGGCGCCCAGGCCCAGCAGGAGCTGCTGCGCAGCAACAGCCTGCAGGACGGCCCGGCGTTCAAGATGGCGAAGGATCCGCGCATCACCGGCATCGGCCGCGTGCTGCGCAAGTTCAGCCTCGACGAGCTGCCGCAGCTGCTGAACGTGCTGATCGGCGACATGAGCATCGTCGGTCCGCGCCCGCCGATCCCGACCGAGGTCGAGAAGTACACGTGGTGGCAGCGCCGCCGCATCTCGGTCAAGCCGGGCCTGACCTGCGTCTGGCAGGTCTACGGCCGCAATCGCGTGTCGTTCAAGCGCTGGGTCGAGATGGACCTCTACTACATCGACAACTGGTCGCTGTGGCTCGACCTCAAGCTGATCGCGCACACGGTGCGCGTCGTGCTGCGCGGCACCGGCATGTGAGGCGCAGGGCGGCCGCTGCCACGCTGCCCCTCACGCCCGCCGGCCGTCAGCCCCGCCGGCAGAGCGCTTCGATCTCGCGGATCGTCTTCGGCACCGCCGCCGTCAGCACCTGCGGCCCCTTCGCCGTGATCAGCACGTCGTCTTCGATGCGGATGCCGATGCCGCGCAGCTCGCTCGGCACGCGGCGATCGCGCGGGCCGAAGTAGAGCCCCGGCTCGACGGTCAGCACCGCGCCGACCGGCAGCGGCGCCGGCCGATCCTGCGCGTCGAGGTAGGCGCCGACGTCGTGCACGTCGCGACCGAGCCAGTGGCTGGTGCCGTGCATGTAGAACGGCTTGTAGGCCTCCTTCTTCAGCAGCCGCGGCAGCCGCCCACGCAGCACGCCGAGCTCGACCAGGCCACGCGTCAGCGAGCGCACGCAGGTGCGATGGGCCGCGTCCCAGCGCGCCCCGGCGCGGCAGGCGCGGATGCCGGCGAGCTGGGCGCGCAGCACGACCCGGTAGACCGCGGCCTGCGCCGGCGTGAACGTTCCCGCCACCGGGAACGTGCGCGTGATGTCGGCGGTGTGGCCGCCGTACTCGGCGCCGGCGTCGATCAGCAGCAGGTCGCCGGCGCGCAGCCGACGGTCGTTGTCGTGGTAGTGCAGCACGCAGGCGTTGCTGCCGCTGGCGACGATCGACGGGTAGCCGTTGCGCGGGCTGCCCTGGCGGCGGAACTCCGCCTCGAGCACGGCCTGCACCTCGAACTCGAACAGGCCCGGCCGCGCCGCCTGCATCGCCGCGCGATGGCCGGCCGCCGAGATCGCGCCGGCCCGCTGCATCGCCGCCTGTTCGAACGCGTCCTTGACCAGGCGCTGGGCGGCGATCGCCGGCACCGGATCGATCAGGTCGGGATGCGCCGCCGGCTGCCGGCGGCGGTGCTGCTTCGCCAGCTGCGCGAACAGCTCGAGCAACCGCCGATCGAACGTCGCGTCGACGCCGAGGCGGTGGAACAGCCGCGAGCGGCCCGCCAGCAGCTTCGGCAACCGCTGCCACAGCTGCGCCACCGGCCACGCCGCGTCGACGCCGAACGTGCGCACGGCCCCCTTCGTGCCGAAGCGCTTGCCGTCCCATATCTCGCGCGCCGGATCGCGCGGCCGCACGAACAGCACGGCGCGATGGCCCCGTTCGCGGTCGCGCCAGGCCAGCAACACGGCGTCGGGCTCGGGGAACCCGGTCAGGTAGTGCACGTCGGAGCCCGGGCGATACTCGTGCAGCACGTCGCCGTTGCGGTGCACCTCGGGCGCCGTCGGCAGCAGCAGCACGCCGTCGCCGAGCCGATCGAGCAGCTGCTGGCGGCGGCGGCGGTGGACGAGAGGGTTCGGGTCGGCGTCGCGACTCACGTCGGCAGTGTGCCGCGGTGGCGGCGCAGGATCACGACTTCTGCGACATGCCGTCGACGAGGGAGGCCTGCACGCCGGTGCCGCCGCCCTTCTTCGTCACCATCAGGAACTCGACCGAGAAGTCCTCGCCGCCGATCGAGAACGGCACGTGGAAGCACAGGTCGTCGGTGACCGTGCGGCGCTGCAGGTCGTCGCCGATGTAGACGCTCGGCACCGAGATGTCGAACAGCGGCGCCTTCTGGAACAGCTCCGTCTTGATGTTGCCGCCGACCATGTTGGTCAGCTCGCCGATGGCGTCGACCAGGTCGCTGTCGGCGAGCCCTTCCGGCGAGTCCATCATCAACATCGCGGCGACCGCGCGGCGGGCCAGCGTCTTCGGCAAGAACAGCGAGATGGCGCCGGTCAGGAAGCCGGCGACGCCGATGCTGCCGATGACCTCGGCGCGGCGGATCTGCGCCTTCTCGACGGTCACGTCGCCGGCGATGACGCGCAGGTTCATCATCGTGCGGAAGACGTCGCAGGTCGCCTTGACGATGCAGCGGCCGAGGTCCTGGTCGAGCGACGCCGACGGCTGCGCCGCCTTGTATTCCTCGATCAGCTTCTCGATCGACTCCAGCAGGTTGGCGGTGCCGGCAGCCTTGCACAGCACGGTGCTGGCGCCGGCGTCCTTGCAGCGCTTGACCGTCTCCTCGTCCTCCATCGCGGTGAACACCACGATCGGCAGGGTCTTCTGGTTGCGCTTGCTGCGGAAGGTCTTGATGACCTCGAGGCCGTCCTTGTCGCGCAGCACGTAGTCCGTCAGGATCAGGTCGATCTCGGTGCGGATGAAGGCCTCGTAGGCGTCCATCACCCCGGTCACCGCGATCACGCGATAGCCGGCCTTCTGGAAGTGGCTGGAGAGGACCTTGGTGAGCGTCGTGGAATCGTTGACCAGCAGGATGGTGTCCAAGTGTTCCTCGCTCCTCCGCTCATCGACGCACACGCCAGCGGAGCTTGACACCGTCTGCGGCTCGGCGAGCGACCGCCGTCAGTTGAACGGCACCTCGACGAACACGTCGGGCTGGTTCCAGCTCAGCGGCACGTCGACGTAGACCGGCACGAACCCGACGCCCGAGATCTCGAGGGTCACCACCGCTTCGTCCTGGAGCAGGTCCGACGACAGCATCGCGCGATCGTTGCCGTCCTCGACGAACCCGACCTCGACGAAGGCGAGCTGGTACTCGTCGAGGAACACCCGCCCAGCGGCGTCGGTCAGGTAGATGTCGGCGTAGGGGCTCGGGTAGGTCACTCCCGCCCACTCCTGGTAGGACTCGACCACCCGCACCGAGACGTCCTGCCAGACGAAGTTGGTGACCGGGTCGTAGACCTCCACCAGGATCGACACCGGGCGCGGGGGCGGCGGCGGCACCTGGACGGGGGCGCGACGGCCACCGCCGCCGCCGCAAGCGGACAGCAGGGTGACGAGGCAGGACGAGACGACCAGGGCAGTGCGGTTCATCGGCGTTCAGGGGGCGTCGCCCCGGGTGCAGGGGCGCCGCATAGGGCAACCAACGTGCCGAGGGAACGGCGCGCCGGGCGCGATCGGACAAGAATGCCACCAGCGGAGGAAAGCGCTTCCGCGTGCCATGCCTTGTTCCTACGGTGCGTGTCCTCGAGAGGCCGCACCCCGTCGCATCGCACCGCATGGGCTCCGTGACACCGCTGTTTCCCGCACCGGCTCGGCGTTTCGCCCCGAAGGATCTCGACGCCGGCGACCTGCGCCAGCTCGAACCGCTGTTCGACGCACTGCGCGCCCGCCCGCTCGACACCCTCGACCAGCTGCGCGCGTGGCTGTGCGACGAGAGCGAGCTGCTGTCCTGCATCGAAGGCGAGAAGGCCCGCCGCTACGTGCAGAAGACCCGCCGGACCGACGATGCCACCGCCCGCGACGCCTACCTGGCGATGGAGCAGCGGGTCATGCCGAAGGTGAAGGTGCTGGCGGATGCGCTCGACAAGCAGTTCCTGCAGAGCCCGGCCGTGCGCACCGGTGCCGTCGGCGACGAGCTGGCGATCGTCGTGCGGCGGCGACGTACCCAGAGCGAACTGTTCCGTCCGCAGAACACCGAGCTGCAGCGCGAGGAGGCGGAGCTGCAGACGCAGCAGCAGGCGCTGATGGGCGGCATGGCCGTCGACTTCGACGGCCGTTCGCTGACCCCGCAGCAGATCGCCCCCTACTTCGAGCGACAGGACCGCGCCGTCCGCGAAGGCGCCTGGCGGGCGCTGAACGCCGCTCGGCAGACGCGCTGGGCCGAGCAGGAACGCATCTACGACCGCCTGATCGCCCTGCGCACGGAGATCGCGCGCAACGCCGGCTTCCACACCTACACGCCGTACCGGTTCCTCGAACTCGGCCGCTACGACTACGACGCCGGCACCTGCCAGCAGCTGCGCGACGCGATCGCCGCCTGCGTGGTGCCCGCCGTGCGCGAACTCGACCGCCAGCGCAGCGAGCGCCTCGGCCAGCCGAGCCTGCGCCCGTGGGACCTCGAGGTCGACCCCGACGGCGCCCCGCCGCTGCGCCCGTTCACCGACGAGCCGCAGCTGATCGCGTTGTGCCGCCGCCTGCTCGCCGCCGTCGACCCCGAGTTCGCGACCTGGCTCGACGAACTGCACCGCCGCGGCCTGCTGGACCTGATGAGCAGGAAGGGCAAGGCGCCGGGCGGCTACCAGTACCAGTACGAAGACGACCGCGTGCCGTTCATCTTCGCCAACGGCGTCGGCGTGCACGGCGACGTGCAGACGCTGCTGCACGAGTCCGGCCACGCGTGCCACTCGCTGCTGTGCCGCGACCTCGACCTGCAGTCGCTGCGCGACTATCCGATCGAGATCGCCGAGACGGCGAGCATGTCGATGGAGCTGATGGGGCTCGAGCACCTGGCGCTCGTCTACGCGCCGGCCGACGCCCAGCGCGTGCGGCGGCGGCACCTGCAGAAGGTGCTGCGCACGCTGACGTGGATCGCCTCGATCGACGCGTTCCAGCACTGGGTCCATGCGCAGCCGGTGCACACGCACGACCAGCGGCGGACGGCGTGGCTCGACATCTGGCGGCGCTTCGGCGACGGCACCGACTGGCAGGGACTCGAACCGACGCGCGCGATGCTGTGGATCCGCCAGGACCACCTGTTCTCGCACCCGTTCTACTACATCGAGTACGGCATCGCGCAGCTGGCGGCGCTGCAGCAGTGGCAGCACTACCGCCGCGATCCGGCGACGGCGCTGCGGCGCTACCGGCAGTCGCTCGCACTCGGCGGCAGCAAGCCGCTGCCCGAACTGTTCGCGGCGATGGACGTGCGCTTCGACCTGTCGGCGACGATGCTGCAGAGCCTCGTCGACGACGTGATGCGCGCGATCGCCGGCGGCGCGTAGCCGACGGCACCCGGCTCAGGCTCCCTGACCGCGGTACCAGGCGAGCAGTTCTTCGATCACGGCCATCGCCTTGCCGTGGAAGTGGTTGTTCGCGATCACCACGGTGCGCACCGCGTCCTGCGCGATGCGGTCGATGCGCTGCTCGAGCTGCCGCACTTCGTCGGGTCCGTAGCGCCAGTCGTAGACCTCGTCGCGCGGAGCCCCTTTGCGGAACCACGCGCGGTTGCGGCCGTGCAGCCGGAAGTAGGCGAGTCCACCCGGCGCGCGCACGCCGGTGACGTCGCGCGAGAAGCCGCCGACCATGCCGGGATAGTCGAGTTCGAGCGCGCCGAGCCGCAGTTCGGCCAACGCCGCGAGCGCCGCGGCGGCGTTCCACGACGCGTGGCGCACTTCGACGCACAACGGCGCCGTGCCGGAGAACGCCTGCGCGAGGCGCGCCAGCAACTCGAGCGCCGCCGGGCCGAACGCCAGGGAATGGTCGAACTGCGCCAGCAGCGCCAGCAACCGCCCCGACTCGACCAGCGGCGCGAAGCCTTCGCGCACCTGCGCCACCAGCGCGTCGTCGAAGCGCCGTTCGTGCGTGAACGCCTGCGGCAACTTCGCCGTGAAGCGCGTGCCCAGATCGGCGGTGCGCTCGGCCCACGAGCGGCAGTTCTTCGCCGACGGCAGCCCGTAGAACGTGCTGTTGATCTCGATCACCGAGACGCGCTGCGCAACCGCGCGCAGCGTGTCCTTGCAGTTGCGCGGATAGACGACGTCCTTCCAGTCCTCGTAGGTCCAGCCGGCGACGCCGAACAGGACCTCGCGGCGCCCGCCGTCAGCCACGGCGGGGCCGGCGGTGCGCGTCGTTCTCCGCCATGCGCTCGGCGACCTTCTTCTCGAAGCCGCGCTCGCCCGGGGTGAAGAACGAAGCCCCCTTCAGCTCCGGCGGCAGGCACTCGAACGCCGCGACGCCGTGTGCGGTGTCGTGCGCGTAGACGTAGCCCTGGCCGTGGCCGAGCTCCTTCTGCAGCCCGGTCGCCGCGTTGCGCAGGTGCAGCGGCACCGGGTGCTGCGCCCCCTTCTGCGCCGCTTCGCTCGCCGCCGTGATCGCGCGCATCACCGCGTTGCTCTTCGGCGCCGCGGCGAGGTAGACGACGGCTTCGGTCAACGGCAGTCGCCCTTCCGGCAGCCCCAGGAACTGCAGCGCCTGCTGGGCCGCGACCGCGACCTGCAGCGCCATCGGATCGGCGAGGCCGATGTCCTCGGCCGCCATCGCCACGAGGCGCCGTGCCGCGTGCACCGGATCGGCGCCGGCTTCGAGCGCGCGCGCGAGCCAGTAGACCGCCGCCTGCACGTCGGAGTTGCGCAGGCTCTTGTGCAGCGCCGACAGCAGGTCGTAGTGCAGATCGCCGTCGCGGTCGTGCGGCAGCGCACGATGCTGGAAT
>JBILEY010000275.1:0-7086 GCA_044351865.1 Planctomycetota bacterium | reverse complement strand
CGACCGTGCGCGTGCCCGGTGAGGCGCCGCGCGTGTTCGCGTTCGCGGCCGACACGGACGGTGGGGTGCAGGAACTGCGACCCGCCGACGACCGCGGGCTCGCCGGCGCGTCGCTGCTCGGCTCGAGCGCGGCGCTCGCCGAATGCCTGATGCCGCTGGTCGGCGCAATCGCCGATGCCCAGCTCGTCGCCTGGCGTCCGGGCCGCCGCGCCGTCGTGCGCCTCGTCGCTGCGAACGGCACGACGCACTGGCTGAAGCTGCTCGATCGCAAGAACTGGCGACGCGCGCGCAGCGCGTTCGCCGCGGTCGGCGCCGCCCTGCCGCCTCTGGCGCTGCAGCTGCCGACGGCACTGCTCGACGACGTGCACGGCTACCTCGCCGCCGACGCCGGCGGCACGCCGCTGCGCACGCTGCTGGCCAGCGATCGCGAACTGCCGTGGACGACGATCGCGCGCAGCGTGCTGGCGCTGGCCTACACGCCGCTGGTCGGCGAGCTGCCGGCGTTCGACTTCGAACGCGCGCGCGCGGCGAGCCTCGGCGCGCTGACGCAAGGTGGCGAGGCGACGCCGGCGCTGTTAGCACTCGCCGCCGCCGTGCAGCAGCTGCCGGCGCCGGCCCAGCCGACCATCCGCGGCCTCGTGCACGGCGACCTGCACGACAAGCAGCTGTTCGTCGCCGGCGACCGCACCGCCGCCATCGACCTCGAGGGCATGGCGTGCGGCGACCCGCGCTTCGACGTCGCCAATCTCGTCGAGCACGTGCGGCTGCGCGACCTGCAGCAGCACGGCAGCGACCGCGGCCGTGCCGAGCAGCTGCTCGCGCGCTGCGGCCACGCCGACGACGACCGCGGCGTCAGCGCCTTCCGCGCCCTGGTTCGCGCCCGGCTGTGCGGCGTCTACGCGCTGCGCCCGCGCTGGCAATCGCTGGTCGACCAGCTCACCGAAGAGTCCCGCCTGCTGATGGAGCGTCTGTCGTGAATCGCCGTCCGCATCTGCCCACGATCTGTCTGTTGGTCGCACTCGCCGGCTGCGTCGGCAGCGGCGCAAAGCACGCGACGCTCGCCACGCTGCAGCCCGGGCAGTTCGTCGAAGTGGTCGGCACCGTCGAAGCCGGCCGGCCGCTGGTGCGCGAGATCGACGAGATCGTGCGCGCCGCCGACGACAAGAGCGACAAGGTCGAACTCTACGGCCCGAGCGAGCCGGCCCCCGCGGGCCGCGTGCAGCTGCTCGGCCACCCGTTCACGGTCGACGGCGACACCACGTTCGAAGACGCCGAGAAGCGCCGCGTCGAACCGTTCGCGCCGTCGCTCGGCGAGTGGCTGCGCGTCAAGGCGCGGCAGAAGGACGACGAGACGCGCGCGCGCACCGTGCGCCGCATGGAGGCGCGCGAGCAGTTCAAGGTCACCGGCGAGGTGCGCGCGGTCGATCCGCAGGGCCCCACGGTCGACGTCGGCGGCATCCGCCTGCCGGTCGCGCAAGGCGTCGACGTGTCGCCGCTGAGCCAGAACCGCGCGAGCGCCGACGACCCGCTGGCGCTGTTCCTCGGCGAGGACCAGAAGGCAGTGCCGTTCTCGCTGCCGCTCGGCGGCGGCGTGAGCCTCGGTGGCCAGGCGGCCGGCGAGTACGAGTGGAACGACGAGTTCGACCTCGACCGGACCGATGCCAAGGACCGCGTCAAGCCGGACCTGCGCGGTCGCCTCGGCGCGTTGTGGCTCATCGACGACGCCGGCAGCTACGCGCTCGGCGAGATCACCTTCGGCCGCGACGACACGATCCGACAGAACGACCCGGACACCTACAACGAAGTGCTCGAGGTGTCGCGTGCGTTCGTGTCGTGGCGCGGGCTCGAATCCCTGCAGCTGCTGGTCGGTCGTCAGGACTTCGACGAGGAGCGCGAGTGGCTCTACGACGAAGTGCTCGACGGCGTGCGCGCGATCTGGCGCAGCGGCCGCTTCGAGCTGCAGCTCGGCGTCGCCCAGGGCCGCGACTTCGCCGCCGAAGAGAACCGCTTCGAGGACGTCGACCTGCTGTCGGCGATCCCGACGCTGTGGATCTCGCCCGACTGGCGCGTGTCGGCGTACGCGCTGCAGATGGGCGACGAGTCGGCGCAGAACCACGCGCCGCAGCTGTACGGCGTGCGCTCGCTGAGCCAGCCGCGCTACGGCCTCGGCCACTGGCTCGAACTCGGCATCGCGCGCGGCGAGTCCGGCGCCCGCGACGTCGACGGCTACGCGTTCGACGTCGGCGGCTTGTGGGCCCTCGACCTGCCGCTGCGGCCCACCATCGGCGCCGGCTTCGCGTTCGGCAGCGGCGAGGCCGACGGCGCGCGCAGCACCGGCTACCGCCAGTCGGGCATCCAGGACAACAACGCCAAGATGGGTGGCGTCACCAGCGTTCGCTACTACGGCGAACTGCTCGATCCGGAGCTCGCCAACCTCGCGGTGACGACGCTGTGCGCGTCGATCCGCCCGTTCGACGGCGCCTCGCTGTCGGTGCTGTTCCACACCTACCGCCAGGACGTGGCGTCGACGCAGCTGCCGACCACCGAGCTGCGCACGCAACCGCTCGGCCGCAGTCGCGACCTCGGCAGCGAGATCGACGTCGTCTTCGGCTACCGGCTGCGCGACACGCTGACCATCGAAGCCATCTACGGCCGCTTCGCCCCGGGCTCGGCCTGGGCCGACGACCCCACCGCCCATCTGTTCGTACTCACCACGCGTTTGAGCTTCTGACCATGAACCTGCGACTCCCCCTGTTCCCGATCCTGTTGTTCACCTTCGTCGCTTGCGGCGGCGGTGGTGGCGGCGGCGGTGGCGGTGGCGGCGGTGGTGGCGGCGGCACGCCGATCACGCCCCCGCCTCTGCCGACCCTGCCGCCGTCGCCCGCGGCCAGCGGCGTCGTCGCCGCTGCGGCTGGCAGCGGCACCGCGCGCATCGACTGCGTGTTGCCCGGCACCGGCTTCGAAGCCGCGCTGTTCCAGGCGACCAGCGCCGGCACCGTCTACGCCGGCGCGCCCGTGCAAGCGCCGCTGACCCAGGCGAACGTGATCCTGAGCGGCCTCGCCAACGGCACCGACACGTTCTTCGGCCTCGGTGTGCGCGCCACTGGCACCACGACGTGGACGCCGGTCGGCAGCGTGTTGCGCACGCGGCCTGGCGCGCCCATCTACGTCGACGCGTCCGCACCGGCAGGCGGCGCGAACGGGCAGTCGCCGGCGACGGCGTTCCCGAGCCTCGCCGACGCGATGCTGGTCGCCGGCGCGGCCAACGGCGGCAACGTCTGGGTGCGCAACGGCGACTACGGCAACGGCCCGTTCGCGCTCGGCCCGAACGTGCACGTCGCCGGCGGCTTCGACGGCACCTTCGCCCTGGCGAGTCGCAACGCGACCTCGAGCAGCACGCGCCTCGTCGGCACCGCGACGCAGGAGATCGTCTCGGTGCAGACCGGCGGCAGCGACGGCACGCTCGACGGACTCGTCGTCGACGGCGGCAACGCGGCGCTGAAGGGCGTCGACGTCGTCGACGGCGACGTCGAGCTGCGTTCGCTGGTCGTGCAGCGCTGCGTCGACCGCGGCGTCAAGGCGGTGACGACGGTCTCGACGACGAACCGCCGGCTGGCGATCGTCGGCTGCACCCTGCAGCAGAACGGCGGCGACGGCGCCTCGTCCAGCGGCAGCATCGACGTGCTGCTCGACCTGTCGCGCTTCGACGCGAACGGGCAGAAGGGTGCCGACGTCAACGATCTGCAGTGCCCCGACAACGGCACCATCGCACTGACGGCGACCGGCTGCCGCTTCTTCGGCAACGGCTTCGACGGCCTCGACGCCGACCTGTCGGCGGCGCCGCTGGCGACCGGCAACGGCACGTTCGTCGTGCGCGTCGAGAACTGCCGCTTCGAGGTCAACGGCGCCGACGGCCTGCTGATCGACCAGGAGCACGAGTTCTTCCCCGGCTTCGTCGCCGACATCGTCGTGCGCGGCTGCCTCGCGCGCGGCAACCGGCTCGCCGGCGTGCACCTCGACGCGGATGCGCGCGGCACCTACGAGCTGACCGCCCTGCGCTGCACCGCGAACGCCACCGACGGCGTGCAGGTGACCAGCGAGACCAACGCCAGCGAAGTCGTGCTGCGCAGCTCGTGGCTCGCCGGCAACGGCGGCGCCGGTGCACGCGTGCTGTCGGGCAACAAGGTGCTGCTGGCCTCGCAGTGCGCGTTCGCCGGCAACGCCGGTGGCGGCGTGCGCAGCGACGTCACCATCGCGGGTGTCGCCAACAGTGTGTTCCTGCGGCAGCCGAGCCCGCGGACCGGTGCCAGCGGGGCCGGCAACGTCGACAGCGACGCGGTCTTCGTCAACGCGCCGGTCGCGTTCGCGACGATCAGCGCCAACAGTGCTGCCTCGCTGACCGTCTCGACGACCACTGGCTTCGGCGCCGGCACCAACGTCGTCGTCGGCGACGACGGCAACCGCCTCGTCGTGGTCGGCAGCGACACGACCACGGTGACGCTCGACCAGGCGCCGAGCGCGTTCCTCGCGCCTGGCGGCCTGGCTGCCTTCGCCGGCACCGACGTCGTGCTCGACCTGCGCCCGGCCGCTGGTTCGCCGGCGATCGACGCCGGCATCGCGCCGGCCGGAGCGAACGCGCCCGATGCCGGCCCGCTCGGCGCCGCCGACGCCGAAGCCCCGGGCAGCCACTCGCCGCTGCTCGCCGACGTGCTGCAGCTGCGCAGCACCACGCCGTCGCTGGCCACCGGCGTCGGCGGCACGACGCCGATCGTGCTGACGTTCGATCGCACGGTCGACGGCGCCTCGGTCACCAACGACCGCATCGTCGTGCTGCGCGACGGCACGCCGCTGACGGTGCTGCAGTCGGTCGCCGGCGCGACCGTGACGCTGACGCCGACCGCGGCGTGGAGCGGCACCGTCGTCGTGCGCGTGCAGGGCGACCTGCGCGGCCAGGACGGCAGCCTGCTCGGCGGCGCCCTGGTCGTGCCGGTGCGTGTGCTCTGACCCGTTCCTTCCTCCCCCACCGCGAACTCCCATGCGTTCCTTCCTCTGCTTCGCCGCCGTCGCTGCGCTGGCGACCTTTTCCTGCTTCGCGCAGTCGCTCAGCGGCCGCGTCGTCTCCAACACGAACGTGCCGATCGCCGGCATCGTCGTCGACGCCGGCAACGGCTCGTCACCAGCGACCACCGACGCAGCGGGCCTGTTCACCATCACCAGCCTGCAGAACGGCAACGACTACGACGTCGAGTACGTGCCGCCGGCCGGTGTGATGTGGGCGGCGCGTGTGGTGACCAGCGTCGTCAACGGCGCCACGAACGTCGGCGACGTCGTGCTGCAGCCGGGCTTCCCCGTCACCGGCAATGCGCGCACTCAGGCCGGCCTGCCGATCGCCGGATGCAACCTGAACGCCTACACGCAAAGCGGGGTCAAGCTGTTCACACCGCGCGACGGCACCGACGCGCTCGGCAACTTCCAGATCGTGGTGCCGGCCGGCACCTGGGACGTGCGCATCGTGCCGCCGGTCGGCTCGTTGCTGGTGCCGAAGCAGTTCGAGGGCGTCGCCGTCGCCGCTTCGGTGGCGCTGGGCAACGTCGTGCTGCCGACTGCCTACCTGGTGACCGGCACGATCGTCAGCCAGCTCACCTCGGTGCCGGTCGGCAACGTGCGCATCCGCGCCTTCAACGCGTTGAACGGGGAACGCATCTACGTGCCGGTCGAGACGGCGACGACGTTCGGCCAGTTCTCGCTGCCGCTGCCGTACGGCCTGATCGACCTCGAGCTGGAACCGCCGATCGGCAACACGCACGTGGCGCGGCAACTGCTCGGCGTCACCGTGCCGGGTCCGACCGCACTCGGCCAGGTGCGCCTGCAGAACGGTGCCTTGCTGTCGGGCACGGTGACGCAGAGCGGCTTCGCCGTCGCCGGCGCCGACATCGACGTGCTGCTCGCCGACGGCACCAAGGTGTTCACGCCGCGCGACCTGACCGCCGCCAACGGCACGTTCACCGTCGCCGTGCCGACCGGCGTGTCGCTGCGCGTGCGCGCCGAACCCGTCGCGGGCAGCGGGCTCTTCGGTGCGGTGACGGCACCGCTGGTCGTCAACACGACGATGTCCGTCGGCGCCATCGCGCTCGGCACCGGCGTCGCCGTCAACGGCACGATCAGCGGACCGCTCGGCGCCGAAGCGGGTGCTTCGGTGCGCTTCTTCCTGCAGCCGAGCGACGTGCAGGTCGTCACCGCCGGCAACGTCACCGACGCCGCCGGCAACTACGCGACGTTCGTGCCGCCGGGCAACTACCGCATCGAAGTGGCGACCGCGGAAGGCAGCTTCGGCCAGCCGGTGCAGCAGTTCGTCACCATCGGCGCGGCGACGACGTGGAGCACGACGGTGCCGGGCAAGCTGGCGCGCACGGCGCTGACCAGCTTCGGCATCCCGACCGTGCCGCAGGGCGGCCTGCTGCCGATCAACGTGCTGCTGCACAGCCTGCAGCCGGGCCTGCAGACGCTGCTGCTCGACCTCTTGGTCGAACTGCCCGACGGCACGCAGCTGCCGATCCTGAGCGGCCTGCCACTCGACCTGCCGCCGCTGCCGTTCACGCTCGATGCGGTGTTCGTGCCGTATCCGACGATCCCGGCGAACTACCTCGGCAAGCAGATCGACATGGTCTTCCGCTTCCGCTCTGCGAACGGTGCCACCGTGCTCGACCAGGCGAAGACGCCGTTCGTCGTGCAGTGATGCGACGAAGCCGGCGCGGACGGCGCGTGCTCGCGCGCCGCCGGCCGCTACAACACCGCGCATGCGTCGCCTCGCGGTCGCCGTGCTGCTGGCTGTCCTCGCCTTCGTCGTCACGCTCGGCCTGCAGGCAGCCGGCGCAATCGACCGCCTCGAACTGCTGACGCTCGACGCGCGCCACCGCAGCGGCATCGGCCGCCAAGCCCCGGGCAGCGACGTCGTGCTGGCGTGGATCGACCAGGAGTCCATGGACTACATGGACCAGAACGGCGTGCCGTTCCCGTGGCCGCGCGAGGTCTACGGCCAGGTGTTGGCGCACCTGCGCACAGCCGGTGCGCGCGCGGTGGTGTTCG
>JBILEY010000274.1:0-7087 GCA_044351865.1 Planctomycetota bacterium | reverse complement strand
GGCGCACGGGCTGCGTGCTGTGGACCACGCGTCGTTGACCGGGGCGCGCCGCGTCGGGATCGTTGCTGCCCGCGATGCCGGCGAACGGCAACCTCGCCGCGTTTGCCGTGTTCGTCCCGCCTCAGCCGTCCACGACGCCATGACCCGTATCACTCGCCGCGACGATCGCGCCGGTCTCGACGGCTTCCCGGCGGAGTTCACGCCCGTCGGCCACGACGACCTCGGCGACGTGCTCGCCGTGGACGCCAAGGGGCGGGTGCTCGTGTTCGCACACGGCATGGGCGACTGGAACCGTCGCTTGCCGGCCTTCGCTTCGCTGGCGCAGCTCGAGCGCTACGTGGCGTTCCAGGATCGCCTGCGGGCGCCCGACGACGACGAGGACCTGGCCACGCTGCAGCAACGGAAGCGCGAAGTCGAAGCGTTCGGCAAGGAGATGCGCGGTGCGGCCTACGCGCGCGAGGAAGTGCGGGCACTGCTCGCCGACCTGCGCGAACACATCGCGGACTGGCGGTGGCATGCCAGCAAGGCGGGGCGGGCGCTGGCGCACCGCCGCCAGGTTTCGGCCGCGTGCGAGCAGGCGCTGCGCGCGGCGGCCGCCGACGACCGCTGGATGGTGCGGCCGCACGTCGACCAGGACGACGCCGTCTGCGTCGTCGGCGACTTCACCGGGGCGTGGCGCGAAGCGCGGGTGCGCGAGCTGCTGCTGCCGGTCGCCGGCGCGCTCGCGATCGTGTGCCGGCAGTGGCCCGTGGCTCGCTAGCGATCGCCGACGCGCGGTGCTCGCGCTGAGGGCGGCTGTTCCCTTAGCGGCTCGCATGCGCTGTTGACCGGGCGGCGACGGACCCGGATCGTGGCCCGTTGCCGCCGCCTCGTCCCACACACCGCTCGTACGCGGCCCGGGCGGTCGATCGCCGATGAACGCCCGACTCCCTGCCGTGGACGCGCGCCAGCGCGCCCTGTTCCGCCTGCTGGCCGTGCTGCTCGGGCTCGTGTTCGGCCTCGCCGCCGCCTGCGCGTGGCTGCTGTGGCATCGCCCGGCGCCGAGCGAGCCGGTGGTGCTGCCGACCAAGGCCGGCGACTTCGACGACAAGGAGATCTTCACGCCGGTGCCCGATCCCGGCCTCGACTTCGTCTTCTATCCGGGCATGCGCGACGACCCGTCGTGGCGCACCCAGGTGCCGCTCTCCACCAACTGGTCGGGCCTGCGCTACGCGCGCGAACTCGGGCCGAAGGCGAAGGGCGCGTTCCGCGTGCTGCTGCTCGGCGACAGCATGGTCGCGGCGCAGGCGGCGCGCTACGAGGACGGCGTCGCCCCGCAGCTCGAGGAACTGCTGAACCGATCGGCGGCGCGGCCTGCGGGCGTCGACCACTTCGAAGTGGTGCCGGTCGCGGTGCCGGGCTGGAACCTGTTCTCGTCGGTGCGCTTCACGCTGCACAACCTGCACGTGCTGCAGCCGGACCTCGCCGTGCTGCTGCTGAACCGCAACGACATGGACAGCGGCTCGGGCTTCCTCGTCGGCCACACGCTGACGCAGCTCTACGACCAGCAACGGCTGCGCGGCACGTCGCACGCGTCGCTCGGCAGTCCGATCTACTTCCTGCGCGGCCCCGCCGATTGCTGGGGCCTCGTCGCCAGCGACCTGATCCCCGAGTCGCGGCGTCGCTTCGAGATGGCCGGCCGCGAAGTGGGCGAGCTGCAGCAGCGGCTCGCCGAGGGAGGTGCCCGCTTCTTTCTCTACCTCTACGACGACTACCTGGCGCCGGGCCTCGCGCGCACGCTGCCGCCGAGCATCGACCGAAGCGACGTGCTGCTCGGGCCCGCGGCGGTGACCGAGAACAACCTGCTGCCGCTCGACGGCCATCCGAACCGCGAAGGCCACGCGCACCTGGCGCGTGTGCTGGCGGCGCACGCCAACCAACGCGGCTACCTGCAGGTGCCGGGGCTGCAGGACGTCGCGGCCTACAGCGACCTCGCGACCAACCCGGTGCCGGTGGCGAAGACGCGGGAGACGTTCGCCGTCGAACGCATTCCGTCAGGGTTCGCCGTCGTCGACGGAGCGCTCGAACCGCGCGACGCCGTGCGCGGCATCGTCGGCGGCGTGCATCCGCACGCGGTGCTGACCCCCGACGCGGTGTTCGCGCTGCGGGCGCCGTCGCGGCCACGCGCGGTACGCCTGGTCGTCGAGTTCCCGGCCGCGCCGGCGCTACACGGCGGCACCACGCAGGTGCTGGTCGGCGGTGTGCTCGCCGGCTCGCTGCCGATGCAGGGCCGCGTCGAACGCGAGCTGCCGGTGCCCGCCGACGCCGAGATCGACGAACTGGTCGAAGTGCGCTTCGTCGCCGATCGCTTCTACACCAACCCGGTGCAGGGCCTGCGCGACGACGTCTGGGAAGCGGCGCCGCAGAGCGGCAACCTGCGGGAACTGCGGCTCGTGCGCGAGTGAGATCGTCCTGCGCCCACCGTGCCCCATGCCCTCGGTTCAGCCAGGCGGGAGCAGGAACAGGCCGTCGCCCTGGGTGAGCACGTGGCGACCGGTGACCGGCAGTCCGTTCACGTTGGTCTGCATCTCGACGCCCTGGAACTGCGGGTGGCGTTCGCGCAGCAGCGCCAGCAGGCGATCGACGGTCGCGCCCGGCGGCACCTCGAGCCACAGCGTGCTGCGGCCGGCGACCTGCTGCAGCGTCGACAGGAAGGTGAGTTCGACGCGGAGTTGGCGAGCCATCGTCGGCGCATCGTGGCCGGGCGATGCGTCGTGGTCACGGTTCGCGGCGCGGATCTGCGGCTCGCGCCCGACGACTCGGGATCCCGCTCACGTTCGGATCACGGCACCACGAGCCAGCGTGCGCCGTCGCCGCCGTCGCCATTGGCAGCGAGCTTCGCGTCGAGCTTGCCGCTGCTGCCCTGCGCGAACGCGGCATTCGGCGGCGGCGCCTTGTCCCTGCCGACATAGCCCTGCGTTTCGTTGTCGGTGGCGAGCACGTCGCCGTTCTGGTTGACGAAGAAGCAGCGCCGGCCGGACTTCTCGTCGATCGGCCACGCGTAGGCGCACCACAGCTGCTCGGCGCGCTGCGGATCGACGGCGACGCCATCGGCTCCGCCATTGCTCGCTTCCGCGACGGCGCTGGCGTCGGCGGCCGGCAGGAACAGCTGGAACACGTAGCCGCTGCGTTCGACGCGGCGGCCCAGCACCTTGCCGAACGCCGTGGACAACACCGGCGGCGCGATCGTCTTGGTGCCGATGCCGCCAGCACCGTCCTTGCGCACGGGCTGTTTGCCGCTCAGTTCGCCGAAGAAGCCGAACTCGCCCACGCCGTCCCCGTCGGCGTCGATGACGCCGGATGCCTGGCACTGCGACTGGGCGGAGCGGATGTTCTTCAAGGTCGCGATCGCAGCGCTCTCGTTGGCCATGGCGCGGACCGACAGCAGCGCGCGTTCGGCGACGACGAGGCGCAGTCGATCGCCGTCCTGGGTGATCTGCAGGCGCGACGCGATGGACACGCGATCGCCGTGCTGCACGCTGACGCGCGCGTTGCGGCTCATGGGACCACGCAACGTCACGGTGCCGTCGGCTCCGGTCGGCGCGATCGCGATCGGCATCGGCATCGGCAACACGGCCGCGGAGTTCGCGTCGTGGTCGAAGCCGACGGTGCCGCACAGCACGTGGGCGCCGACCAGCGGGCGGCCTTGCTCGTCGACGACGAGGAGCGAAGCGCTCGCCGCGGCTTGTTCCGTCCACATCCACATCTGGCCGCTCTCGCTCATGCCGGGCTGGCGCAGCACGTCGGCGAACGTTCCCGCCGTGCCGCGTGCGGTGACGAAGCCCGCGCCGAACTGCGCGTCGTCGTCGGGCGCTTCGCCGAACATCGTCGTGCCGTCGCTGTGCAGCAGCAGCGACACCCGGGGCTCGCCGGCGCTGCGTCGCGCCTTCGCGACGAAGCAGAACGGCTGGCCGCGCGGCAGCCGCTTCGGCATCGTCAGCCCGCCGTCGTCGCCGGCCGCGAAGATGGCGACCCAGGCGCCGCCGATGTCCCACACGCGGCCCGGCAGTTCCTCGCCGAGCGGCTTGCCCAGGTCGTGCAGCCGTGCGTGCCGCACCAAGAGCAACTGCGACAGCAGGTGCGCATCGTCGTCGCGCCACGGCGTCGGTGCGTTCTTCGGGGCGGGGCGCGAAGGCCGTGCTTCGCCGGCTGGTGCGGGCTGCTGGGCCGCGAGCGTGCCGAGGACGAACAGCGCCACCGCGATCCCATTGCGTGCCTGCATGGTGCGCCTATCGGAGCGAGGCCGGCCGTGCCTTGCGATCGTGCGTCGGGAATCCCCTGCGACGGCGTTGGTCCGAGTACCGCGGCCGGAGCGGCAGCGAGCCCGCGAACCCACGCGCGCTTCGCCATCGCGTTCCGAACTCGGAACACGGCAGCTCGCCGGCGTGGTTCTCCGACGTCCGCCAGCGGCGGCACGAGCGTTGCCAATGGGCGGCCCTCTCCCTGCCGACGGCTCCGCCGCCCTTCCGTCATGCTGCGACTGCTCGCCCTGCGTTCGTTCGTCGTGGTGCTGTTGCTCGTGTTGGCTTCGGCTGCAGCACAGCAGGGGGCATCCTCGCCGCCGGCGCCGAGCCCCGCCGCTGCGCAGGAGCCAGCGCACGATCCAGCCCTCGCTGCGCTGTTGGCGCGGGGGCCGGGCTATCGCGAACTGCTGCACGCGGCCCTCGTGCATCCCGAAGCCGAAGTGCGCGTCGAAGCGTTCGCACGCTTGTCGCCGGCGCAGCGGGCCGAACTGCCGGTCGCGCTGTTGCTGCGCGCGCACACGGATCCCTTGGAGGCCGACTTCGTGCGCCAGCTCGCGGCCAACGAGGCCCAGGCGGCGGCGTTCGAACTCGCGCTGCACGATCCGGAACTGGTCCACGAGCACGAACGCGCCCTGCGCCTGGCCTTGCCACCGGCGTGGTGGCTGCGCCTGCCGCTGCCCGTCTTCGAACGGCTCGCCGACGACGCCTGTCCCGACGCCTGCGACGACGCGTGGCACGTGCCGATGCTCGGCGACCTGGTGGCGCGCAGTCGTGCGACCGACGCGCAGCTCGTGCACGCGCTCGGCGAAGCCACCGAGTCGCGATACCGCGGTGTGCTGGCCTGCGCCTTGCGGGCGCGCGGTGTGCGAGTCGTCCGTAGCGCGCAACGCGCCGACGACGACACGTTCGCCGCTTGGGCGCAGGCGATCGCGTTGGCGGCGGACGATGCGGCCGGCGCGTTGGCGTTGCTGCCCGAGCATCTCGCCGGCAACGCGGCGATCAGCGAATACGAACCGAGTGCGTCGCTCGGCCGCTTCCTGCGCCGCACCGTCGTCGAGCACGGCACGCCGCTGCAGGTGCACTCGATCGCGCGCGCGCTGGACGACGACTCCTGGGCTCGCGTGTGGGGGCGCTTCGCTGCCGACGAACGGGTCCTGCTCGTCGACCGCTTCCTGCACGAACTGCCCGACGCCTTCGTGCCGGCGACGATGCCGGAAGCCGAAGCCCTGTGGCGTTGCATGCTGCGCAACGAGTCGGTGGACAGCACGATGGACAACCTGACGGCGACGGCCGCCGGCGTGCAGTGCGTGCGTCGTCACGTCGACGCGGGCGATGGCGGCGAGCTGGCGCCGGTCGTGCGGGCGGCGTTCGCGGACGCGCTCGGGCTCGCTGCCGAGTCCCTGCTGCCGGCACTCGGGGAGGAAGGCGACGCGATGCTGGCGACGCTGCGGCGGCTCGGCGCGCAGGCCGAAGGTTCGCCCGGCGAGCGCGCCTGGCTGCAGAGGCTTCGTCGCCAACTCGGCGCCTCACCGCCGGTGCGCTGAAGCGGCAATCAGGGCGTCGGGCCGTTCCGCACGTCAGCGCCGCGCCTGCTGGCGCGCGCCACGTGGCCGGAACGACAGTGGCTCGTCGACGAACGTGCGGTAGTCGGCGGTGATCTCCTCGCCGCGGCGGATGCGCCGCAGGCTGCGGAAACGGCCGTCGTCGCCGGCGACGGCGTTCGGCGTCGCCGAGTGGTTCACGTACCAACCGACCGACAGGCGGTTCAACGAGCGCGGCACGCCGATCCACGAACCGTCGACGATGCCGAAGTCCTCGTAGAGCGCGCGGAACGCCGCCGGCAGCCGCGCGACCTCGCGGCGCTTGCGCCAGACGACGCGTTCGTCTTCGCCAGCGAACAGCAACGTGCCGGCGGGGATGTCGACGATCGCCATCACGCCGACGCCGTGGCGCCGCGAACGGCCGATGCGGGTGAAGACGCCATCGTGCGGGCTTGGGCGGGACGGGGGCATCGCGGCAATGGAACGTGCCGCCGCGCTGCTTCGGCGACAAGCGTTGGGCTCGCGTTCGTCGCGTTCGTCGCGTTGTCGCAGCTGCGCGTTCAGTGGGCTCGCTCGTCCGCCGCTGCCAGATCGGCGACGATGCGGTCGGCGAGCTGCCGGAACTCCACGCTCGCGGGATACAGCGCCGCCAGCTGCTCGAGACCGACGACGCCGTACTGCGCCAGCAGGCCGTTCAGATTGACGACGACCGCCTGTGCGAGATCGCCGACCGTCATCCGTTGCGCCAGCGTCGCGTGGAACACGCGCGCACCGAGCCAGCACTGCGGGCGCCAGTCGCGCGCGAGGCCGAGCCGCAGCCGGTGGCCGAGCAGCAGGCTGTCGTCTTCGTAGCCCTGCAGGCCGCGCAGGAAGCGCGTGTCGTAGCCGCCGATCGCACGCAGGTCCGCGCTGCGGTGCAGCACCGGATGCACGAACGCCTGCACCGTGCGCGGCTCGCGCCATTGCGGAAGCGACGCGACGATGGCCGCGGCCTGTTCCCACCACGCAGGGGCGAGGCTGGCGACGCGGCGTCCATCCGGCGCGAGTTCGCCGTTGGCCATCAGGATGCCCGGCGCCACCAGCGGTTCGTCGGGATGCGCGTCGAGGAACGTTGCCAGCTCCGTCGACCAGCCCGGTGCGAACAGCATGTCGAGGTGGATCTCGCTGACGTACTGCGGCGGCTCGTGCTGCCACAGCCACTGGAAGCAGGCGCTGCGGCCGGCGGCGATGCCGACGTTCTGGCCGCTGCCGACGACCACGACG
>JBILEY010000273.1:0-7088 GCA_044351865.1 Planctomycetota bacterium | reverse complement strand
CTTCTCGTGGCCGTCGGTGGCGGCGCGCCACGTCGGCACCGGCAGCGGCGCGTTCGGGTCGAGCTTGCCTTGCTGCACGCGCACACCGAGCAGCGCGTGCAGCAGCGTCTTCGACATCGACCAGCCCGGCAGCGGCATGTCGGGCCGCACGTCGTCGGCGTAGCGTTCGGCGACGAGGCGGCCGCGGTGCACGACGACGATCGCGCGCGTGTGGATCGGCGGTTTGCCCGGCGGATCGACGAACGCACGGGCCAGCGCCGCCTGCAACGCCGCATGGTCGACGTCCTTCGCTGGTTCGCTCGGCAGCCGTTCGCCGCGCGGCCAGTCGATGGTGATGGGGTCGGGGCGCACGTCGGCGAGTCCCGGTGCAGCCCGCGCGCGCAACGCCGCGGCGTCGCCGCCCGGTGGCACCAGCACGCAGCCGAGGTTCTTCGTCGCCACCGCGGTCGCCGACACGGTGCCGAGCGAAGCGGTGACCGTGCGGTTCTGTTCGTCGACCTGGAAGCGCAGCAGCGGACGGATGAGCCGCTCGAGCGGCCGCGTGGGTGCCAGTTCCTGCGCCAGCACCGAGTCGAGCGTGCGCCCGCTGACGAAGCGCGCCGACGCTGCGACCTTGGCGCAGTAGGCGGCAGCGGCTTCGAGCAGGGCACGCGGTGCCGGCGTGCGTTCGGCGGGGGCAGGTTCCTGTGCGGGGGCCGGTGGGGCCAGCAGCAGGGGCAGCACCGGGGCCAGCGGCAACAGCGAAGGCAGGGCGGCAGCGACGACAGCGCGCATGCGAGCATGCTACGGCGCGTGGCGGGGGGCGAGCGAGCTGCTGCCGACGCGGGTGCCATCGCGTAGCTTGCCGTCGATGGTGCGTCGTGCGTCGTGGTCGTCCTGGTCGCTCGTCGCGGTCGCCGCGCTCGCGGCTTGCTCGGCCGCTTCGCCCTTGCGGCCCGAGCCGGTCGCGGCGAGCGGCGACTCGCTGCCGGTCGTTCGCCATCGCGGCGAGGTGATGGTCGCGGCGGGAACGGGCGCCCGCTGCGAACTGTGCGGGGATGCGAGCGCGCTGGCGGTTCTGTTGCGCGAACTCGGGACCTTGCCGCCGCCGGAACTGGGGCCGACCGCCGGCGACGACGTGCTCGTCGTCGTACCTGCCGACGGGGCCGAGGCGGCGTCGCTGTCGCTGGCGACCGAAGAGGGCGTCGACGTGCTGACATTCGTCGCCGCTGTGTCCGGGCGCACTGGGCGCTTCGCGCAGTGGGTCGTGTTGCCGCGGCGGAACTGCCAGCTGGCCGTGGTCTGGCGGCACGCTTCGCCATCACTCGGCGAGCAGACACTGCGTGTGTTCGCGCGCGACCACGGCCGCTGACCGGTGCTTCGGCGCCGCCCGTGGACATCGTTTGCCCGCGCCTGCGCGGGCGTGGTCGTGCGCCACCCACGCCGGGCGGCGGAGCATCGGGGTTCGCCTGCGAGCGCGGCTTCGTGCGCAGCGGTACGCGCGTTGCCTTGCGCGGGGCCCGCGGTCGCTGCCGCGGCTACCCCTGACCCCACTGCCTCGCATGAAGTTCTCCATCCTTCCAGCGGTCGCGCTCGCACTCGTCACCGCTGCTCCCGCCTTCGGTCAATCGAGCGACGGCTCCTACTGGAGCGAGTACCCGAAGCCGGCGAATCTGACGCAGATCCGCGGCCTCGGCTCGCTGGTCCTGCTGGAGACGCCGACCGAGTACCACTTCTTCTCTGGCCAACACCGCAAGTGGACCGTGCACCCGGTCGTGGCGCCGACGCTCGTCGGCGTCGCCAACAAGCAGTGCGTGTGGCGCGACGGCACGACCGTCTACGGCTACAGCACCTTCTCGGGCCAGGTCGCGGCGTTGCCGACGTCGGGGGCCGCACTCGTCAGCATCGGTTCGGCGACGTCGTCGTGGACCGCCTTCGTGCAGGACGGCAACGACGTCTGGGCCTTCAGTGCGTTCTTCGGCGAATGGAAGCAGTTGTCGCTGCCGCAGCCGCCGCTGGTCGGCATCGGCTCGCACGTGGTCAGCGCCTTCCTGAACGGCGAGGTGCACGCCTTCAGTGCGTTCTTCGGCGAATGGGTGACGCTGCCGACGATCGGTGCTGGCGCCGTCTATCCGTGGCGCAACGGCGTCATGGCGACGTTCTCGGGCCCTGACGCAGTGGCGGCGTTCAGCGCCTACACGAACACCTGGAACACGATCGCCTGGCCGACCGTGGGCCTGACGTTCGACGCGCGTGACGCGTATGCGTCGTTCGGCAGCAACGGCGGCCTCGACCGCCTGTGGTTCAGCGCGCTGCGTGGCATCTTCACGACGTCGAGCGTTCCGCTCGGCTCGACGACGACGTTCGGTCCGAGCGTGGCGACGATCAGCGCCAGCAGCGGTTCGACCTACGGCTACTCGCCGGGCACCGGGTCGGTGACGCTGTTGCCGGCACTGCCGGGCGCAGCCACGACGGTTGCCGGTGGCTCGTTCGGCGCCTGCGCGATGGTCGACGACGGCGTGAACCTCTACGGCTTCAGCGGCCTGCGCGGCAGCGTGACGCCCGCCCCGCTCTACGTGCCGTTCTCGTTGGTCGTCGGTGACACCGAAGCGTTCGCCACGGGACCGGCGGGCGAAGGCCTGGCGTATTCGGCGATCCGCGGCGACTGGGCCGTGGCGCCGCTCGCCGTCGCGTCGTCCACCGTCGCCAACTTCGAATGCGTGCTGCGCACGCTGCCGAACGGCTACCAGGCCTACTCGGCGCGCACGGGAACGTTCGCCGATCTGCCGTCGATCGGCGGCCTCGTGTCGATGCTCGGCCAGGGCTCGATCATCGGCGTTCGCGACGCCACCGGCATCGACGTGTTCGACCCGCGCTATGGTCGGTGGGTGCGGCAGCAGACCGGGGCCAACCCGAGCTTCAGCGTGCACCGTCTGGTCGGCATCGGCCAGGACGGCACCCATGCCCACGGCATGAGCCTGTGGAGCTATGCGTGGGAGTCGATCCCGCTGCAGGGAACGTTGCAGGGCCTGACCGTCAACTCATCGATCGGCTACGTGAGCACGTCGAGCCACGTCTACGTCTACACGGCGACCGGCTCGATGAGCACGTTCGCGCGCTTCCCCGAGTTCTCGCGGTTCCACGTGCTCGGCCAGCCGCTGACGCACAACCAGATCGGCAACCCGGGCGCCTTCTGCGTGGCGCTGCTGTCGCTGACCGACGTCGAAGCCGGCACACCGTTCGGCATGCTGCGCGTCGACCCGAACCCCGTGCTGCTGCCGCTCGGCTTCGTGCCCGCCGACGGCAAGTTGTTCTCGCCGATTCCGACGCCCGACGTGCCGGCTCTGCGTGGGCTGACGATGTTCCTGCAGGACGTGCTGCTGAAGACGAACGGCGACATCGCGCTGACCAACGGCCTCGCGCACTACCTGTGGTGAACGCCCTGTCGGCGGCCGGGCGCTCGGTGCCTGTGCAGCCCTCGGGGCCGGCCTCGCCGCCGGTCGTCGTCTTCGTCGGTCTGCACGGTGGTGCATTCGCCAAGTTCCAGGCGCTGGCGCCCTCGGCTCAGGTCGAGGTGCGCTACCTCGACGACGATCGTGTTGCCGCCAGTGTCGACGACTTGGCGAAGGCCGCGGCGGTGGTCGTGCAGCACGTGCGCGACGGCAAGGAGCTGGCGCAGGCGTTGCTGGCAGCCAAACGGCGGCGGCCGGAACTCCGCGTGTTCGCGCTGGCTGGTGCTCCGTCGCTGGCGACGCACGGGGCCGAGAAGCTGGTCGAGAACGACGGCAAGCTCTCGGCCTACTACCGCGCACCGCGGCGCGAGAACCTGGCGGCCTTGCTGCTGCGCGTGCGGCAGCTGGTGGCCGGCGAGCCGGACAGCGCCCCCGAGCCGTTGCCGTTGGCGCTCGGCGTGTTGCACCGGCCAGGACGCGACGAGGCGTTCGCCGACGTCGACGCCCTGCTCGCCGAGGCGCGGGCCCGCGGCGTCGACGTCGACCGCGCGCCGCGGGTCGTCGTCGCCGTGCACAGCACGCACTTCCTGTTGCAGCAGCCTCGCGTCGTGCAGGCATTGGTCGAAGCGCTCGACCGCCGCGGCGCGCTGGCGTGTGCGGCGGTCGACGGTGGCGAAGGCCTCGACGGCTACGCCTACGAGAAGGCGATG
This sequence comes from Planctomycetota bacterium, assembly GCA_044351865.1. Taxonomy (GTDB): domain Bacteria; phylum Planctomycetota; class UBA1135; order UBA1135; family UBA2386; genus UBA2386. The sequence continues at coordinate 2,947 of JBILEY010000273.1, read as the reverse complement.
CTGGCACTGAAGCCGGCGGTGGTGATCCACACCTGCCACTCGACCGAGAAGGTGCCGTTCCGCGACGCGCTCGACGCCGTGCACGTGCACTCACTGTTCTTCCGTGCGCAGTCGATCGACGCGTGGACGAACTCGCCGACCGGCATCGCCCCGAGCGAGATCATGTTCCAGGTGGCGACGCAGGAGATGCTCGGCGCCATCGCGCCGATCGCCGCGTGCGGCACGGTGCGCGGCGGCGGCAGCGACGAGGAGTTCACGCCGATCCCCGATCGCATCGAACGCGTCGTCGGCCGCGCGCTGGCCCATGCGCGGTTGCGCCAGGTGGCGAACGCCGACAAGAAGGTGGCCATCGTCTACTACGACCGCGAAGCGAGCCGCAGCTCGCTGATGCGCGGCAGCCCGACGGGCATGATGCTGAACGCGCCGCCGAGCCTGCTGGCGGTGCTGCGGGCGATGCGCGAGCGCGGCTACCGCGTCGAGGTGCCGGCCGACGAGGATGCGCTGATCGCCATGGCCGAGCGCAGCGGCCGTGTCGTCGGCATCAGTGGACCGGGCGAAGCCGAGGCGCTGGCCGACACTGGGCTCGTGCCGCTGGTGCCGCAGTCCGACTACGAACGCTGGCTCGCAGCCCGCGTGCCGGTGGCGGCGCGCGCCGACCTCGAGCGGCACTGGGGCAAGGCCCCGGGCCGCATCTGCGTGGTCGAACGCGGCGGCACGAAGTTCGTCGTCGTACCGATGCTGCAGCTCGGCAACGTCGTGCTGATGCCGCAGCCGTTGCGCGGCGAGGCCTACGACCCGTCGCAGACGCACGACAAGGCGATTCCGCCGCCGCACAGCTACCTCGCCGCCTACTTCTGGCTCGAGCACACGTTCGGGGCGCACGCCTACGTGCACTTCGGCACGCACGGCAGCGAGTTCTTCCTGCCGGGCAAGAACGTCGGCATGAGCCAGCTCGACTGGCCCGACATCCTGCTCGGCGACGTTCCCAACGTGTCGCCGTGGGTGGTCAACAACACCGGCGAGTCGATCCTGAGCAAGCGCCGCGCCTACGCGACCCTGGTCGACCATCTGGTGCCGCCGACGCAGGAAGCCGGGCTCGCCGATGGCCTCGCGGCGCTGCACCGCGACCTGCATCGCCTGCTGCGGCTCGAACCCGGTGTGCTGCGCGAGAAGTTGCGCCAGGCGGTGACGCAGCAGGTGCGGCAGCAAGGGCTCGACCAGGACCTGGACTTCGCCTTGGCCAAGGACGCGCTGCTCGACGACGCCCAGCTCGACCTGGTCTGCGCGCAGCTGCACGTCATCGAAGAGGACCTGACGCCGACGTCGCTGCACCGGCTCGGCGAGGCGCCGGCCGACGACCAGCGGCTGCCGTGGCTCGTGCACTGCGGCGGGCAGGCGCTGCTCGAGGCGCTCGGCGACGTGCCGGGGCTCGGACCGTTCGCTGGCGACCACGGCCGGGCGCACGGGCGCGAGCTCGCGACCGAAGTGCTGCGGCGGCATCTGCGCGACGGGCTGCCGCTCGACGAAGCGCTGCGCGCTTGCGGGGCCGAGCGCGAGAGCGTCGCGACGACGAAGCTGCGCGAAGCCGTCGACGAGGTCGCCGGCATCGACCGCGGCCTCGCCGACACGCGGCTCGAGATCGACAACCTGCTGCGGGCGCTCGACGGGCGCTTCGTGACGCCGGGGCCGGGGCAGTCACCGGAGCGCAACCCGAAGTCGGTGCCGACCGGTCGCAACATGTTCCTGCTCGACCCGCGCGAACTGCCGACCAAGGAAGCGTGGGCGGTGGGCGTGCAGCTGGTCGACGAGCTGCTGCAGCAGCACCGCGACGAGCACGGCGACTGGCCGACGAAGATCGCGTTCAACATCCGCGCGATGAACTCGTTCCGCGACTTCGGCGTGATGGAGGCGCAGGTGCTGTGGATGCTCGGCTGTGAGCCGATGCGCGACAACCGCGGCAACGTCGTCGACGTCGCCCTGGTGCCGCGCGACAAGCTCGGCCGGCCGCGCATCGACGTCTTCCTGCAGGGCGGCAGCCGCTACAACGACATGCTGGCCGATCGGGCGAAGCTGCTCGATCGCGCCGTTCGCCTGGCGATCGCCGCCGACGAGCCCGACAACCGCGTGCGCGCGGCGACGAGGCTGCGCGAGGCCGAGTTGCGGGCGGCAGGCGTCGCCGCGGAACGGGCCGACGTGCTGGCGAAGGCGCGCATGTTCGGTGGACCACCAGGCGGCGCCAACGCGTCGTACTCGTACCTGGTGCAGCGCTCTGGCGACTGGCAGGACCAGAAGCAACTGGCCGAGGCGTGGCTAGCCGGCGAGAAGTACGCCTACACCGAAGGGGCGTGGGGGGAAGAGGCCGACCTCGCGTTCCGCAGCGCGTTGAAGGACAGCCAGTATGTGCTGCGCAGCTGGGCCGACACCACGCGCGGGCCGACCACCGACCGCTACATGTGGATGCACGGCGGCACGCTGGCGATGGCGATCGAGACGCTGAGCGGCATCCGGCCGCGCTTCGTCATGAACGACCTGCGCGACATGGACCGCGCGTCGCTCGTCGACGCCGAGCAGGCGCTGCGCCGCGACGTGCGCGTGCGCGCCCTGAACCGCAAGTGGATCGAGGGCATGATGAAGGAGGGCTACGCCGGCGCCGACCAGCTGAAGGTGGTGACTTCGAACGCCTACGGCTGGCAGACGATGCGCCGCGGGGCACTGCCCGACGAGACGTTCGAGCGGCTCGCCGACGTCTACGTGCGCGACACGCTCGGACTCGGCCTGAAGGAGTTCTTCGCCAAGGAGAACCCGTGGGCGCTGCAAGGCATCGCCGAGAACCTGCTGGAGACGGCGCGCAAGGGCCTGTGGAACGCGAAGCCGGAGACGCTGGCGGAGCTGGCGACGGTGCTGCGCGACAGCCGGGCGGCGCACGGCGACGGGGGTGGGTTCGTCA
>JBILEY010000272.1:0-7094 GCA_044351865.1 Planctomycetota bacterium | reverse complement strand
GGTCGATCAGGCGGCTGACCAGCACTTCGTGGTCGCTGATGCGCGCTTCGCGGCGGCCGTAGTTGCCGGGGATGCGGCCGGCGGCGCTCCACTTCTCGCGGTACTCGACGGTCAGCGGAAAGAAGTCTTGGCCGGGCTTCGGCGTCTGCGCTGCGGTCACCGTCGCCAACACGACGTTGTCGCCGGAGCGGGCGAACACGGCACCTTGCGCCTGCCGGGCGATGCGACCGGTCTCGAACTGGACCGTGGTGCCGGCGATGCGGACCTCGGTGCGGTGGGCGGTGGGCTGCATGGGGCGAGCAGTCTCGGCATCGGCGGCGGCGAGGCAACGGTCGGCTGGCGGCGTTCGCACGCGGCGCCCTACGAACGACGACGCACTTCCATTCCGCACCGCTCGGAGGCATCATGCGCGTGTTGAGATGGTGTCTCAACAGCCCCCCCGATCCGTGACCGCCGCCACCGCCGTTCGTGCCTCCGATCCCGCTTCGGGTCGGCCGCTCTCGCTCGCCCAGCTTGCACCCGGGGCTCGCGCCGTCGTGCTCGCGATCGCCACCGGGACCGAGGCCGAACTGGCTGCCTCGCTGGTGGCCGCCGGCCTGTGGCAAGGAGCCGAGGTCGAGTGCCTCGGCGCGGCACCGTTCGGCGATCCGCTGCGCTTCCGCCTGCATGGCTACCGGCTGGCGCTGCGCCGCAGTGAAGCCGCGGTCGTGCTGATCGCGTCGCCGGAGTCGGCTTCGTGAGCGCCGCGGCCGTCGGAGCCGCGACCAGCCGCCGCACGGTGGCCCTGGTCGGACGCGCCAACTCGGGCAAGACCTCGCTGCTGATGCACCTGACCGGCAGCCTGCAGCGGCCGGTCAACTTCCCCGGCTCGTCGGTCGAGCGCGTCGAGAGCGAAGTGCGCGTCGGCGAGGTGCTGCTGCGGGTCGTCGACCTGCCCGGCGTCGCTTCGCTCGTCGCCGGCAGCCGCGACGAGGACGTGGCGCTGCGCTACCTGCGCGGCCAGGATGGGCCGGCGCCCGATCTGCTGTGTGTCGTGCTCGATGCCGCGAAGCTGCCGGTCGAACTGCGCTTCCTGCAGGCGGTGCACCAGCTCGGCCTGCCGGTCGTCGTGGCCCTCGCCAAGGTCGATGTCGCGACTGCCGAGGGGGCGCCGGTGGCGGCGGACCGGCTGCAGCGTGCCCTCGGCGTGCCGCTGGTGGTCGTGCACGGCGGCACGGGAGCTGGCTGCGACGAACTCGGCCGCGTGCTGGCGACGACGCCGCTGGTGGCGCCGGCGGCGCCTGCATCCGCCGTCGACGCCGTGCCTGCCGGGGCTGCCAAGGCAGGGGATGCCAAGTCGGAGGCCGCGAGCGAACGCGCGCGGCGCCGCAGCACCCGCACCGACCGCCTCGACGCCGTGCTGCTGCATCCGCTGTTCGGGCCGCTGGTGCTGCTCGCCGTCGTGCTCGGCATGTTCCAGCTGGTGTTCACCGTCGCCGATCCGGTGATCGGTTGGATCGAAGCGCTGCAGGAACTGGTCGGCGGCGGCATCGCCAGCGTCGTGCCGGACGGCGCGCTGCAGAGCTTCCTGATCGACGGCCTCGTCAACGGCGTCGGCAGCTCGCTGGTGTTCGTGCCGCAGATCGCGCTGCTGATCGCGTTCGTGTCGGTGGTGGAGGCGAGCGGCTACATGGCGCGCGCGGTGTTCCTGCTCGACCTCGTGCTGCGCAAGGTCGGCTTGTCGGGCAAGAGCTTCATTCCGCTGACCAGCAGCTTCGCCTGCGCGATCCCGGGCATCGTCGCCAGCCGCATCCTGTCGGACGAACGCGACCGCCTGGCGACGATCGCGGTGGCGCCGCTGATGTCGTGCTCCGCGCGTTACCCGGTCTACGTGCTGCTGCTGGCCGCGTTCTTCCCGGCCCACCAGGCTGGCTTGCTGCTGTTCGCGCTCTACGCGCTCGGCGTCGTCACCGCCGCCCTGGTGGCGCTGGTGCTGCGCCGCACGGTGTTGCGCGGTGGCCACAGTCGGCTCGCGCTCGAGCTGCCGGTCTACCAGCGGCCGCGGCTGCGCATGGTGCTGCTGCAGGTCTGGCTGTCGGTGCGGGCGTTCCTGCGCACCGCCGGCACCGTCATCTTCGTGGCGACGCTGGTGGTCTGGGCGCTGGCCTACTTCCCGCGGCCGGACGCGATCCACGAACGCTTCGAGCAGCAGCGGCAGGCGGCGCCGGCCGGCGCCGACGGCGAAGAAGAACGCGCGCGCCTCGATGCCGCCGAAGGGGCGGCCTACCTCGAGCAGAGCTACCTCGCGTCGATCGGCCACACGATCCAGCCGGTGTTCGCACCGGCCGGCTTCGACTGGCGCATGACGGTCGGCGTGCTGGCGGCGTTCCCGGCGCGCGAACTGGTGCTGCCGACGCTCGGCACGCTCTACAGCCTCGGCGAAGTCGAGGCCGACGATCCGGACCCGCGGCTGCGCGACGCGCTGCGCAGCGCGAAGGGACCGGACGGCAAGCCGATCATGACCGGCCTGGTGGCGCTGGCGGCGATGGCCTTCTTCGCGCTGTGCAGCCAGTGCGCCGGCACGCTGGCGGCGATCCGGCGCGAGACCCACTCGTGGCGCTGGCCGCTGTTCACCTTCGTCTACATGACGGTGCTGGCGTGGCTCGCGGCGGTGGCGATCTACCAGGTCGGTCGCTGGCTCGGCTTCGGCGGCTGATCGCGGCGGCGGCGCCGCCTGCGCGCGCAGCCGCCATGGTGGCGGCGGTTCCGCGCCACCGCCGAGCGCAGACCAGTCGCCTGCACGCGAATGCCGAAAGGGTCGCGGGCCCGGTGCCACCGGGCCAGCACCTCCACGACCTGCACCCGTGCCGTTCCCTGTGCTGCCATTGCTCGCCTCGCTGTGCGCGTGGTTCGCGTTCGTCGCGGGCCTCGCCGCGCAGGCTGCGCCGCCGGGTGCGGGCACGGCGCCGACACCCACCTGGCTGAAGCACGGCCAGCAGCTGCTCGAGGCCGAGGATCCGGTCGGCGCCTGGAACGCGTTCCGCAGCGGCCTGCGCGCCGGCGACGACCGCATCGACGTGCACGTGGGCCTCGGGCGCGCGCACCTGATGCTCGGCCAGAGTCGCTACGCGATCGCCTACGGCCAGGCGGCGTTGGCCGAGGACCCGGCCCAGCAGGACGGCATGGCGCTGCTGGTGCGCGCGCTGATCCGCGCCCGCGAGTTCGACGCCGCGGTGCAGCACAGCGACCGCTACCTGCTGCAGGTGCGCGACGCCGGCGGCGAACTGCTGGCCGCGCGCGGTTCGGCGCTGTTCCGCGTGCAGCGCATCGAAGACGCGGCGCTCGCCTACCGCCGGGTCGTGGCACTCGATCCGCTGCAGGCCGAAGCGCACCTGCGCCTGGGCTCCGGGCTGCTGCCGCCGACCACGGTGGAAGTGACGCCGGGCCTGCGCGAGGCGGTGAGAGCGCTCGCCGCCGGCGATCGGGCGCGCGCGGTCGAACGGTTGCGCGCGGTGCTGCGCGCCGAACCGATGCACCCGATCGCGCACCGCCTGCTCGGCGAGACGCTGTTCGCGCAGCGCACCGCCGCCGGCCTCGCCGCCGTCGACCCTGCGTTCGTGCAGTTCGCGGCGGCGCAGCCGCAGCCCGACGTGGCGCGGCTGCCGGTGGCCGAGTTCGTGCCGGGTTACGCCAGGCTGTCGCCGAGTCGTCGCGCCGTCGTCGATCGCACCGCGGCGATGTTCGGCTCGCACCTCGGCAAGCTGGTGGCGATCGGCGGCCGCCACGACCTGCTCGGCGAACTCGAACGCACGACCGACGCCGAGGCGCGGGCCAACCTGCGCGGCCGGCGCACGTTCGACGGGCGCGTCTGGGACGATGTGCGCGGCGTCGGCGGGCCGCAGGCGGCGACGGGCATCGAAGCGCTCGACGACGCGGCGACCTTCGGCTTCGACACCTTCGCGCACGAGGTCGCGCACCAGGTCCACTACTACGCCTTCACGCCGCTGCTGCGCGCGCGCATCCGTTCGCTCTACCAGGCGGCGATCGCCGAAGGCCGTTGCCTCGACTACTACGCCGCCAGCAACGAGGCCGAGTACTTCGGCCAGGGTGTCGAGGCGTTCGCCAGCCTGTGCAAGCGGCCCGGCGGCGAAACCACGCATGGCCACACCCGGTTCGAGCTCTACGCGCTCGACCGCGGCCTGCACGACTTCGTCGCCAGCGTCGTCGACTTCGATCCGCTGGCGCAGCCGGCGGGGCGCGAACGGCTGCTGGCCGCCGCCGTCGCCGTGGCGCTGCGCTGCGGCCGCCCCGGCGATGCCGAGGTCGCGGCCGGCATGATGAGCCCGGGCGCCGAGCGGGACCGGCTGCTGGCGGAAGCGGCGCGCGCGCAGGCGGCGGCGCGCTGCCACTGACGTTCGCGACCCGGTTGCGCCTGCCGGCTTGCGCGCAACGCTCGAGCCGCTGCGCGCGTCTCCGGCAGCGGCAGGCGCAGATTCGTTCAGGTTCCTGCGACCGCGGAGGCGCGACCCGACACATAACGGGCATGAACGAACAGCAGACGATCACGACGATGGGGCAAGAGGTGGCGGCGGCGCCCGCGGTGAACGCGGCGGCCGCCGTGGCGAACGACGGGCCGCGCGAACGCATCCTGCAACTCGGCGAGCCGCGGCTCGGCGACGCCGAATGCGTGGCGCTGGTCCTCCGCACGGGCTGTCGCGGCGCGCCGGCCGAGCAGCTGGCGACGCGCCTGCTGCGGCGCTTCGGCGGCATTCCGGGGCTGGCGGCGGCGAGCCTGCGGCAGGTCGCGGCCGAACCCGGCGTCGGCCTCGTGCGGGCCGCGGCGCTGGCGGCGGCGTTCGGCCTGGCGCGGCGGCTCGGCGAAGCGCGCTTCCGTCCGGGCTCGCCGGTGCGCTCCGGCGGCGACGTCGCGCGCATCGTGCGCGATTCGGCGCACGGCTCGCGGCGCGAGAGTTTCTTCGCGCTGCTGCTCGACGCGCGGCACCGCCTGCTGTCGATGCACACGGTCAGCACCGGCAGCGTCGACGCCGCCCCGGTGCATCCGCGCGAAGTGTTCTCGCCGGCGATCCGCGACGGCGCGGCGGCGGTGGTGGTGGCGCACAACCATCCGTCCGGCGATCCGACGCCGAGTGCCGAGGATCGCGCCGTCACCGAACGGCTGCGCGCGGCGGGTGTGCTGGTCGGGATCGACCTGCTCGACCACCTGGTCGTCGGCGCCGAGCGCTACTACAGCTTCGCCGAAGAAGGCTTCTTCGCGTTGTCCTGATCGCTTCGCCGACGGCTCAGAGGCTGAGAGAGAACTCTCTCGAAGCCTCTGCGCGGCTGCGAAGGCAGCCGCCAAACATGCTGCTGAGAGCCCGTAGCATGATCTCTTCTCGGGCTCTCAGCGATGCGCTTGTCGCCGTTCGCCGGTCTGGAAGAACAGGCCGCCCTTCAGGTGGTGGATCGTGCGCGGGCCGCCGGCTTGGAACTGCCACTCGCCTCGCTGCCACAGGGCGTCGTCGGCCCACGCCGCCACGCACTCCAGCACGAACAGGTCGTAGGCCTGTTCGACGTGCGGCTCGGGCACGCGCTTGCATTCGAGCCAGCAGGCGCAGCCGGCGATCAGCGGGGCGGCGACGAGGCTGCCGCGTTCGGCGGTGAGTCCAAAGCGCGCGAGCTTGTCGCCGTCGCGCCCGCTGTGCGTGCCGACCGCGTAGGTCACGTCGAGCATCGCGTCCGTCGGCGCCATCAGCGTGCACTCCCCGGTCGCCAGCAGCAGCTCGCGTGTCTGCGTGTCGGCTGCGATCACCGCCGCGAACTTCGGCGGCGTGAAGTCGATCGGCATGACCCACGCCGCTGCCATGACGTTGCGTTCGTCGCCGCGCGCGGTGCCGACCAACGTCACCGGTCCGTGGTTCAGCAGGCGATGGGCATGGTCGAGGCCGACTGGGATGCGCATGGTGGACAGGCTAGGCCACAGCCCCTGGTCCGCCAGCTTCACGGCGCCACTCGCGGGTCGGAAGCGCGGCCACCGTCATCGCCGTTGAGCCGCGACCGCTGCGGTCGTCGGCTCCTACCGGGCGGGCGATCCCAACACCCTCGCGGTGTTCAGTAGTCGGTGAACCAGACGTCGCTGGACAGCAGCGGGAAGAACGTGTTGTCCATCAGCGCGCCTTGCGCGTAGAGCCGGAAGCCGGCGAAGTTCGCCGGGATGGCCGGCAGGATCACCGTGCCGATGCCGGTGATCGCATCGTTGACGACGACGTCGAGCAGGATCAGCTCGGCGAAGCCGTTGCCGATCTGCAGGTCGACGAGGCCCGGCGCCACACTCGGCACGTTGCTCGTCGAAATCGCCAGGAACGTGAAGTGAAAGCCCGGATGGTTGCCACCCTGGTGCACGAGCCAGTGCTGCGGCTCGCCGGCGAAGCGGTCGTTCTCGGTGCGCAGCGTGCGCTCCGCCGGCGCCACGACGTCGACGGTCGCCGGCGAACTGAGCGTCGTCTGGTTCAGCAGCCACAGCGGGTATTGGCCCGGCGCCATGCCTTGCGGGATCGACAGCTCGATCGTGTCGTGCGCGGTGACGCGCAGGTGGCCTTCGTACCAGCGGCGCTCGTCGAGGCCGAGGAAGCGCGAGCCGAACACGCCCTGGGTGACGAAGCCGAGTTCCGGGCCGTGGTAGACGAGGCGCTGGTGCGTCAGCGAGTCGCTCTGCTGCAGCTGGCCGCTGGTGATCACCGGCTTCGGCAGCAGGCAGTCGGTCGACAGGTTCGCCTGCAGTCGCATCGTGCCGGTCGGGGTGATCGTGCGCGCGATGGGCTGCGTGGTGACGGCGACGGCGACGGTGCCGTCGACACCGAAGAACAGGTTGCCCTGCCCGGCGCCGTGGCCAACCTGGAACGGCACGTTGCTCGACAGGGTCACCAGGCCGCCGGCGTTGATGCCGGCACCGGTCAGCGTGCCGCTGGCGACGGTGTAGTAGCGGAAGCCGCTCGGATCGACGGCGCCACCCTGCGCGGCATAGGTCGCCGGCAGCAGCTGCTGCGACGGCAGTCCGGCCGGCGGATGCGCGGCAGAGCCCGGGATCACGCGGTTGCTCAGTTGCAGCTGCAGCTGCC
>JBILEY010000271.1:0-7095 GCA_044351865.1 Planctomycetota bacterium | reverse complement strand
GAGGCCCTTGCCGCGGAACTCCTTCTTCGTGCCGCGGCCCATGACGACGCCGCCGTCGACGTCGGCCATGCGCACGAACCACTGCTTGCTGAGGTACGGCTCGACGATCGTCTTGCTGCGGTCGCTGTGGTCGATCTCGATCGCGCGGTCCTCGATCTTCTCGACCAGGCCCTGCTGCTCGAGGTCGGCCAGGATGCGCTTGCGCGCGGCGAAGCGGTCGAGGCCCTGGTAGGCGCCGCCGTGCTGGTTGACCGTGCCGTCGGCGTTCATCATGTTGACCGCGCCGATCTCCGGATGGCGCTGCCACACCGCGTAGTCGTTCGGATCGTGCGCCGGCGTGATCTTGACGCAGCCGGTGCCGAGCGACGGATCGGCCCATTCGTCGGCGAGGATCGGGATCGAGCGGCCGACCAGCGGCAGCTGCACCTTGCGGCCAGCGCGCGCCATCGCGGCGATCTGCACCAGCGTCGGCAGCACGTCCTGTTCGCGCTGCAGCAGGCGCTCGAGCTCGGCTTCGGCGGCGGCTTTCTCCTTGGCTGGCGCTTCGGCGACCTTCTGCCGCTGTTCGGCGATCGCCTTCTGCATCGCACCCGCTGGGTCCGGGTGCACGGCGACGGCGGTGTCGCCGAGCATCGTCTCCGGCCGCGTCGTCGCCACCAGCACGTGCGTGGGCTCGCCGGCCATCGGGGCCGCCACCGGATAGCGCAGGTAGTGGAACTTGCCCTGCACGGTCTCCTTGTAGAGCTCGTCGTCGGCGACCGCGGTCTGCAGTGCGCAGTCCCAGTTGACGAGGCGGTTGCCGCGGAAGATCAGGCCGTCGCGGAACATCGCGAAGAACGTCTGCCGCACGGCGCGCGCGCAGACGTCGTCCATGGTGAAGCGAGCGCGGTCCCAGTCGCACGAGCAGCCCATCGCCTGCTGCTGGCCTCGGATGCGCTTCTGGCTGGTCACTGCCCAATCGTGGATGCGGCCGACCAAGGCGTCGCGGCCGATGTCGTGCCGCGTCTTGCCTTCGATCTCCTTCAGCCGCTTCTCGACCACCGCCTGCGTGGCGATGCCGGCGTGGTCGGTGCCGGCTTGCCACAGCGAATTGTGCCCCTGCATGCGATGCCAGCGGATCAGCAGATCCTGCATGACGTTGTCCATCGCGTGCCCCATGTGCAGCGCCCCGGTGACGTTCGGCAGCGGCATCATCACGACGTAGCGCTCGTCGCGCTCGTCGGGCGTGGCGGCGAACGCCTTCGACGTGAGCCAGCGCTCGGTCACGCGCGGCTCGAGGATCTGGGGTTCGTACTTCAGCGGCAGTTCGGTGCTCATCGGCGGGCGAACAGCTTAGGGACGGCGCCGCCTCGGGGCACGCGCGGGCTTCCCGCACCCTTGCCTCGGCGCTGCCGATGCAGGACCGTGCCGCACCGCATGACCCAGACCGCGCCGCCGTCGACCAACCCGCCGGGCCGCTTCGCCCGCTGGCGCCAGCGCCTCGTGGCCCTCGGCCCGGCCGGACCGCTGCTGGTGTTCTCGATGGTGGTGCCGATGCTCGGCACTTCGCTGGTGGCGACGACGACCGCGACGTGGCGCCCGTGGTTCGAAGGCGAGCCGTGGTCGGCCGTCTGGTTCGTGCCGCTCGGCGCGTTCCTGGCTGCGGCGGCGCTGCTGCCGACGCACGTCACCTCGCTGGCGGCCGGCTTCCTGTTCGGCGGCTGGCTCGGAGCTCTCTGCGCCTGGCTGGTGATCGCGCTCGGCGCCATCGTCGGCCATCGCCTGTTGCAGCCGCTGGTCGGCGAACGGGCGCTGCGGGCGCTCGCCGATTCGCCGCGCGCGCTGGTCGTGCACCAGGCGCTGCTCGGCCGCAGTGCCGCCCGCGCGATCTGGATCATCGCGCTGGTGCGGCTGTCGCCGGTGATGCCGTTCGCGACGACGAACCTGCTGCTGGCCGCCTTCGGGGTGAAGCGATTCGTCTTCGTCGCCGCCACCGCACTCGGCATCACGCCGCGCGCGATCGCCGTCGCCATCGTCGGTGCGGGCCTGCAGGACCTCGACTGGAAGCAGGGCTCGACGCCGTGGACGACGATCGTCGCGGTGGCGGCGACGGTGCTGATGCTGGTCGTCATCGGCCGCATTGCCAAGGCCGCATTGCGCAACGAACTGGCGCTGGCCGACGCGCGCGCCGCCGCCGAGGCCGCGGCCCGCGCCACGGGGAACGACGCCGGCCGCCCCGGCCCGCAGGCGTGAACTGGCTCGCGCACCTGCGGCTGTCGCCGCCGCAGCCGCTGTTGCGGCTCGGCAACCTCGCCGGCGATTTCGTCGCCGGCGTCGATCTGGCGACGCTGCCCGCCGACTTGCAGCGCGGCATCGCGCTGCACCGCGCGATCGACCGCTTCGTCGACGCGCACCCGGTGGTGGTGGCGGCGAAGGCGCGCCTCGTGCCGCCGCACCGCCGCTTCGCCGGTGTGCTGCTCGACGTCTGGTTCGACCACTTCCTCGCGCGCGACTGGGCGCAGCATGGCGACGGCCGGCCGCTGCCGCAGTTCCTCGCCGAGGTGCACGGCGACCTGCGCACGCACCAGGCGCTGCTGCCGGCCCCGCTGCAGCGCGTGGCGCCGCGGTTCTGCGCCGACGGCTGGCTCGAGGGCTACGCCTCGGTCGACGGCATCGCGCGCGTGCTCGGCCTGATGGCGCGCCGCCTGTCGCGGCCGACGCCGCTCGCCGAAGGCGCCGAACTGCTGCGCGCCGACTACGCGGCGATCGAACGCGACTTCGACGCGCTGTGGCCCGAACTCGTGGCGTTCACCGCGGCCCGAGCACCGGCCTGAGCCGAGCGCTGCGCGGTTGTGCCGGCGGCCGTTCTCCCGTACGACGCGGCGATGGCGCGGACGGCAGTGACGATCTACAGCGACGGCGCGTGCCTCGGCAATCCGGGGCGGGGCGGCTACGGAACCGTGCTGCTGTTCGGTGAGCATCGCAAGGAGCTGTCCGCCGGCTTCCAGCGCACGACCAACAATCGCATGGAACTGCTCGGTGCGATCGTCGGCCTCGAAGCGTTGAAGCGGCCGTGCGACGTCACGCTGTGGTCGGATTCGCAGTATGTGGTCCACGCGATGACCAAGGGTTGGCTCGAGGGCTGGCAGAAGAAGGGCTGGCGCACGTCGAGCAAGGAGCCGGTCAAGAACCGCGACCTGTGGGAACGGCTGCTGCGGGCACTCGGCGAGCACGAGATCCAGTGGCAGTGGGTGCGCGGCCACACCGGCGACGTCGAGAACGAACGCTGCGACCAGCTCGCGGTCGCTGCGGCGAACGGTCCGGATCTGGCGATCGACGCCGGCTTCGACGGCTGAGTCTCTCGCGAGTCCGCGGCGCCTCAGCGCACGCGCACCAGCCGGTGCCGCGGCAGCGCCAGCTGTTCGATCTGCGGCTCGATCGCCTGCAGGAAGCGATGGCCATCGACGTAGTAGCCCGCGGTCGCTTCGAGCCCCGGCACACGCGCCTGGAACCAGCGGTTCAGGCACTCGACCATCAGCTCGCGCAGGTACTTCGCGAAGCAGCTCGCCAGCGCCGTCGGGAACGCGCGGTCCTCGCCGCGTTCGGCGAAGGTGATCGACGTCGTGTGTTCGCCGCGGCGCAGCTTGTAACTCGAACTGGCGGCCTCTTCGTGGTCGACCTCGAGCCTGGCGTCGGGCACCAGGCGCCGCAGGTCGGTGGCGTAGTGCATGCGGCCGCCGCAGCGGTCGGCGACGAGGTGGCCGTCGACGTCCTGCGGCAAGCGCGCCAGCAGGCGCCCGAGCACCTCGGCGTAGGCGTGGAAGTGCGCGCGGCTCTTGTTGTCGGTGTCGGCGATCAGGCCGTTCCATTCCTCGACGTCGACCGGGCGCACGGCGATGTCGACCAGCGTCACCTCGGCCTTGCGCAGCGCCTTCGCCACCAGTTCGCCCTGCAGCAGCAGCCAGTCGGCGGTGCCGTGGCGCGGCAGCGCCAGCGACAGGTCTTCGTACCAGGGGCAACGCTGCAGCAGCGGCAGGTCGACGCCGAGGTCCTGCAGCCAGGCGCCGAGCGTCGGCGGCAGGCGGTCGTGCTGAGCCGCCCAGAACACCAGCGCCGTCTGTTCGAGCCGTTCGAGCCCGTGCGGGCCCTGGTTGACCTTCTTGCTGTCGGCGACGCGGACCTTGCCCTTCTCGTGCTTGAGGCGGGCCACGTGCGCCTTCAGCACGCGCCACGGGTCGGTGCCGGCGGGGCCGGTCATGCCGACGCCGCCGACGACCAGCGGCCCGAGGATCGGACCGAGGCCCGCTTCGTCGACGCCGGCGAGGAAGTGCATGCCGCCACACAAGCAGGGCGGCGGGCGGGGGTCAACGTTCCGCTGCCATCGGCGACCGGCGGCGCGGCTGTGGCTGTCGGGGCCGGCGGGCCGATGAGGGCGGGCGCAGGAGAACCCCATGGAAGTGCTGCTCGTCGAGAAGGACCCGCTGGTGCGCGATCAGGTGAAGGTCGCACTGCAACAGTTCCCGGAGTTCCACGTCACCGTCGGCACCGGCCATGCGGGCGTCAACGAGATGCGCGGCCGCACCTTCGACGCCGTGTTCCTCGGCGTCGACCCGCGGCAGAAGGACACCGTCAAGCTGATGCACTACCTGCGTTCGTTCGACACCACGACCGAGCTGTTCGTGCTGACGTCGCCGCGCAACGTGCGCGACATGGCAGTCGACAAGACGAAGTACAACGTGCACTCGTTCGTGCAGACGCCGGTCGTGGCGCGCGAGCTGTTCGGGCTGATCGGTCGCTTCCTCGAGCGCCGCACCGAGCGCCAGAACTCCGCGCTGCGCAAGCAGGCGCGCGGCAGCCAGTCGGCGGCGCCGGCGCGCAACCACTGAGCGACCGCCGGCGCGCGGTCGTCTCGCCGTCCCGCGCCCTGCTGCGCGCTTGCCCTGCGGCGGCCCGCGCGTTCTCCTGCGCGGCATGTCCGCTGCCGTTCCTCCGCCCCCGGGCCAACGCCCGCGCACCAACCTCTGGCTCGAGTCGCGCTACCGCAAGCTCAAGCGCGGCTTGCCGCAGACGGTGTTCTTCTGTCCGCGCTGCAAGGGCGATCGCCGGCGGCGCGACGGCTGCCCCGAGTGCCAGGGCTTCGGCAAGCTGACCAAGGAGTCGGTGCAGGAACTGATCGCGCGGCGGCTGGTGCCCGCGATGCAGGCGAAGGAAGGCGTCTTCCACGGGGCCGGGCGCGAGGACATCGACGTGCTGATGCTCGGCCGCGGCCGGCCGTTCGTGTTCGAGGTGCGCGGCGCGCGCAATCCCGACGTCGACCTCGAGGCGCTCCGGCTCGAGATCCAGCAGCGGGCCGAAGGCGCGATCGAACTGGCGCCGTTCGTGCGCGTGCGCCGCGAGCGCGTCGTCTACTGGAAGGAGACGCACTTCGACAAGGTCTACCGCGCCGAGGTCGAGCTCGGTGCGGTGCCGGAGCCGGCGATGCTGGCGGCGGCGACGACGTTCGCCGGCGGCATCGTGCAGCGCACGCCGCAGCGCGTCGCGCACCGCCGCGCCGACCTCGACCGCGAACGCCAGCTGCGCGTGCTGGCGTTGACGCCGCGGCCCGACGGCGCGCTCGACCTGCGCGTGCTGTGCCAGCACGGCACCTACGTGAAGGAGTGGATCAGCGGCGACGAAGAACGCACGACGCCGTCGCTGGCGAAGCTGCTCGGCGTGCCGAGCAAGTGCCGTGTGCTCGACGTCGAGGAGATCCTGACCGACGACGTGCCGGGCGAACGCCTGCCGAAGCCGCCGGAGACGAAGAAGCCGGAGACGAAGAAGCCGGACGCGAAGCCGGCCGACGTCGCGCGCGGACCGGCGGAGCGCGCGTGACGACAGCGCTGCCGGTGCCGCCGCACTTGCCGCTGGTGCGCTTGCGCAGCAGCCGCAGCGACCTGCTGCGCACGCTGCTCGAACGGCAGCCGGCGTGGGCGCACGCGGCTCCGGCCGACGTGCGCGTGCACGGCGAACGCGCGGTCGCCTGCTACCGGTTGGCGCCGGAGTCGTTCTTCGTGCGTGTGCACTGGCAGTGGGCGAGCGAACAGTGGCTCGAACGCGAGCCCGAGCTGGTGCCGGGCGCAACGGTGGCCCTGCGCCTCGTGCTCGACGACGCGGATCCGGCGTGGATCTCGCGTCGGCTCGAGCTGGTGCCGACGCGCGCCTTCCAGAAGGGCGAGCTCGGCCCGCGCGCGCGCCGCGTCGACGAAGGCCTGTGGACGCACGAAGTGTGGCCCGGTGCGTTCTGCTTCGCCGAGGAGAAGCTGACCGAACTGGTCGGCCTGCTGCGCGGGCGCACCGGCCTGCGCGAAGTGCTCGGCAGCCGCGGCGTCACCTGGGCCGGCGTCACCGTCAAGCTGCGCGGCGCCGTCGAACGCATGGGCGGACTGGCACTCGACGGGGCGCTGCTGGCCGACCTCGCCGGGCTGGCGCTCGCGTGCGACGTCGAGCTGGCGGCCGACTGAACGGGCCGCGGGCTACGCGCCCGGCCGCGCCGCCTTCGCCGCTTCGCGCCGTTCGTCGCGCTGGCGCTTGCGGAAGGCGCGGATCGCCACCAGGTAGCGCCACACGTCGCGGAGCACGCGCACCGTCGACTTCTTGTCGGCGCGGCGTTCGAAGCGGCACGGCACCTCGACCAGCTTCAGGCCGGCCTGGTGGGCGAGGATCATGATCTCGCTGTCCCAGAACCACGCCTTGTCGCGCGTCTGCTTGACGACGTCGGTGATGCGGTCGCGGCGGAAGAACTTGAAGCCGGTCTCCGGGTCCTTGAACGGCACGTCGAAGCACCAGCCGAACAGCTTGCGGTAGCCGCTGCTGAGGAAGTGGCGCAGCAGCGCCGTCGGCCGCCAGCCGACCGCGTAGTTGCGGAAGGCGGTGGCGCCGTCGGCGCCCTGGTCGATGGCGGCGATCACCGACGGCAGGAACTTGCAGTGCACCTCGAGGTCGATGTCGAGGAAGCCGACGATCTTGCCCTTCGCCAGCAGGAAGCCCTCGCTGACGGTGCCGCCGCGGCCGAGGTTCTGCTGGTGGAAGTAGGCGCGGCGATGTGGATGGCCCTGCACCAGTTCGCGGATCACGTCG
>JBILEY010000084.1:0-15484 GCA_044351865.1 Planctomycetota bacterium | reverse complement strand
TTCGTGCCGACGTAGACCGTCACGCGGTTGTTCATCACGCCGGTGCCGCCGTCGTTGGTGCCGGCGACGATCGTCAGGTTCTGCGCGAACGGACTGGCCAGCGCGTTCTCCCACGAGCCCCAGACGCCGGTGACGCCCGACGCCGTGTTCAGGTTGAACGCCGGCAGCGCGTAGGCAGCGCCCTTGTCGGCGCCGGTCGCGACCGTCGCGAACAGCAGGCCCTGGTTGGCGAACTCTTCACCGCAGACGAAGAAGCGCTCCTGCGTGCCGAGGCCGGTGGCCGCGTTGTAGAAGGCCGAAACCGCGGGCACGTCGCCCGAGCAGAAACGACCCATCGCCAGCGGGTTGCCGTTGGCGACGCTGCGCACGGTGCCGTCCGCGAGGACGACGCGGTCGATCAGGTCCTGCGCCGAGATCACCTCGAGCGTCTGCTTGTCGACGATCAGCTCGCTGATGAACGTGCCGCGGGCGCCGTGCTTGCGGATCGCGCCGTTGGTCGTGTTGATCTCGTGGCAGACCAGCACGGTCACCGTGCCGTCGCCGTTGTCATAGGCGCCGATGCCGTCCTGCAGGCCGGCGATCTCGAACGGCGTGCCCAGCGCACCCGTCGTCGGCACCAGGTCGGTGGCGGTCGTGATCGACGTCACGTTGCGCACGACGCCGGCGTTGGACGTCACGAGGTAGGGCGAGCGCGACGAGCTCGGGCCCTGCGTCGACTGGGCGAACAGCGGCATCGCCAGCGCGGCGGCGGCGAAGCAGGAGAGGGGGAAGCGGATGGCGCGGGCGCAGCGGCGCGCGCCGGTGGGGAGGTTTCGTTGCATGATGATGGACTCGTGGACCACCACAAGGTGCCGCGCGTTCGCGAGCGACTTGCCAACGCGACGTGAAAGAGCGGCGCAGATTCGATGAGCGCCGTTCGCGCGGTCTTCTCCGTTCCTGAACGTGACACTGCTGTCGTGGGCGGCATGGAGATCCGCAGCTTCGTCGTCGGCGTCCTGCTCGCCGCGTGTTCGTCCGCCTCGCTCGCCGCCCAGCAGAACCTCGTGCTCGGCTGCGATCGCGACAACACGCTCTACGAGGACCCCTTCGGCAGCTTCAGCAACGGCGTCGGCGACAGCGTCTTCTGCGGGGTCACGGCGCAGGGCCGCTTGCGGCGCGCACTGCTGCGCTTCGACACTTCGGCGATCCCGAACGGCGCTGCGGTGCTGCGTGCCCAGCTGCGTTTGCACGTGGTGTTCTCGGGCGCCAGCGGCCCCACGCCGGTCGGCGTGCATCGCCTGCTGCGTGACTGGGGCGAGGGTTCGTCCTTCGCGACCTCGGGGGGCGGCGGCATGGGGGCGCCGTCCACTGCCGGCGATGCGACGTGGATCCACACGTTCCATCCCGGCTCGCCGTGGGTCGCGCCCGGTGGCGACTTCGCGCCCGCGCCGACGTGCACCTTGGCGATGCCGACCGGCGGCGCGTTCACATCGCCGCCCGCTGCCGGGCGTGCGCTCGCCGCGGAAGTCCAGCAATGGCGGAACGGCACGCTGCCGAACCACGGCTGGCTGCTGAAGACCGACGAGGCTTCGCCCTCCGCTCGCGCCCGCCGCATCGACTCGCGCGAGAGCTCTGGGCCGCGGCCCGAACTGCACGTCGACTTCCTGCCGGCTGGCCAGGTCGGCGTGTGGGGAACGGGTTGCGGCGCCGCGGCGCCGACAACGTCCTGGTCCGGCGTTCCGCAGGCCGGAGGCACCGTGCAGCTCGTCGACCAGGCGCCGGCCGGATCGATCGGCGTGCACTGCTACGCGTTCGCGCTCGAGCCCGAGGGCTTCGCCCTGTTGCCGGGTTGTCGCGTCTATCTGCCGCTGGCGGAGCTGATCGTCGGCGACGTGTTCCTCGTGCCGGCGACGGGTGTCGTCAGCACGCCGCTGGCGATTCCGGCCGGATTGCCGCCGTCGCTGCTCGTCGCGCAGTCGGCGATCCTCGACGGTTCGCCGCTCGGGTTCGCGCCGGGCAACGCGGCGCTGCTCGTCACCCCCTGAGCGCTGCTCCGCAGCTCAGTTGCGGCTGCGCAGGCGATACACGACCCCGCCACGGTCCTGTTCGGCGATGCGTTCGCCATGCGCGGCGAGCCATGCCGTCACTTCCGGCGCGTTCTCCTGCGGCAGCGGGTCGTAGACGAATCGGGCGCCAGCGCCGTGCAGCTGCGCCAGGCGATCGACCGTGAACTCTTCCTTGGCGAGCACCCAGCCGCGCGCGCGCGCCAGGTAGAAGAAGCGCGGGTCCTCACAGTTCTGGTTGCGCGCCCACGCGGTGTCGCGGCGCGCCTTCACCGAGCGGGCGACGATGCGGTCGTTCGGACCGATGTGCTGGCGTGCAGTGTGGGCGACGTCGACGATCGGCAAGGTGTTGACGACGTTGCGGACCCCACGTTCCTCCCGGGCGCACAGCGCGGCCAGCGCGGCGACGGCCGTGATCAGGAGGAGCCACAGCCAGCGCGGAGCCTTCGTCGGCCAGGCGCGCGCCACGAACCAGGAGCCGGTGAACGCCGCGAAGGCGTGGTACTGCGGCCCGAGGTCGCGCGTGTGGCTGTAGCGCAGCGACACCAGCAGGCCGAGCAGCGTGGCGCCGAGCAGCATGGCGTCGCTGCGGTCGAAGCGCCGCAGCAGCAGGGTGGCGCCGAGCGCCGCCATCGCCACGACCGACATGCCGAAGGTCGCGGTCGTCTGCACGAGGCTCCACAGGATCGCCGGATCGACCAGCTGCGAGAGGCCGGGGAACTTGGTGTCGCCGCCGCTGACGACGCCGAAGCTCAGCCCGGTCTCGGCGTGCAGGTGGGCGCCGTGCACGAGCCAGGCGGCGACGACCGCCGGCACGGCGAGCATCGCCAGCCACCAGCGGATCGCGCGCAGCCGCTGCGGTGCGGCCACCAACGTCCAGCCGAACATGACCACGCCGACCTGCAACGCCAGCGGCTTCTGCAGACCGGCGAGCGTCACCATCACGGCGGCGGCGAGCAGCGGCAACGTCGCCCCGCGTTCGAGGTGGCGGCGGAAGAGCAGCAGGCAGTTCACGCTCAAGGCGAGGCTGGTCGCGTCCGGTACGACGCGGGTCGCGAGCATCCATGCCGACCCGGTGCCGGTGAACGCGATCAGGCCCGCGAGCGCCTGCTCCGGGCCGTTGCGCCACTCGAACAACCGGTGCATGCCGAAGCCCGCGAGCAGCAGGCTCAGCAGCGCCAGCAGGCGCCCGGGCCACTCGGCGTCGACGTTGCCGACGGCCTGCAGCACGACGGCGATCGCCATCTGGTAGAGCGGGAACTCGCACTCGACGGCGCCGTCGGTGTCGCCGCGCCAGTCGACGCGCGGACGCAGCGGGTCGAAACCGTCGAGCAGGAAGTTGCGCGCGATCGACTGCGTGTCGCACTCGCGCCACGACGACCCGATGCCGTGCGGCACGCCGAACCACGTCACCAGGCCGAAACCGAGCAGCAGCAACCACGCGAGCCGGCGGCCGCGCACGAGGCGCGGATCGTCATTGGCCGGTTGTGGCCATGCGGGTTCGGGGTTCAGGGTACGGACCATGGGCGGGATACAGCCGGGACTCGGCCGGCGTGTGGCGAGCCAAACAACATACCTCACCGCGGGGGCCGGGCGTTCGCTGGTGGTGCGAACGACCCGTTCGGAGTCCGCGCAAGCCGCGAGCGGCTCAGAGCCTGAGAGAGAATCTCTCGTAGGCTCTGCGCGGCTGCGAAGGCAGCCGCCAAACATGACTCTGAGAGGCCGTATGCTGGATTTCTTCTCGGCCTCTCAGCGGCCCGCTGGCAACGGCAGTTTCGTGTGCAGCTCGAGCAGTGCCGTGGCCATGCGTTCGCCGAGCAATTGCTGGCCAGCGGCCGAGTAGTGGTTGCGATCGACGCCGTCGAAGCCGCCGAGGGCCACGTCCTGCGTGTCGACGACGACCACGAACGGGTCGTTCGCCGCGAGCTCGCGATAGCCGGCGTTGACCAGCTGCGCGAACGGCCACACTTCGCTCTCCTTGACCAGTGCCAGCACGAACGGCACCTGCTCGGCGCGCAACGTGGTGAAGCCGCGTGCTTGCATCGTCGTGCGCAGGTAGGCGATCAGCGCCTGCATGTTCGCCTTCGCCGCGCGTGCACTCGCTTCGCGCAGGCCGTCGGTCTCGCCTTGTGCCACCAGCACCCCACGGCAGTCGATACCGCCCGGGCCGCACGCCGCAGCGGCGCCGGCCAGGTAGCCCTCGGCGAACGCACGCGCGAGGCTGGCGTGGAAGAACGTTCGGTCCTCGAGCACGTACGGGCCCGGCGCCGGCGGCGCACCGAGCGGGTCCTGGACCCACGCTTCGATCGTCAGCGTGTCGCGGTCGTTGCCGAGCACGCGGCCCTGCTTGCCGCCGCAGACGAGCCAGCGGCCCTTGTGCTCGTCGCCGTTCCAGTTCTGGCCCGCGTCGCGAAGTGTCGTCGCCGTGATCGTGGTGGCGCGGCTGGCGAGCACGAGCTTGCTCTCGTACGGCCTGACCGAGTGCGGTAGCGACGGATCCCACGAGTCGTGCACGAACCACATCCAGCCCGACGGCAGGCCGACCGGCCAGTCGACGAGCGGCACGAGGCCGACGCCGCCGACGGCCAGCTTGACGAAGTGCACCGGCGCACCGAACCGTTCGCGCAGCACGACGCCGGCGTGCAGTTCGGGCCCGAACAAGCGCACCGAGGCGAAGCGCGGCGGCACGCCGGCGTTGACCGGATAGTCGAACGTCGCGGTCGGCACGTCGTAGCGCTCTGGCGCGAAGTCGAGCTGGGTGAACACGCCGACGTCGTCGCGTGCGGCGAACAGGTCCGGCTGGAAGATGCGGATGCCGTCGAGCGAAGGCAGCGCCGGATGCTGGTCGACGTTGGCGACGCCGAGCATGTTCGACTGCCCGATGCAGCCGATCACGACCGTGCGCGGTCTGGCTTCCTGACTGGCGTTCGCCGGCGGCGCACCGGTCGGTGCAGCACCAGTCGGCGTCGCGGTCTTGCGCGAGCACGCGCCGGGCAGCACGGCGAGGATGGCGGCGATGGCCGTGCAGGTCGCAGCAGGAAGGGAGGCCACGCGGCCAGCGTAGCGGCGTCGCGCGGGGCGGCGAGCCCGGCGATGCCGCAGTCGTCGGCGCTGCGGCACGAGCACTGCGTGACGACCCATTCGCTCGACACGGCGGCGCCGACCGTCAGGTGCAGCACGAACAAGCCCACCGTGAGCAGCCGCGGTGCGCGTTCGCGGCGGGTCGGGGTCGAGCAGCGCGACCTTGCGTGTTCGCGCGCGGTTCGTCAAATCCTCGCCATGGATTGGCCCGCCGCGTTCGCCCTGACCTGCGCCGTCGAGGTGCCGATCGTCGTCGCGATGGCGGGACGCGGCCGTCGCCGCCGCACCGTCGCCGACGCGTTCGCCGCCAACCTGCTGACCCACCCGCTGGCCTGGCTGCTGGTCGGCCACGGCATCCTGCCGTGGCTCGTGGTCGAGGTGCTGGTGCTGCTCGTCGAGGGCCTGGTCTACCGGGGAGTGACGCGCTTGCCGCCGGCGCGTGCGTTCGCCGCCGCCGGGCTCGCCAACGTGATCACCGCGTCGCTGTCGTTCGTCGTTTGAGTCGAACGGGTGGCCGCGCGCTTGCCGCGACCATGCCGGAGTGATGTCGTTCGGGAACCGGCGCCGTTCCGCTGCGTTCGCCGCGCCCTTTCCCCGGAGGCCTCATGCGTCGTTCCCTGCGTGCCGTTCTCGTCGCCGCCGTTCTCCCCTCGGCTGTTCCGGACCTCGTCCCACCCGATCGGAAGGGCATCCAGGTGACGACTCGCGTCGACGTGGCGGCGCTCGCCGACAAGGTCTCGGTGGCGCACGAAGTGAAAGCCGGCGAGACACTGACCCGCATCGCCACCGCCCGACTCGGCAACGTGGCGCGCGTCGACGAACTGAAGACGCGCAACCCGGACGTCGATCCCGACAAGCTGAAGATCGGAACGGTCCTGTGGCTGCCGCCGCGGGACGAGAAGGCGGCCGGCGACCTCCACCTGGTCGTCGCGATGCCGCCGCGCGACACGCGGTTCCTGCCGTTCGACGCCACGAAGGAGCTGCCGCCCACGCGCACCGGCACCTACGTGTTCGCCCTGCTGACGAAGGAGCAGCTGGCCGCCGGGCTGGCAGGCGACCACAAGAAGGTCGGCGAGATCCTCGGCCACAAGGACACCGTGCGCATCCCGGCGGAGATCGTCGGTCGCTACGTCGACAAGAACTCGCCGATCGCGCGCGCCGAGGTGCAGCTGAAGATCGTCGCCGACAAGGACGGCAAGTGGCAGGTCGAACGCACGGTCGTGTGGTTCGACGCCGCCGGCAAGCAGCTGCCGACCGACGAGAAGGGCAACGTGGTGGCGCCGGCGACGCCGGAGCCGAAGAAGTCGGAGCTGCTGTTGCTGCTGCTGGTCGCCGGAGGTGGCGCACTCTGGCTGCTGCACGCCCGTCGGCGGGATCCGGCCGTCGCTCGCGCGTGATCTCTGGACGCGGTGCGCTGCTGGCGATCGCCTGCCTCGGCTTTGCGACCGCGGCGGCCGCGGCGATCGCGCCGCTGTGGGTCTACGCGCTGTCGCTGGCGGCCTTCGGGCTGCCGCACGTGCTGACCGAGCTGCGCTACGTCGACGAGCGCTTCGCCTTGCGCACGACGGAGCGGGTGCGCGCTGGCCTCGTGCTGCTGCTGCTCGCCGTCGTCGCCGTTCGCCTCGCCGGCCTCGGTGGTGTCGGCACCACGCCGATGCGCATCGGCCTCGAACTCGCACTCGGCGTCGTGCTGGTGCTGTGGCCGCTGCTGCAGGTTCGCGGCCTCGCGCTCTGGCCGGGCCTGCTGCTCGCGGCGGCGCTGGCTTGGGGCACGGCGACCGCGCCGGCGACGACGATGGTGCTGTTCGCGTTGCTGCACAACCTGACGCCGATCGGCCTGCTCGCCGAACGTCTGCGCGGCCGCGACCGCCGCCGCGCGCTGCTCGGCTGCGTCGTGGTGTTCGTGCTGGTGCCGCTGGCGATGCTGCTGTTGCCGCCGCCGGCGGTGCTGCACGGGCCGCTCGGCACCGGCGAACTCGACCAGCACCTGGCGGTGTTCGTGCCGGAACGGCTGCACGGCGGCGAGGCCGGCGACCGACTGTTCGCCATCGCGGCGTGGTGGCAGTGCGTGCACTACGCGATCGTGCTGCACGTGCTGCCGCGACTCGGCGGCGGGCCCGAAGGGCGCGCGTGGCCGCGGCCACAGGCGTTCGCGCGCGGCGTGCTCGTCGCCGGCGCCGTCATGGCGCTCGCGTTCGCCAGCGGCTTCGGCACGGCGCGCGCCGCCTACGGGGTGCTCGCCGCGGTGCACGCGTGGATCGAACTGCCGGTGCTTGCGCTCGCGGCGGGTGCGATCTTCGCCTCGCCGCGCGCCGTGCGTGCGGCGGCGAGTTCGTCGGCGGCGTGAAGCGTGGCCCGGACGCTGTGCTCGACGCCGCGCGGCCGCTTCGCAATAGTCCGGCGCACAGGCCGTTGCCGCGCCCTCGCCGGGTGCGGTGCCTGGCGACGTGGTGGGCGGCACGGTGGCGGTTCGGCGGGCGGCACGGAGGTTTGGCGATGCAGTGGCGGCGACTCGGCGCGTTCTCGGTCTACGGTCTCGCGGCCTTCGGGCTGCTCCATCTCGCCAGCACCGCCCTGTTCGCGTGGCGCACGCTGCCGCAACCGGCGCCCGCTCGCCCGCCGGCCGCAGCCCAGCTGACGCGCAGCCAGCAGCCGCTGGTCAGCGCGCTGGTGCGCGTGCTGGCCGAGGACGGGGTCGCCGACGCCGAACGGTGGGCGACGGCGATCGTGCGCGCCTCGCCGACCGACGATCTCGGCTACCTGGCGCTGGTCACCGCGCAGATCCGCCGCGAGTCGCACTTCCTGGCGCCCGACCTCGAGTGGCTCTACCAGCGCCTCGTGCCCGACCTTGTGCACGAACTCGGCGTGACCGATCCGCTGCGCACGCTCGGCCCGATGCAGGTCCAGCGCTGGCGGCTGCAGGACCACTTCGAACAGGCGCTCGGCCGCGAGCTCGACGCGCACTCGGTCAAGGAGCTCGCCGTCGACGTCGAACAGGGCGTCGCCGCGTGCGTCGCCGTGCTCGATCGGCTGGTGGTGGCGCACGTGCCCGATCGCCGGCTGCGCGGCTGGATCGACACGGTCGGGCCCGCCGGCCTGCTGCCCGATCCGATCGTGCTGGCGCGCGACTGGCTCGGCACGCTGCCCGGCGAACGCGCCGACGAGGCGCTGCGCCAGAAGCTGCTCGGCGACCTGACGGCCGAACCGCTGGCGCTCGATGGCGTGCGTGGGGCGCACACCGAACGGTTGCTCGCGGCGCGGCCCGAGCTCGTGGGAGCCGGGCTGGGCAAGGCGTGGCAGCAGCGCTTCGGCACGCAGCCGCCGGCGCGACTGCATCCGCGCATCGCGCACGATGCATCGCTGGCGTTCGTGCTCGCCGACTTCCACGCTGGGGCTGGCGCGTGTCGCACCGCCGCACTGCAAGCGTTGCTGGTCGACCTGTTCGCCGTCGACCTGGCCGCCGACGGCAAGTGGGGGCCGCGCACGCGCACCGCCGCCGTGCCGCTGATCGCAGCGGTGTTCCCCGACGACGAAGACGCGCGCACCGAGCTGTTCGAACTGCTCACCAGCGGGCGCAAGAGCGTCTGGCTGCGCGACCGACTGCTGGCGCACGCGCGGCGGCTGTTCCGCGCCCGGCGCGGCGTCGAGGCGCCGGCAGCGCTGGTGCCTGACCTGTGGTTCGACAGCGCGTCGCAGCAGGTGAAGGGCCTCGGCCGCATCTCGGTCGAGGGCTACGTCGCCGGCTCGGTCGCGTTCTACGAGGACTACCTGCGCCGCCTCGCCGTCTGCACCGGCCGCGCCGTGCCCGCGGCGACGGTGCGCGGCGACTGAGGGTCAGCTCTCGTCGTCGCCGTCGCCCATGTAGTCGTCGAAGTTCTCGATGTAGTCGTCGAGGTTCTGCTCGAGCATCTTCCGGTACTCGCCGAGGAAGTACTCGATCGCCTGCTCGCGCTCCTTCGCCATGTCCTCGCGCGAGTCGGAGGAGCTGGCCACCACCCAGGCGTTGAAGCGCGACAGGCCGAACATGAACGACGCGCTGACCTTGCCGTGCGGCGTCTTCGCGC
The DNA here is from genome assembly GCA_044351865.1 of Planctomycetota bacterium. Lineage (GTDB taxonomy): Bacteria > Planctomycetota > UBA1135 > UBA1135 > UBA2386 > UBA2386. The sequence continues at coordinate 6,297 of JBILEY010000084.1, read as the reverse complement.
AGTGCTCGTTGGCGAGGCGGATGAAGGAATCGGCGCGGTCGTAGAACGCGTCGTCGACGGGGATGGGTTCGGCCATGGCTTGGTGGGGATGCGGAAGGCGAGCCAGCGGCCGGCTTGCAGAAGTCGGCGGCGTGCGCCGCCGACGACAGCTCACTTCGCCTTGGCCAGCGACTTCTTGGTCAGCGCGCGGCTCGCCTTGACGATCGCGTCGGCGCCCTTCGGATCGGCCTGCATCTCGAGCAGCGCCTGCAGCATCAGCGGCACGACGATCGTCGCGTCGGACTCGACGACGAACATCGGCGTGTCCTGCGTCAGCTTGTCCCACGTGATCTTCTCGTTCGGCGTGGCGCCCGAGTAGGAGCCGTAGGACGTCGTCGAATCGCTGATCTGGCAGAAGTAGGCCCAGGGCTTCACCGGCTCCTGCAGGTCGTACTTGATCGACGGCACGACGCAGATCGGGAAGTCGCCGGCGATGCCGCCGCCGATCTGGAAGAAGCCGATGCCCTTGCCCTTCGACAGCACGCGGTAGTCGTCGTAGAGCTGAGCCATGTACTCGATGCCGCTCTTGACGATGCTGGCGCTGCACTCGCCGGTCTTCACGTGCGACGCGAAGATGTTGCCGAACGTGCTGTCCTCGTGGCCCGGCACGACGATCGGCAGGTTCTTCTCGGCGGCGGCGAGCAGCCAGCACTCGTTCGGATCGCCTTCGAACAGCCGCTTCGGCAGGCGCTTCACCAGGTCGTAGAAGTACTCGTGCCAGAAGCGGCGCTCGCCGTTCTTGGTCGCCTCGATCCACATCGGCACCAGGAACTTCTCGACCGCGCGGAACGCCTCGTCCTCGGGGATCGACGTGTCGGTCACGCGGCGCATGCGCTGCGCCAGGATCTGCGTGTCGTGTTCCTTGGTGAAGTAGCGGTACTCGGGGAAGTCCTTGTAGCTGTGGTGCGCGACGAGGCGGAACAGCGACTCCTCGAGGTTGGCGCCGGTGACCGACAGGCCGTGGACCAGGCCGGCGCGGATCGCCGGCGCGAGCGTGATGCCGAGCTGCGCCGACGACATGGCGCCGGCGACGGCCCAGTACATCCGACCGCCGCTGCGCACGTGGTCCCAGTAGGCGAACAGCGCGTCGCGCGTGCTGCGCGAGTTGAAGTTCTTGTAGTTGCGAGCGACGAACTCGAGGATCGGGAGACCGGTCGTGGCCATGAGGGCGAGCGGTTTACCGCAGCGGGAGGCGGGGTTCCACGACGGCGGCGCGTTCCGCAGCGTTCGGCGCGAGTTGGCTGCGTGCGCTTTCAGCCGTCGGCGACGGAGCGTGCGCGCAGCTCCTCCTCGGTGAGTCCGTAGAGCGGCGGGATCACGAGCCCGCGCATCGACGCCATCATGTAGAGCTGGCCGCGGTGGTGCGCTTCGTGCTCGACCATCGCGCGCAGCCACTTCCAGATCGGCATCGAAGCACCGGCCGGCGTCGTGCAGCGCCGCTGCAGGTCGGCGTCGGTCAAGGTGGCGAACACCGCCAACGCCTCGCGATGGCAGCGCTCGACGTAGGCGCGCACGCCGTCGAGGCCGCTCGCCAGCGACGCGTCGTGCGCGCGGTAGCGACTCGGTCGGCCGGCGACGTTCTCGGCGTACATCCAGCGCTCGATGCCGGCGAGGTGGCGCAGCAGGTCGCCGAAGCTGAAGCGGCCCGGGGCCCACGCCCACTCGAGATCGGCGGCCGGCAGGTGGTCGAGCACACGCGAAGTGCGGGCGCGGGCCTTGGGCCAGTAGTCGAGGAACGCGGCGATGCCATCGATCATTCGGGACAGCGTCGCCGCGGCGGTGCTTCGGAGCCAGCGACGAAGCGCTTCGCGTGAGCGAGCGCGCGGCGAACGGCTCGCTACCTTGCGCGGCCCGGCGATGCCGCCAGCGTCCGCACCTTCGCTCCGAGCCGCACACTTCCCAGCACTCGACGGCCTGCGCGCCGTCGCCGTGCTGTTGGTGCTGTACGACCACGCCCCGCAGGTGCTCGGGCGCGATCGCGGCGAGGCCGGCTGGTGGTGGCACGGCAGCGGCGGGGCGTGGATCGGCGTCGACCTGTTCTTCGTGCTCAGCGGTTTCCTGATCACGACCATCCTGCTGCGCTCTCGCGGCGAGCCGGGCGCGTTCCGTCGCTTCTGGCTGCGCCGCGCGCTGCGCATCCTGCCGCTGGCGTGGCTCTACCTGCTCGCACTCGCGGCGTGTGCGTGGCTCTTGCCGCACTTCGCGCACCTGCGCGATCCGGCGCAGTTCGGCCTCGCCTTCGTCTACGGAACGAACGTCGACGTCGCGCTGCGCGGCTGGTCGGCGGCGGCGTTCGGCATCCTGTGGAGCCTTTCGGTCGAGGAGCACTTCTACCTCGCCTGGCCGCTGCTGGCGTTGCGCGCGGCGAAGCGCACGCTGTGGCTCGTGCTGCTCGCGGTCGTCGTCGGCACGCCGCTGCTGCGCTGGGCGCTGCTCGACGACGTCGGGCGCGTGCACGTCTACGTGGCGACGTGGTGCCGCTGGGACGCGCTGGCCTTCGGGGCGTTGCTGGCGCTGGTTCACGCTTCGGCTTGGCGCGAACGCTGGCAGCGCTTCGCGAACTGGCTGCTGCTGCCGGCGATCGCGTGGATCGGCGCGGTGCTGGCGGTGCCGTTCGAAGCGGTCGCGGCGCACACGCCGGACTGGTTCTTCGTCGTCGGCTTCTCGGGTCTTGCCCTCGCCTTCACCGTCGTCTGCACCATCGCTCTCGAGCCACCGCGTTGGCTCGCCGCCGTGCTGACCGCGGGGCCGCTGGTGCGCATCGGCCGCATCTCGTACGGGCTCTACGTGTGGCACGTGCTCGCCGCCGAGCTGGTGACGAAGGCGCTCGGCATGCTGGGCTGCGCGACGACGCTCGAAGTGCGGGCCGGAATCTGGCTGCTCGCGTTGTTCGCGATCGCCGCAGCGAGCTGGCGCTGGTTCGAAGCGCCGCTGCTCGCCTGGAAGGACCGCATCCGCTGACCGGCGATGCGCTTGGGCAGAAGCCGGCGCGACAGAATCTGGACGGTGGCCGCGGGGATTCGTGGCTGGCGGAACGGCGTCGATGCGGCCAGAGTCTGCGGATCTCGTTCCGGCGCGTTCGTGCGCGCTGTCCACCCCATGGGTCTTCTCCGCCTGCTGCTGGCGCTCGCCGTCGTCGCCGACCACGCCGGTCCGGCCTTCGATCGGCCGTGGCTGCGCATGACCAACGCGCCGCTCGCCGTGCAGGTGTTCTACGTCGTCAGCGGCTTCTACATGACGCTGGTGCTGCACGAGAAGTACACGGGACCGGGCTCGTACTCCGCGTTCGCGAAGAGCCGTCTGCTGCGTCTGCTGCCGATGTACTTCGCGGCGCTGCTGCTGTCGGTGTTCGGCGGCGTGCTGCTGCACACGATCGCCGGCATCACCATCGCGCCGCTGCAGCCGTGGCTGCAGCACGGACCGACGATGCCGTGGGGCACGTGGCTGTGCCTCGCACTCGCGAACGTCACCATCGTCGGCCAGGACGTGCTGTCGTGGTTCGCCGTCGATCCGTCGGCGCGCGACCTCTACTTCACGCCGGCGTTCCATCAGGAGCCGGTGCCGGCGTGGACGTTCCTGTTCGTGCCGCAGGCGTGGACGGTGGCGCTCGAACTGATGTTCTACGCGCTGGCGCCGCTCTTGGTGCGGCGGCGGCCGCTGGTGCTGGTGGCGATGATCGTCGCCAGCCTCGGCCTGCGCGTGTGGCTGATGACGACCTACGGCGTGAAGGACGATCCGTGGTCGTACCGCTTCTTCCCGACCGAGCTGGCGCTGTTCCTCGCCGGCGCGTTCGCGTGGCACCTGCACCGCGGGCTCGCGCAGCGCGGCTGGCTCGCGCCGTGGGCGTGCCGCCTCGTGCTGCTGGCGACGCTCCTGGTCGTGCTCGGCTACCAGTTCCTGCCGCGCGATCTCTACTACATGCGGCCGTTCGGGCTGCCGCTGGTGCTGGCGCTGGTGCCGCTGGTGGTGCCGTTCGTGTTCGAGGCGACGAAGAAGAACGCGTTCGATCGGGCGCTCGGCGAACTGTCGTACCCGAGCTACCTCGTGCACTACCTGCTGCTGTTCGTCGTCGAGGCGATCGGCGGTGCCTGGCTGCTCGCCAACAAGGGCGCGGTCGTCGCTGGATCGACGCTGCTGGCCGCGTGGCTGCTGTGGCACTTCGTCGGCCGGCGCTTCGAAGGGCGTCGCCAGCGCATCGGCGAACGTCTGCTCGCGGCGCATGCGGCACTGCCGGCGTCGGCCTCGGCGCCCGCCGGGTCGCGGTAACGCGGTCACCGCATCGGCAGAAGTTCCCGCGCGCACCGGGCCAGTCGTGGCCAGCGCGTAACGGCGAGGCCGGGAATCGGCGTGGTGGCGGCGTTGTCGTGCACGGCGCGCGGCTTGCTCTGTCGGCGCGCCGCGCCCGTCCCGCGCGGTGGCCCGACCGCTCTCCCGCGCATGCCCTCCGCCCCCTGCGACCGTCGTCGACCGCACGCTCCCGTGCGTCGCTCCCGCTGGGTGCGCCGGTTCGTCGCGCGTCCGGAGGCGGTGCTCGCCCTCGTCTGGCTCGTCGTCGCGGCGATCGCTGCGGTGCGCTTCCCGTTCCACGGGCTCTGGCACGACGACGCGGTCTACGTGGCGCTGGGCCGCGCGCTGGCCGCTGGCGACTACGTGCTGGCGCAGCTGCCGGGCAGCCCGGCGGAGACGCGCTACCCGCCGCTGCATCCGGCGGTGCTGGCGGTGTGCTGGTGGCTCGGCGCTTCGGCGGAGCGGCCGTTCGTGTTCGCGCTGCCGGGCCTCGCCGTCGCCGCGCTCGGCATCGTCGTCTGGGGCGTCGTGCTGCAGCATCACCTTCGGCTGCGTGCTTCGGTGCGCACCGCGGCGCTGGCGCTGGCGGTGTTCGCGCCGGTTTGGCTGCAGGTCGTGCAGTGCGCGATGGCGGAGCCGTGGCTGTTCACGTTGCTGCCGCTGGCGCTGCTGCTGCTCGGGCGAACGGGGCGCGGTCGGCCGCTGGCGGCGGGCGTCGTGTTCGGGCTCGCGGCGTTGGCGAAGTCGATTGCGCTTTTGCCGCTGCTCGCGGTGGCGGCGCAGCTCGTCCTGCAACGGCGCTGGCGCGCGGCGGCGTTGCTGGTGACCGGCGGCGTGCTGGTCCAGGCGCCGTGGTGGTGGCACCTGGCGCAGCACGGCACACCGTCGGCGTCGACGATCGTGCGCTACTACCAGGGCTACTCGGGCCTGTTCTGCCGCGACCTCGCGACGTTCGCCGAGCTGCTGCCCGAACGTTTGCGCGACCTGTCGTCGGGAACGGTGCGCCAGGCGATCGCCGGTGTGTTCACGCCGGAAGTGTGGCCGTCGCTGCCGTGCGATGGGCGCTGCGGGATCGTGATCGCGACCGGCATCGGCGGCGTCGTGCTGCTGCTCGTCGCGTGCTGGCGGGCGCTGCGTGGGTCGCTGGTCTGCGGGGCGGCGGCTTCGCTGTGGCTCGTGGCGTTGGTGCTGGTCGACGCGTCGTGGCGCTACGCGCTGCCGGCCTTGCCGGTGGCGTTCGCGCTGCTGCTGCGCGCATGCGGCCGCCATTGGGGCCTGCCGTCCGTCGTCTGCGCGGCGCTGTCGACGCCCGCTGCCGTGGCGCTGCTGCAGTTCGACGCGGCGCACAGCGCGCGCATGTGGCGCGAGAACGTGCCCGTCGCCGGCTACGCGGAAGCCGCTGCGGCCGTGCGCGCGCTGCCTGCCGACGCGGTCGTCGCCACCGAAGTCGACGCCTGGCTGCACCTCGCCACCGGCCGGCGTGCCGTGATGCCGACACCAGTGCCGGAGCACACGCCGTGTCGCCGCGACGGCGACGAGTTCGCGGCGCTGTGCCAGCGCGAGTGGAACTTGCTGGGCGTGACGCACGCGCTGCTCGAGCCGCGCAGCGGCGAACGCGAACGCGAAGTGCTGTTGGCGGCGTGGCGCGACGGCGAGTTCGCGTTCGTCGAAGCCGGCCTGCCGCCCGGCTTCGTGCTGCTGCAGCGGCGCTGATGTACGGCGCCGCGTCGAGGCTCAGGGCAGAGTGTCGCGCAGCGCGCGCTTGGTGATCTTGCCGGAGCCGGTGCGCGGCAGCGCGTCGAGGAAGCGCACGTCCTTCGGCGCCTTGTAGTGGGCGATGCGATCGCGCACGAACGCCACCAGCTCGGCCGCCGTCGCCGCCGCACCCGGCCGCAGCACGACGGCGGCGACCACACGTTCGCCCCAGGTCGGATCGGGCAGGCCGAACACCGCGCACTCGAGCACGGCGGG
>JBILEY010000342.1:0-5912 GCA_044351865.1 Planctomycetota bacterium | reverse complement strand
CGACCTCGATCGAGTAGACCGCCTCGCCGCCCGTCTTGATGACGTCCTTCTTGCGATCGACGATGTCGACGTAGCCGTGCGCGTCGATCGTCGCCAGATCGCCGGTGCGCAGGTAGCCGTCGCGATCGAACGCCGCCGCCGTCGCTTCCGGGTTCTGCCAATAGCCCGGCGTCACCGTGGCGCCCTTGACGCGGATCTCGCCGACGGTGCGGCCGTCGGCGGCGACCGGCGTGCCGGCATCGTCGACGACCTGCAGGTCGACGCCGAGGAACGGGCGCCCCGTCTTGCACTTCCACTGCAGCTGCTCGTCGGGCGTGAGCTGCTGCAGCGGCTCGGTCAGCAGGCTCAGCGTCAGGTACGGACTCGTCTCCGTCATGCCGTAGGTCTGCACGTAGTCGCAGCGGAACGTGCGCAGGATCGCGCGCACGACCTCCGGCGCGATCGCCGCGCCACCGCTGAGCATCGCGCGCAGCCGGTAGCGGCGATCGCCAGCACCGGGATGCTTGACCATCAGGTTCAGCATCGTCGGCACCAGGTTGGTGATGGTGACGCGTTCGTGCGCCAGCAGCTGCAACGCGCTCTCGGCGGTGAAGTGTGGCAGGAACACGTGCGTGCCGCCGACCGCGGTGATCGCGAACGTCGCCCACGCGTCGGCGAGGTGGAACATCGGGGCGATGTGCGCCCAGGTGTCGTTGGCGGCGAGGCCGAGTTCGCGCACGGCGGCGAGCGCGTGCGTGCAGACGTTGCGATGCGTCAGCACGACGCCCTTCGGCGCGCCGGTGGTGCCGCTGGTGTAGTAGAGGTGCGCGGGCTCGTCGGCGCCGGCCAGCGGCAGGGCGGCGTCGTCGGCGCGGCCGGCGGCGATCGCGCGCGCGACCGGCAGCGTCCCGAACGGCAGCGGGCCGGCCAGCAGCTCGGCGCGTTCGCGGTGGGCCTCGTCGTGCAGCAACAGCTGCGCGCGGCTGTGCTGCAGGATGTTCTGCTGCTCGCCGAGCGACAGGCGCGTGTTCAGCGACACCAGGATCGCACCCGCCGCGGCGACCGCGAAGTAGGCGAGCAGGTGGTCGAGTTCGTTGTGCATCAGCACGCCGACGCGATCACCCGGCTGCACGCCGCGCGCATGCAGCGACGCGGCCAGCTGGCGGGCGAGGCGGTGGGCGGTGGCGTAGTCGACGAGGCGTTCACCCTGGCGCAGGCCCTGGTGCTCGGGCCAACGCGCGGCGGCGTCGGCGAGGAAAGTGAAGACGTTCACGTCGGCGGTGTAGCCGATCGCCCGCGCGCTGTCGCCGTGCCGACCGGCCCTGGCTTCGTGCGCTGCTTTGTGGCGCTGTCGTTGCGCACCCGGGGCCGACCGCTTTGATGCGTCCCCCGATGACCGACGGCGAGCCCCCGCAGGAAGAACCGAAGTCCCCGACCGGGCAGACGCACCCGCCGCTGCCGGTGCTGCTGCTCGACGACGACTTTGTCGCCGTCAGCAAGCCGAGCGGGCTGCTGGTGCATCGCGACGACCACCATCCCGACGCGCCGGCGGCGCTGCAGACGGTGCGCGATCAGCTCGGCAAGCACCTGTATCCGTTCCATCGCCTCGATCGCGCGACGTCCGGCATCCTGCTGTTCGGCTTCAGCCGCAAGGCGGCGGCAGCGCTGCAGGAGTCGTTGGCGGCCGCCGACGCGCACAAGGAGTACCTGGCCCTGATGCGCTATCCGGGCAGCAACCAGGAACTCGGCGCGTCGTGGACCTGCGACCGGCCGCTGCACGGCGACGACGACAAGGCGCGCGAGGCGCGCACCGACTTCACCGTGCTGGAGACCTTCAATCGCTGCGCGCTGGTGCAGTGCCGGCTGTTCACCGGCCGCTACCACCAGATCCGCCGCCACGCCAACCACTGCGGTCGCCACGTCATCGGCGACAGCACCCATGGCAAGGGCCGCATCAACGCGCTGTTCCGCGAGCGCTACGGCCTCGATCGCCTGTTCCTGCATCTGCAGCGCGTCGTCATGCGCCACCCGACCACCGGCGCGCCTCTAGAGCTCGTCGACCCGATGCCGATGCCCCTCCCTCTCGTCCTGGACCGGCTGCGCGCCGAGGCTGTCCCGAGTTGTCCACCATCGCCTTCCTGAGTCTGGTCAACGACCGCGCGCAGTTCGCCGACTGCCAGGCGTCGCTGCGTGCCATCGCCGAGCCGTTTCCCGAGTGGCTGATGGTCGAGCCCAACAAGCACGGCTGGAACGCCGCGCAGGGGCTGAACCACGGGCTCGAACGGCTGAACGCCGACTGGATCGTCTGCATCCACCAGGACGTGCAGTTCCCGCCGCCGTTCTGGCGCCAGCTGACGACGGCGCTGCGGTCGCTGCCGAACGACGTCGCGGTCGCCGGCATCGTCGGCTGCGAAGCGAACGGCACCTACCGCGGCCACATCCACGATCCGAACGGCCACTGCTACTGGCCGAGCCTGCCGCACGACGTCGCGGCACTCGACGAAGTGGTGATCGCGGTGCGTCGTTCGTCGGGACTGCGCTTCAGCGAGGACGTGCCGGGCTTCCACTGCTACGGCGCCGACTTCTGCTACACGGCGATCGCGAAGGGCCACCGCGTCGTCGCCATCGACGCGCCGCTGGTGCACCTGTCGACCGGCAAGATCGACGCCAGCTACGAGAAGGCCTCGCAGTGGCTGATGGCGAAGTGGGGCGCCAAGTACAAGTGGCTGCTGCCGACGCCGACGATGCTGCTGAAGGACGAGGCGCGCATCGGCTTCTTCGGCCACTTCTGGCAGCGCTGGAACCGCCGCCGCGACCGCCTGCGCCGCAACACCAACGTCTGCAGCGACCCGGACTGCCGCGCTGCGATGCTCGGCATCTACGACCGCGCGCGCACAGCCCAGCCGAAGAAGGCGTGAGCACGATGGCGAACAAGTCGGTGCTGATGCTGTGCTACTACTTCCCGCCGTTCGCGCGGTCGGGTGGCATGCGCTCGCTGCAGTTCGGCAAGCGGCTGCAGGTGCTTGGCTGGGACGTCGAGGTGCTCGCCGCCGATCCGTCGCTCTACGCGTCGCCGGTCGATCCGGCGTCGACCGCGAAGGGCTACGAATCGCTGCCGTGGGCGAAGGTCACGCACGTCGGGCTGCCGCCGGAGAAGCGGCCGAAGGTGCATTCGCGCCGGCGCGAGTTCGTGGCGATGCTGCGCGATCCGTGGCGGCTCGAGGGCGAGATGATGCGCCACTGGGTCGACGCGGCGACCGACGCGGCGCGCACCATCCTGCAGCGGCGGCCCGGCACCGTGCTCTACGTCGGCATGCAGCCGTACGCGGCGGCGCTGGTCGGCTTGCGCCTGCAGCGCGAACTCGGCGTGCGCTGGGTCGCCGACCTCGCCGACCCGTGGACGCTCGACGAAGTCACCGCCTACAGCAGCGTGCTGCACTACTGGCGCCAGCAGGGCGCGTTCCGCTCGGTGCTGCGCCACGCCGACGCCGTGCTCGCGAACACTCCCGACGCCGGTGCGGCGATCGCCGCGTTCGAGCCGCGTGTGCGCGAGCGCATGACGGTCGTCACCTACGGCTACGACCGCGACAACCTGCCGGCCGAACAGGCGCCGCCGCCGCGCGATGGTGGGCCGTTCGTGCTACTGCACCTCGGCGCGATCGAAGTCACCGGCGCCGCCGAGCGCCGGCGCAATCCGCTGCGCTACCGCCCGTACACCACCGACGTCGCGGCGCGCGGCACGCACTACCTGCTGCAGGCCCTCGAACTGGTGCGGCAGCGGCGGCCCGAACTGTTCGCGAAGCTGCGGCTGCGCGTGGTGTCGGCGCGCACCGACAACGAGTTCGCCGCCGTGCGCGATCGCGGCATGGCCGAGCAGTTCGAGTGGACCGGCATGCTCGCCAACAAGCTGGCGATGGCCGAGGTCGGCAAGGCGCACGCGGCGCTGCTGCTGCAGCAGGGCGCGCCAGCCGGGCATCGGCTGCGCACGGTGCGCGCGAAGTCGTACGAGTACATGGCGATCGGCAAGCCGGTGCTGGCGTGCGTGCCCGGCGGCGACGGCGCCGACTTCATCGCCCGCTACGGCCGCGGCATCGCCTGCGATCCGAGCAGCGCCGAGGCGATCGCCTCGGGCATCGTGCGCCTCTACGACGGCTACGAAACGATCGCGCGCGCACCGGTCGACCGGGCGTTCGTCGAGCGCTTCGAATGGGGTGCGCTGACCGAGCAGCTCGACCAGGTGATGACGCGGCTCGTCCGCTGATCAGAGCGCGGCCGCGTGCCGCCAGTACTCCTCCGGCACGACGCGGTCGTGCACGTGCCGGCGATGCGTCTGCAAGCGGCGCGTCAGCAGCGTGTCGGCGTCGATCTGCAGCGAGCCGGAACGCAGCGGTTCGGCCAGCAGTTCGCCGCTGCGCAGCACCCGCACCGAGGCGCCGACGTCGACGAGGTGCGAACTGCCCGCAGCGCGCAGGTTGCTCAACATGCCGCACAGGCAGAACTCGCGGGTCGTCACGAACACCTTGCTGCGGCCGTGCATCTTCAGCAGGCGCGCCAGGGCTTCGACCTTCACGGCCGCACCGCCGTTGTCGCCGGTGCGTGGCGTGGGTGCTTCATCGCGGCAGCACCTGGCGCCAAGGCTCGGTCGCGGCTGCGACGTCGCCGGTCTGCAGGCCGCGCAGCAACCGCGCCAGGGCTTTGGCGCCGACGGCCACGCCGGGGCCGGGCGTCGAGAAGTGGCGTTCGCCGTCCATCAGGAAGACGCGCTGCTTCTGCACCGCGGGCAGCTTCTGCCACGCGTCGTGGCCCACCAGCGCCGCCACTTCGCGTCCGGCGCGCTCGATCGACATCGAGCAACCCGCCAGCACGACGACGTCGGGTGCGGCTGCCGCGAGCTCGGCCCAGGTGACGCGTCGCGACGGCTCGGCCTTGCCGACCAGCACCGGTTCGCCGCCGGCGAGTTCGACCATCTCGGCGATCCACTCGCCCGAAGCCCACAGCGGATCGAACCACTCGAGCACGGCGACGCGCGGGCGCTGTGGCAGTGGCGGCAGCGCCCGAACGGCCTCGAGCCGGCGTTCGAACGCGCGTGCCGCGACCTTGCCGGCGTGCTCGCGGCCGACGGTGGCGCCGACGGTCCGGATGTCGTCGGCGATGCCGGCGAGCGAACGCGGCGACAGCACGACGAGCTTCGCGCAGCGTTCGGCGTCCTTGCCGAGCGCCGGTTGCACCTGATCGGGCGTCACCGCACACACCGGGCACAGCCCCTGGCTCAGCACGTGCGTCGGGCGCAGTGCCTGGATCGCGGCTTCGTCGAGTTCGTAGAGCGGCGTGCCGGCGGCGACGGCCTTGCGCAGTTCGTCGTCGATGCGCCCCATCGACCAGGTGTCGCTGTCGATCCTGGTGGACATCACCCGCGGCAGACTCTTGCCCTCCGGCTGGCGGCACAGATGCGACAGCGCCACGAGGCTCGCTTCGCCGCCGACGGCGATGGCGATCTCGGTGGCGGCGGGCAGCAACGACACGACGCGCACGCTGGCGGCGTTGGGCAAGGTTCCTCCTCCGTAGTTCCAGACGATGGTTTCGCCGCCCTGCAGCCGATGGCGCGCCGGCAGGTTGGGCCCGGGAGCGTCGCCGAGGCGCCAGCTCCAGTAGCGATCGAGGCGCGGATCGGGGCCGACGCCGTCGATCGACCAGACGTCCTGCGGCGAGCAGCACAGCCAGTCCTGTTCGACGGGCAGCGCCGCGCGCGTCGCAGTGACGACGTCGGCGCCGCGGTCGATGGCGACCTTGCGCACGAGGCGCGGGCGATCGCCGAAGTCGACCTCGACGGTGACCTGCACGCGCTGCGCGCGCAGCGGCACGGTCGCAACGGCGACGAAACACGCCAGGGCGAGCGCCCGGCGGGTGAGAGAGAAGACGCAAGAATGGCCCGG
>JBILEY010000270.1:0-7117 GCA_044351865.1 Planctomycetota bacterium | reverse complement strand
GCCGCCCTGCGTGGCCGCGACCGGGTCAGCGGCGCGCGCCTCGCCCTGCTCGCGGCGGCGATGACCAGTTCGCGCCAGCGCCTGCTCGGCGACAAAGCCCATCCGATCGTCTGGCCCGCGCGCGGTCGCGGGACGCACGCTGCTCCAACCGACGAGCTGCTGTCGCTCGGCCTGCCGAAGCTGGAGGCGGTGACGCGGCGCGAGTTCGGCCAGCTGATCGGCCACACGCAGAGCGACGAGGTGCTGCGCGAGTATTGCCAGCGGTTCCTGCCCGGGCTCGGCCTCGACCACCCCGAGAAGCAGCTCGCGGGTGTATCCGACCGGTTCGGGCCCGATCTCGACGACGGCAGCGATGCGGCGCTGGTCGAGATCCTCGCCGGCATGCACGGGTCACCGGCGACGGCCCCGTTCCTCTCGATGCTGGCGATGAGCGGCCGCCTCGACGGTACCGCGTCCCTCGCCGCCTTCGCGCAGCTGGCGTTCGACGACGACCGTGTCGCCGTGCTGGCGGCCCTGGTCGCGCGCGGAAAGCCGATCGGCGGGGAACAGCTGCTGACCGTGCTGCGCGCGTTCGCCTTCGACGACGGCCGCGAACGCGCGTTCGCGCTGCTGGCCCAGCACCTCAGGACGCTGACGCCCGAGCAGACCGGTGCGGCAGTGGCGACGTTCACGTTCGACAGCGGCAAGCAGGCGGCCTTTGCCTCGCTCGGTGCCAACGGCGGTGTGCAGCTGTCCGACGATCACCTGCTGGCGATCGCGCGCTTGTGCCTGTTCGACGGCACGCGGCTGCAGTGCGTGCAGCGGCTTGCGCCGCGGCTCGTCGGTCCTGCCGACGGTCAGGTCGCCGTGCAGCTGCTGAAGCAGTTCAGCTTCGACAGCGACCGCCGCGGCGCCGTCGAGGCGATGGCCAGCCGCTGGCGCAGCCTCGACGCCACGACGAAGCAGCGGCTGCTGGCGACGTTCACGTTCGACAGCGAACGCCAGCGCGCCGAAGCACTGCTCTGAACAGGGAGACGGAGGTCTTCGGGCGCCGACGCGTTCGTCAGTAGCCGAGCAGCAGCTCGAGGCCGTTCGACGACAGCAGGTTCAGCGGCGTCGACCCCGGCGTCAGCGTCGCGGCCTGCGCGGCGAAGGTGACACCGACCAGCGTCGACGAGTTCGGCACCGCGAACCCGTACGACGTCACGGCGCCGGTCAGCCCGAACGGCACCAGCGTGTCGAGCGTCGCGTAGAGCGAGCATCCGTCCATGCCGATGCCGGTCAGGTCGATGCCGACGGGGATGCTGGTCACCCCGAAGACCATGATGCCGAGCGCCGAGCCCTGCGTGATCTGGTCGACGTCCATGGTGAACGTCGTGCCCAGCTGCGGTCGCGAGCCGAGCTGCGACGCAAGGCGCAGCGGCGTGCCGCCCGCGCCGGTCGCGAACGTGCCCTGACCGAGGTCGATCGAACCCGGCACCGTGCTGCCGCCGCCTTGCGAGAAGCCAGCCAGCACGTCGTGCGTGAGGTTGGCGACGGCGCCGTAGGAAAGACGGAACGAGCCGTCCGAGCGCAGCGTGATCTGGCAGGTGTTGCTGCCTTGGTTGAAGAACTCCGGTACGTCCGACCACGTGATGTGGGCCTCGGTGGTGCCGACGACGTCGAAGAACACGCCGCCGCCACCCTGGGCGCCCGGCGGATACAGGTCCTGCCACAGCACCGCGATGCTCGCCGGATCGATGACGAACTGGTTCTCGTCGCCATTGCAGCAGCGCGCGTTGCCGAAGGGCCCCTGCGGCTGCAGCCAGATGAAGCCGTTGCTCGAAACCTCGATCGCCGTCGTGCTGCCACCCGGGTAGTTGAACGGGAACGGCAGGGTCAGGGCGCCGCTGGTCGTGTCGTCCCCGAGCGTCAGGGCGTTGGTGAAGCCGGTGAAGAAGCCGGGCAGCGGCGTGCACACGTAGCCGCCGGTGCCGGTCGGCAGGAACTCGAGTGCCGTGTTCGACAGGTCGATCGCCGACGGCAGCTGGAACAGTTCGTAGAACGTCGCCGGCTTCGGGCAGCCGATGCCGAACGACGTCGCCGACGCGAACGAGCAGTTGCCGGCCTGCGTGACGACGTAGCCACCCTGGCCGTTCGGCACGAACGTCCAGCCGGCGCCGGACAGGTCGAAGAAGCCGAAGTTGAGGTCGTAGGCCGACGGCAGCGTGCCGCTGTCGTGCGGCTGCGTGGCCGTGCCGAGGATGTCGATGAAGTTCGACACGGCGCCGTTGCCCGCGGTGATGCCGGTCAGCGGTGAGCTGCCGAAGAACTGCGTGTTCGGGTCGAAGAACATCAGCACCGAGCCGTCGGCGAACAGCTGCAGCTGGAACGTCATCGCGTTCGCCAGCTGGAACACCGGAACCTGGTCCCAGGTGATCACCGCGCGCGCCGGCAGCGTGCCGGTGGCCGGGAACGTGTTGAACCACACCGCGCCGGACGTGCCCGGATCGAGGTCGGTCCACAGCGCCGCGATGCGCGGGCCGCGCGACAGGAACTTGGTCTCGTTGCCGTCGCAGCAGCCCGAGTCGAAGCTGTTGTCGAGCCAGACGAAACCGTTGCTGCTGACACCGATCGTCGTCGTCGTCGTGCCGCCGGGCACGGGGAACGTGAAGCCGAGCGGTTGCGCGAGCGCGACGGCGTCGTCGCCGAGGCCGAGGTTGGTGCCGAACAGCGGCTCGAAGCACGGTGCCTGCAGGGCACCTTGTGCAACGAGGCCGGTGGAGAGAGCGGCGAAGACGGTCGCCGCGACGAGAGTGGCGCGCATGGGTTCCTTCCTTGTGGACGGGGTCGCGCGAGTCTGCGCACGAGCTCGGCGCCTGGCAATGCGCCCACCGCCCACCGAGGCCTCGGGTACGAACGTGGTGCGAGTGACGACGGGCCATCGCCCACGCCGGACCACGGCGAAAGTCATCGCCGCGAGGAGATCCTCCAGCCACACGCGACGCCGGCGACGGCGTCAGTACCCCAGCGTGATCGCCATGCCATTGGACGTCGCGAAGCCGAGCACGTTGAGCGCGGGCGTCAACGTCGCTGCCTGCGCCGAGAATCCGACGCCCGCCAACGGCGGCGACGGCGGCACCGCGAAGCCGTAGCTGGTGAAGGTGCCGGTCAGCGCGAACGGCACCAGCGTGTCGAGCGACGTGTACAAGCGGCAGCCGTCGCCGCCGATCGGCGTCAGATCGAAGCCGCCCGGGATCGCGGCGAAGCCGAACACCATGACCGCGAGCAGGGAGCCCGGCGGCACCTGGTCGAGCTCCATCGTGTAGGTCGTGCCGAGCAGTGGCCGCGACCCGAACTGCGACGACAAGCGCAGCGGCACACCGCCGACGCCGGTCGTGAACGTTCCTGCACTCAGGTCGCGCGGTCCCGGATCGACGTTCCCGAAGCCCTGCGCGAAGCCGACCAGCACGTCGTGTGCGACGTTCGTCAGGTTGCCCCACGCCAGCCGGAAGCTGCCGTCGTTGCGCAGCGTGATCTGGAACGTGCTGCTGCCGCCGGCGAACGGTTCCGGCACCGCGGCCCACGTGATGTGCGCCTCGGTGGTGCCGACGACGTCGAAGAACACGCCGCCTCCCGGCGGCGCCGCACTCGGATCGAGGTCGGTCCACCAACCGGCGATGCTCGCCGGATCGAACAGGAAGCGATTCACGTCGCCGTTGCAGCAGCGCGTGTCGGTGTTGCCGGCCTGCAGCCAGACGAAGCCGTTGCTGGCGATCTCGATCGCCGTCGTCGCGCCACCCGGATACGCGAAGGAGAACGGCAGTGCGATCGGCCCGCTGGTCTGCTCGTCGCCGAGCGACACCGCGTTGGTGTAGCCCTGGAAGAAGCCGGGCACCGGCGCGGCGAGGTACCCGCCGCCGCCGGCGGGGAAGAACTCGAGCGCGCTGTTGGCGACGTCGAGCGCCTGGCCGAGCGCGAAGCGTTCGTAGAACGTCGCCGGCTCGGGGCAACCGATGCCGTACGGGTCGGCGACGCCGAAGCCGCAGATCGCCTTCGCGGCGACGACGTAGCCACCCTGGCCGTTCGGCACGAACGTCCACGACGACGCCGCGAGGTCGCATTGGAACCACGGCATCACCTCGTACACCGACGGCAACGCCCCGCTGTCGTGCGGGCCGTTCGCCGTCGCGGTCAGGTCGATCGCGTTCACCGCCGCACCCCCGCCGGGCGTGATGCCGACCAGCGAGTCGTGGATCTGCACGAACACGAACGGGTCGTAGAAGAACAGCACCGAGCCGTCGGCGAACAACTGCAGCTGGAACGTCATCGACGCGCCCGTCTGGAACTCGGGCACGTCGTCCCAGGTGACGATCGCGCGCGCCGGCAGGCTGCCGCTCGCCGGCTCGGCGCGGAACCACACGGCGCCGGCGGTGGCGGGATCGAGATCGACCCACAGCGGTGCCAGCCGCGGTCCGCGCGTCAGGAACTTCGTCTCCTGGCCTTCGCAGCAGCCGGGGTCGACGCTGTTGTCGAGCCAGACGAAGCCGTTGCTGCTGACGCCGATCGTCGTCACGTTGGTGCCACCGGGGCCGGGGAACGTGAACCCGAGCGCCTGCGGCGGCGACACCTGGTCGTCGCCGAGGTTCAGGTTGGTGCCGAACACCGGCTCGAAGCACGGAGCGACGAGCGCGCCCTGGGCGAGCAACGGCAACGAACACGCGGCGACGGCCGCCGCGGCGGAGAACACGGTGCGCATGGAACGAGGTGGCAGAGCGAAGGCAGACGAGACGAGCGCGACAGTGTCCGGGCGGCGGTGGGCGGCAGCAATCCCCGCGAGTTGCGCAATGCGATGGCGACGAAGGCCGCCTGACCGCGGCCCGTGACGCCGTCACCAGAACTTCGCGCCGCGCGTCAGAGATACGTGAACGTGCCCGTCGCCTGGCAGCCGTTCGGGTGCGTCACGCGCAGCACCGCCGGCCCGACCACGCCGGGCGGCGTCGTGGCGACGATCGCCGTCGCCGTCTGCGCCGTCACCGTCAGCGGGGTCCCATTGATCGTCGGCTGCGTGCCGAACAGGTTCTGCCCGATGATCACCACCGTGGTGCCGCCGCCGAACGTGCCGCTGCTCGGCGACACGCTGGTCAGCACCGGCGTCGGGTTGACCGTCGTCGTCGTCGCCGGCGAGCCGGGATTGGCCAGCACGAGCGGCGCGTTGCACGGTGCACCATGCGGCATCAGGAACGTCGCCTGCTGCGGCGACACGACCGTCAGCGGCAGCGGCTGGCCGGCGAGCGTCGCCTGCAGGCCCGGCAGCAGGTTGTTGCCGGTGATCGTCACCAGCTGGCCGGAGACCGCGGCGCGCGGCTGCACGTTGGCGATCGTCGGCGCCGGCAGCGGCACGAAGCGCAGCAGCACCGCATTGGTCGCCGCGAACGTCAGTGCCGGATCGACGACCATCACCCCCTGCAGCGCCGCGTCGAACAGCGCCGGCACGCCGGGCAGCGTCAGCGACCACGGGGCGGAGGTCGCCGGCAGCAGGCCGCCGAGGCCGAAGGTGTCGGCGAGCACGAACGTCGGCGCCGGCGCGAACGGTGCGGGCGTGAAGCACAGTGCGCCCTGACTCGGCCCGAGCGGCAGTTCGACGCCGAGCGGCGGCGGCCCGAGGTGCAGCCACAGCGCGAACAGGCCGACCGGGAACGTCGGCGAGACACCCGCCGGCGGCGCCAGCGCCAGCGTGAACGGCGTCGCGTAGCCGACTTCGACGATGCGGCTCGCACCGCCGCTGCCTTGCACGGTCAGCGCGTCGAGCGAACCACCGCTGCCGTTGGCGATGGCACCCTGGCCACACGGCCCGAACGCATCGGTGAACTGCACGACCGGCTGCGGCCAGATGCCGACACGGCCGAAGGCATCGGTGGCGGCGACGTCGAGGATCGCTTCGCCGGCGCGCAAGCCGCGCAGCGTGAACGTCCAGGTGCCGTTCGCCTGCAGCACCGGCGGCGAGATGGTGACTCCGGTCGCGGTCGAACCCGCGCGCAGGCCCACGGTCACCGTCGGCGTGCCCGCGAGCGGCGCGCCGTTGGCATCGCGCAGCGTCACCGTGCCGACGACTTCGTCGAGGCCGTTGCCGCGCACACTCGTCGCACTCAGGGCCACCGACGACTGGAAGTGGTCGGCGCGGCCGAGCTGCTGCACCTTCCACGCGTTGTAGGCGGTCTGCAGCTGCAGCACCGGATCGAGCGCAGTCGTCGGCTGGTTGGCGATGTTTAGGTCGAGCCAGTAGCCACCCGCGGCGCAGCCGGCGGCGGTCGTGCACGGCGCGTCGACGTCGCTCGGCCGGCTGACGACCATCATCGCAATGTGCGCCGACTTGGTGAAGCTCGGCGGCGGCGAGCCGCAGCCCGTCGGCCCCGACGGCGAGCACGAGCAGCGGCCGTCGCCGCCGAAGCTGCGCGCGGCCTGCATCGCCGCCATCAGCCGATCGCCGATCGAGCCCGGGGTGTTGACGATCGCCTGCTCCGCTGCCGTCAGCACCGGGGCGCCGGTCAGCACGTTCCCCTGGATCGCGTAGACGAACGAACCGGTCTGCCCGGTGAGGCCACCGGCCCAGGCGAACGCCTGGTTGCCGGTGAACGTCGCCACGCCGTTGGTCAGGCCGACGATGCCGTACTGCCGGCCCTGGTGCCCGGCGTCGGCCGCCGCGAGCTGCGCCAGGATCTGCGACACCGGCGTGCCGGCGAGCAAGGCCGCGCGGATCTGCTCGCGCAGCGCCAACGGCCCGACGAACGACTGCGCGGCGGCGACGCCGAAGCCGGGCACGACGACGATGGTGTTCGGCCGCAGGTCGAAGTTGGCGAGACAGGTGGCGATCGCGACCGCAACCTCGCCGGTGGCGAGATTGACGATGACGATCGACCACGTGGCGCGCAGTGGCGTCGCCGACAGCAGCGCAGCGAGCAGGAAGCCGAGCAGGAAACGGAGCATGGACATCGACGGCACCTCGGGGACGGAAGACTACTGGACCAGGAGTGGACGGTCTGGCGTGGGAGCGATCGCGACTTCGCGCACGACGGTGTCACCGCGCAACAGCAACAGCATCGCCGCGCGTTCGCCGACGACGAACGTGCCGCTGCGGCCTTCGTGCAGCGGCAGCGTC
>JBILEY010000036.1:0-21435 GCA_044351865.1 Planctomycetota bacterium | reverse complement strand
CCGAACGCGCCGCCGAGAAGGCGGACGCGGCGAAGGGTGCGGCCGAGGCGCCGCAGGGCGCGGTCGACGCACCGCCGGCGCCGAGCACCGAGACGGCGCCGGTCGACGGGGCGCAGCAGCAGGGGGCCGCGCCCGCGGCGGGGGCCCCGACTGCCAAGGGTGCTGGCAAGGACGCCGGCAAGGACGGCAAGGTGCCGGCCGCGACCAAGGAACAGGAGCAGCAGCGGCAGTGGTTCGCGCTGCTGCAGGCCTACCCGCCGGCGTCCGGCTGGAACAAGAAGAAGCGCGACGAGATCGCCCAACGGTTCGTCGTGCTCGGCGTCAAGCCGAGCGAGTTCGAGCTGAAGTTCGTCGACCAGTTCGGCGAATGGGAGAAGGCTTGCGCCCACTTCGCCATCGACCCGGCTGGCAAGGCGGCCACGGCGGAGCCGGACGGCACGAAGTCCAAGGGCAAGAGCACGAGGAACCAGACCGGCAAGAGCAAGGAGGTCGTCGACGAAGCGGGCGAGACGGCCGCGACCGAGGGGCAAGGCGAAGCAGGCGCCGCCGAGGGCACCGAGTCGACGTCCGGCAAGAAGTCGCGCAAGAAGAAGTAGGTGCGCGGCCAGGGCGCCGGCGATTCCGCGCGGCCCGCTTGATCGCCGCCGGTGGCTCCGGGAATGCTGTCGCCATGCAGCGCGCATTCCTCTTCACCGGTCAGGGTTCGCAGTTCGTCGGCATGGGCAAGGAGCTCGCCGAACGCTTCCCGGCCGCCAAGGCGACGTTCGCCGAGGCCGACCAGGCCCTCGGCGAGTCGCTGTCGTCCCTGTGCTTCGGCGGTCCTGAAGACCAACTCGGCCTGACCGAGAACACGCAACCGGCGACGCTCGCCGTCGCCATCGCCGCGTTCCGGGCGCTCGGCCACAAGCCCGACCTCGCCGCCGGCCACAGCCTCGGGGAGTACTCGGCGCACGTCGCCGCCGGCACGCTCGGTTTCGCCGACGCGATCCGGCTCGTGCGGGAACGCGGCAAGCGCATGCAGAGCGCGGTGCCGGTCGGCGTCGGCGGCATGGTGGTGATGCGCAAGATGGGCCTCGACGAAGTGAAGGCGCTGGTCGCCAAGGTCGACGCCGGTGTCTGCGAGATCGCCAACGTCAACGAGCCCGAGCAGATCGTCGTCTCGGGCGCGATCGCGGCGATGGACCAGATGGTGGCGTTGGCCCCGCCGAAGAAGGCGATGAAGCTGAACGTCAGCGTGCCGTTCCACTGCTCGCTGCTGCGCGACGCCGCCGCGGCGTTCGGCAAGGTGCTCGACGGCGTGTCGATGCGCGATCCGGCGTTCCCGGTGTGGTGCAACGTCGACGCCAGGCCGGTGACGACGGCGGCGGCGGCGCGCGACGCGCTGAAGCGGCAGTTCGCCGGCTCGGTGCTGTGGCAGCAGACGATCGAAGGCATGTTCGCCGCCGGCGTGCGCCACTTCGTCGAGTGCGGGCCGAAGCCGACGCTGGTCAACATGGTGAAGCGCATCGCGCTGGCCAAGGGTATCGAGGGCGTCGAGACGACCGCCGCGACCACCGCCGACGAGATCGCGGCCCTCGCGGCGAAGTGATGGCCGACGCCGGCCATCCGCTGCGCACGGCGCTGTGGCCGCTCGGGCTGCTCTACGGCACCGTCGCCGCGGTGCGCAACTGGACGTTCGACGCCGGGCTGCGCGCCGTGCACAAGCTGCCGGTGCCGGTGGTGTCGATCGGCAACCTGACCGTCGGCGGCACCGGCAAGACGCCGACCACCGCGTGGCTGTGTGCGTTGGCGAAGGCGCACGGCCGGCGGCCCGGGGTGCTGGCGCGCGGCTACGGCCGCGCTCCGGGGGCGCTGCGCAACGACGAAGGCGAACTGCTGCAGCGGCGGCTGCCGTGGTTGCTGCAGCAGCAGGATCCCGACCGCGTCGCCGCCGGCCGGCGGCTCGTGCAGGACGGCGCCGACTACGTCGTGCTCGACGCCGGCCTGCAGCATCGGCGCCTCCACCGCGACCGCGACGTGGTCTGCCTCGATGCCACGCTGCCGTTCGGCAACGGCCACTGCCTGCCCGCCGGCGATCTGCGCGAGTTCCGTTCCGGCCTGCGCCGCGCCGACGTCGTGCTGCTGACGCGCGCCGGTGCGCTCGCCCCCGAGCAGCTGCGTTCGCGCGTCGAACGCGTGCTCGCCCTCGCCGGCAAGGACCTGCCGGTGCACGCGACCGAGCACGCGCCGACGCACCTCGCGGCGATGCCGAGCGGCGAGTCGGTGCCGCTCGAGCAGCTGCGCGGCCGGCGCGTCGTGCTGCTGTCCGGCATCGCGCGACCGCAGAGCTTCCGCGCCACGGTCGAGGAACTCGGCGCCGAGGTCGTGCACGAGCTGCGCCATCGCGACCACCATCGCTTCACCGCCGCCGAGGTCGCCGCCGCCGTCGCCGCCGCCAAGGCCGCCGACGCGTGGCTGGTCACCACCGAGAAGGACGACGCGCGCCTCGCCGCCTTCGACGCGCCGCGTCACGTGCTGCGCATCGACCTGCGCTTCTTGCACGGCGAGCCCAGGCCGAGCGAGTTCCTGCTGTGAAGGCCTCCTTCGTCGATCGCCTCGTCTACTGGGCCGCGCGCTTCGCCATCGGCGCCGCCGCGCGCGTGCCGCAGTGGCTCGGCTACACGGCCGCCGACCTGCTCGGCCGTCTGTGGTTCGTGCTCGACCGTCGCCGCCGTCGCTACGCGCTGACGTTCCTGCGCCAGGCGTTCCCCGAGCGCTCGACGCGCGAACTGCTGCGCATCGGCTCGGCTTCCACCGGCAACCTGTTCAAGGTGCCGCTCGACATGGCGCGCTTGACGCGGCTCCTCGCGCGCGGCGGCGACCTGCGGCAGGTGCTCGACGATGCGCCGGCGCGGCGCCACCTCGAACGCATGCCGAAGCCGTTCCTCGGCCTGACCGGCCACCTCGGCAACTGGGAGGTCGCCGCCATCGGCGTCGCGCAGTTCGCCGGCGGCGCGCACGGCGTCGCCCGCGTCAGCCGGAACCCGCTGCTGCAGCAGTGGATCCTGCACAACCGCCAGCAGGGTGGCCTCGTCGTGCACCCGCGCCGCGGCGGCATTCGCGGCCTGCAGAAGGCGATGGCCGCAGGTGGCGTCGGCCTGCAGGTCGTCGACCAGAACCAGCGCCTGCGCGGCGTGTTCGCCCCGTTCTTCGGCCGCCTCGCCAGCTGCGAACGCGCGGCGGCGACGCTGGCGCTGCGCCACGGCTATCCGATCATCGTCGGCGTGGCGCTGCGGCAGGGCCGGGGCTTTCGCTTCCAGCTGGTGTCGTCGGAGCCGTTCACGCTGGTGGCGACCGGCGACAAGGCCAAGGACCTGCTGGCCGCCGTCGTGCGCATCAACGGCGAACTCGAGGCGCTGATCCGCCGGGCGCCGGAGCAGTATCTGTGGATCCACGACCGCTACCGGACGCAGCCGAAGGCGGGCCGCGAGGGCGTGGACGAGTGGGAGGGCCACGGTGTAGACGACCGCGACTTCCATGGCCTGCAGGACGACGGCGGAGCCGACTGAGCACGGCGTGGCGCACGCGCTGGCCGTCGCTATCTTCCTCCTCGTTCGCGCCCGTAGCTCAGTTGGATAGAGCACCGGTTTTCTAAACCGGCGGTCCCAGGTTCGATCCCTGGCGGGCGTGCCAGCTTCGCTGCGCGAAGCCGGCCGGCACCACGGACGCGTTGCGGGCGCCACGTTGGGCCCCGCAGCATGCGGCCATGCGCATCGGTCACGCCGCGCCCTTCGCGAACAAGCAGTGCGCGGTGGCGTTCCGGCGCAGCTTCGCCAAAACTGCGTGTGTCAAATCGGCCGCCACGCCGCTCTTGAGGTCGCGTTCCCGAGCCCCCTTCCGATGACGATGAAGTCCTTCTCCAGTTCGCTTTCCTTGCTCTCCCTGGCCACGCTCGCCGCTTGCGGCGGCGGTGGCGGTGGCGGCGGCGCCACCACGGCCACGGTCTCCGGTTCGCTGCGAGTGCCCGAAGTGGCACCGGCCCAGCTCGCTCCCGACGCCGCTGCCGTCGCCGAAGCCCCGCTGACGACGCCGATGCAGGCGGGCGAAGTGGTCGTCTGGCTGGAACCGGGCACCGATCCGGCGACGCTGGCGATGGACGGCTTCGACCTGGTGCGCGGCCGCAGTGGCAGCCCGATCGCGGTGTTCCGCGCGCACGCGGCCGCCGGCAAGTCGTCGATCCACGACGGTGCGCAGCCGGACGTCTGTGTCGAGAAGGCGACGCGTGACGCCTGCGATGCGATGAAGGCCCGCGGCGGCGTCCGTTCCGCCACGCCCAACTACATGCTGAAGGCGTGCATCGAGCCGAACGACACCAACTACGACAAGCAGTGGCACTACCCGCAGATCAACCTGCCGCAGACGTGGGACCTGACGACGGGTTCGACCAGCGTCATCGTCGCCGTGCTCGACTCCGGCATCGCCTCGGCCCACCCCGAGTTCACCGGGCGCCTGATCCAGGGCATCGACATGATCAGCAACCCGACGGTCGCCGGCGACGGCGACGGTCGTGACACCAATCCCGAGGACGCCGGCGACCTCGAGACGCCGCAGGGCAGCAGTTACCACGGCACGCACGTCGCCGGCACCATCGGCGCGAACGGCAACGACGGGGCCGGCGTCGCCGGCGTCGACTGGAACTGCAAGCTGATGACCGTGCGTGTGCTCGGCCGCGGCGGCGGCAGCGTCGACGACATCGCCAACGGCATCCTGTGGGCCGCGGGCCTCGCCAACGACACCGGCACCGTGCCGGCCCAGCGCGCCGACGTCATCAACATGAGCCTCGGCGGCCCGGGGCTGAACAGCGTGCTGGAGCAGGCGTGCGACGCCGCCGCGGCGGCCGGCGTGCTGCTGGTCGCGGCGGCCGGCAACGACAACACCAACCAGCCGAACTCGCCGGCGGCCTTCTCGTCGGTGCTGTCGGTCGGCGCGGTCGACATCCAGCGCGTGCGCGCGCCCTACTCGAACTTCAACAACACGGTCGACCTGTGGGCGCCGGGGGGCGACATGAGCCAGGATCGCAACGGCGACGGCTTCGCCGACGGCGTGCTGTCGTGCATGAAGAACGACCAGGGTCAGCTGTTCTTCCAGTTCGAGAACGGCACCTCGATGGCGAGCCCGCACGTCGCCGGCGTCGCGGCGCTGGTCAAGGCGGCGAACCCCTCGCTGACCGCGAGCCAGATCCGCACGATCCTGCTGAACAACACCCAGGCCGGAGTCAGCCTGCCGAACAGCGGGCGCGTGCTCGACGCGCTGGCGGCCGTGCAGGCGGCGACGGGCAGCGTCGGCAGCGCGCCGCTGCTGGTGGCGACGCCTTCGGTGGTCGACTTCGGGACCAGCACGACGGCGCTGTCGGTCGTGCTGGAGAATCGCGGTGCCGGCAACCTCGTCGAGGACAGTGAAGTGTTCTCGCCGGCAGCACCGTGGCTCGCCGGCAACCTGGTCGACGCGACCAGCGGCAACGGCCTCGACTTCGACCGCATCGACCTCACCGTCGATCGCACCGGCCGCCCCGACGGCGTCTACCAGACGACGCTGACCCTGAACTATCTGAACGGCTCGACGCCCGTCAGCGTCGACATCCAGATCCGCATGCAGGTCGGTGCGTCGACGCCGGCGGCCGACACGATCTTCGTGCTGCTGCTCGATCCGGACTCGTTCGACACGCTCTACCAGACGTCGACGACGACCGGCAGCTCGTTCGCGTTCGCGTTCAGCGGCGTCGCTGCCGGCAACTACCTGTTGGTCGCCGGCACCGACCGCGACAACGACGACTTCCTCGGCGACGCCGGGGAACTGTTCGGCGCGTGGCCGGACCTCGACGATCCGCGGGCGATCGCCGTCGTCGGTGGCGTCAACAGCACGGGGCTCGAGTTCGGCATGCAGGATCTCGTGACCGTCACATCGGCGAACGCCGGATCCCCTGCCGGCGCCGGCAGCGTGCGCGGCCGTTCGATCCGGAGGCTGTGGTGAGGCCCGGCAAGCGCCTGCTGGCGGCCGCCGGCGTCGCCGCCGCCGCGTGCACGGGCAATCCGGCGCCGGTGGCGAACGACACCTTCGGCTGGCCCGACTGGCGCGGGCCGGTGGTGCACTGCCGCCACCTCGGCGACGGCGGCCTCGCGGTCGAGCTCATGGCGCCGACCGCGGGCCACAGCTTCCGGCTGCTGCGCGTCGAGCCGCGCGGTGGCGGCGTCGACGTCGTCTGCGCGCACGCCGTGCCGACCGCGGACCTGGTGGCGCAGGTGATCACGCCGCACGTGCTGGAAGTGCCGGCGGCGCAGCTCGGCGAGGCGCGCGCGGTGGCGGTCCACGTCACCGGCGCCGACGGCGCGACTCGGCTGGCGCTCGTCACGGCGCGGCCCTGAGGCTCGCGGCCGGCAAGCGCGCCGCTACGGCAGCCCGGCGGCGGCGACGTTCGCCAGGAACTGCTGCTGCCAGTGGTAGCCGTCGAGCAGCGACGGGTCGTCGTCGCCGAGCAGTCGCCGCGCCACGTAGAGCGCTTCGATCGACGCTAGACCGGCTTCGGGATCCTCGAACACCTTGCTGACGCGTGGATACGCGGTGCGCAGGTTGCCCGGGATCGACCGCTCGATAGGCGCGCCGGTGACGCAGGCGCGCAGCTGCGGCAACCAGCGCCACGTCGAGTCGAGCAGCAGCAGCGGATGCGCCGCGTCGGCGCGCGACAGCGGCGGCGCGTCGACCGCGAGCAGCACGAAGCCGGTGGCGTCGAACTGCATGCCGGGCTTGCCGCGCAGGAACGTCATCTCCGGACGCCCGTGCAGGAAGCGCAGCGAACACTTGGCGATGCGTTCCTTCGGGTGGCGGATCACCGTCGTCGGCACGGGACTCATGGCGTCGCCTCCACCGCGTGGCCGGCGGCGGCGAGCTGCCGCAGCACCGCGGCGAGGGCGTCGGCGACCGGGATGCCGAGCACACACTGCGGCGTCACGCAGGTGCGGCGGCGGCACGGCCGGCACGGCACCGGATGGAACAGCACTTCGTGCGGCGGCACGCCGTGCGCGCGCGGGCCGTAGCGCAGATGGTCCTTCGGGCCGAACAGCGCCACGCAGCGTGCACCGACCGCCGCCCCGAGGTGCAGCGGGCCGGTGTCGGCGGCGACGACGACGTCGCAGTGGCGCATGACGCCGGCCATGCCGAGCAGGCCGAGCGCCTTGCCGTCGATGCCGCGCGCCGCCGGCGCCGCCGCAAGCGCTGGCGCCGCGAGGTCCTGTTCGCCCGGGCCGTAGCCGACCAGCACGGTGACGCCGCGCGCCGTCAGTTCGCGCGCC
This sequence comes from Planctomycetota bacterium, assembly GCA_044351865.1. Classification (GTDB taxonomy): domain Bacteria; phylum Planctomycetota; class UBA1135; order UBA1135; family UBA2386; genus UBA2386. Next base: position 14,110 of record JBILEY010000036.1, on the reverse strand, counting down.
AGCGCCGCGAAGTGGCCGACCGGCCAGCGCTTGAACGCCGCGAACGCCGACGTGCCCGGGTGCAGGAACACGCGCGGTCGGCCCAGGTCCGCCAGCAGTTCCGGCGGTGGTTCGCGCACCGGCAGCACCGGCGCCGTCGGCCGCCCCGACAAGCCGATCGCCGCCAGCAGCCGATGGCCGATGTCGGCGCGGTGCGGGATCGGCGTCGGCATCGGCACCGCCAGGTGGTAGGCGCGGTCGGCACCTTCGCGCGCCGCGGGTGCCGCCGGGCCGACCTTGCACGGGCTCTTGCAGAAGCGCACGTGCAGGGCGCTCTTCAGGATGCCGTGCACGTCGAGCACGACGTCGTAGCGCTGGCGGCGCAGGCGCCACAGGCTGCCCGGGATCGCACGATGCCGTTGCCGCGGATAGACCAGCACACGATCGAGCTGCGGATGGCCGTCGAGCAGCGAGCGAAAGCGATCCTCGACCAGGAAGTCGACGACGACGTCGGGGCGTTCCAGCTTCAGCGCCGCGACCGTCTCCAGTGCGAACAGCACGTCGCCGAGCGCCGACAGCCGGATCACCAGCACGCGGCCGCCGCGCGGCAGGCGGGCTTCGCCGGGCAGGCCGGGGGTCGGCGGGTGGGCGTTCGCTGGTGGGGCTGCGGGGGCCGCGGGCATCGGCCGCGCAGCATTCGCGATCGTGGGCCACAGTTCCAGTGGGCCGCGGCGGCGTCGCCTCTATCATCCGCCGCCGTGGATCCCTTCGACGACTTCGTCGAGCTGCGCGAACGGCGGGCGATCGGCTGGGTGCGGCGCGACCTCGCGGCGCTCGGGCTGGCGCCGTTCTTCGCGGCGCTGGCGCCGCTGCCGGGCGCCAAGGGGCGCGGTGGCGTCGGGCTGCTGACGGTCGGCGAGGTGCCGCTGGTCGTGCGGCCGTTCCGCCGCGGCGGTGCGCTCGGCAAGCTGCTGCGCGATCGCTATGCCTCGCCGCGCCGCGCGCGCGACGAACTGGCGCTGCTGGCGGCGCTGCGGCACGAAGGCGTGCCGGTGGTGGGGCCGGTGGCGGCGGTGGCGACGCGCGGCGGCGCGTTCTGGCGGCTGCGGCTGTGCACCGAGCAGCTGGCCGATGCCCTGCCCGCCCCGGCGTTCCTGGCCGCCTTTCCGGGCCTGCGCCGCGCCGCCGCCGCCGCGATCGGCACCGTCGTGCAGCTCGCGTTCGCAGCCGGCCTGCGTCATCCGGACCTGCATCCCGACAACGTGCTGTGCAGTGCGCGCGGCAACAAGGTGCGTGCGGTTCTGGTCGACCTCGATCGCGGCACGCTGGCGCGGCCGCTCGCCGCCGACGACCGCGACGCGATGTTGGTGCGCATGCAGCGCTACGTCGAACGCCATCGTGCGCGCATGGCGGCGGTGCCGACGCGCGGCGAGACGATGCGCTTCCTGCGCGCGTTGTTCGTCGACCGCGACGAACGGCATGCGGCGTGGCGCCGTCTCGCCGACAAGCTGCGCGCGTCGCTGCGGGCGCGGGGTTGGTTCCGGCGAGCGCGCTGACCTTCGTGGGTTCACCGCGGCGGCACATGGTGCCTGCGCACGGCGATTGGGCGCGTCCTCACTTCGGCATCACACCGGCCGGTGGCTTCGTCGCCCTGCGCGCGGGCGCTTGTTCCTTGCTGCCGGGGATGACGCCGTCGGGGTACGCGTCGCGCAGCGTCATCACGTAGAACTCGGCGTTCATGTTGCCGTGCAGCGTGGTGACGCCGAGCTCGCGACGACCGTCGCCGTCGCGGTCGCCGAGGTCGACCAGCGACACGCCGAAGCGGTGCTGGCCATGGTGGCCGGCCATCGTCTGCAGCGGCGCGCCATCCGGCAGCGCGAACACGCGCACGTAGCCGTTGCCGATCGGGCCGCCGCGGCCGGCGGCGACGGCGATCGCGGGCTCGCGCGGGCGGCGCCAGTCGGGCAGGTAGCACAGCTCATAGCCGAACAGGTCGCGTGGTCGATCGCCGCGCAGTTCGTACAGCAACTTGCTGGTGCGGCTCGAGAACACCAGCACGCGGCCGGGCAGCGACTTCGACGTCGGTTGGCCAGGGGCGGCGATCGCGAGGTCGGCGCGGCCGTCGCCGTCGAGGTCGCCCACGCCGAGCAGCGTGTGGCCGAAGCGATGGTCGGCGTCTTCGTCGCCGAACGTCGTCACCGGCGCGCCTGCTTTGCCGTCGAAGACGACGACGTGGCCCGGAGCGCCGCCGTAGTTGCCGCCGACCAGCAGATCGCCGATGCCGTCGCCGGTGACATCGCCGGCGTCGGCGACGGCGGCACCGAACCAGATACCGGTGCGCGCGCTCGGCAGCGTGTGCAGCACGGAGCCGGTCCGCCCCGACAGCACCTGCGCCGTTCCGAGGTCCTGCAGCACCAGCGGCGGGATGCCGGCCAGCAGGTCGCGCACGCCGTCGCCGTCGAGGTCGCCGACCGCGGCGAGGGCTGCGCCGAAGCTCGACGCCGCATGCTCGGCCCGCCAGATCCGTTGCCCGGTGCGCCCGGACCACGCCTCGATCGCCGCCACCGGTTCCCCGCTGAGGCTCAAAACCGGCATGCCGATGACCAGGTCGTCGCACAGGTCGCCGTCGAGGTCGCCGAGGGCCGCGGCGGCCCGCGCGAACATCGTCAACCGTTCGCCGAGGCTCCACGTGCGCAGCAACGAGCCGTCGGTGACGCTGCGGATCTCGAGGTGCGACCGGGTCTGGTCGCGCACATTCGACGGCGCGGTGAAGCACAGTTCGCCGAGCGTGTCGCCGTCGAGGTCGCCGACGCGCAGCACCTGCAGGCCGTAGATGCAGTCGTCGTGGTGCTGCCAGAAGAGGCGGCGATCGTTCACCTGGTGCAGGCGATTGCCGAGGATGCTCTGGTAGGGCAGCAGCCAGGCTCCAAGCCGGTCGGTCGCTTCGCCGAGCAAGGGCGGAACCGCGACCAGCAACGAAGCCGGCAGCCATGCCGGCAGCGACTCGACCAGCTTCGGGCAGCGCAAGACGGTTGCCCACGCCGTGCGCAGCACGATCCCCAGTGGGCGGGTGTCGACGACCGCCGCGGCGTCCGCCTCGTCGTCGATCGTCGCCAATGCGTGCAGCGTCTGTTCGATTCCGTGCAGGACGTCGGCGGGAAGCCAGGCCGACAGCGGCAACTCGTTCGTGTCGCGGCGCCGGTCTGGACGTTCGCCGAGGCGCGCTGCCACCTCGTCGTGCAGCGTGCGCAAGCCACCGAGCCGCAGGATCGCCAACAGCTGGGCCGGCGGTGCTTCGCTCTTGCGCAGTTGGCGCAGCGCCGCGCGCGCATGCTCGAGGTAACTGGTGGTGTCGTGGCGCTGCAGCGCCATGCGGGCGAGCGCGAGGCGCGCGTCGGCGAGGTCGGGCCAGCGGCGCAGGCATTCGGCGAGCACGCGCTCGGCGCGCTCGGCCTCGCCGCCGCGCAGCAGCAGTTCGGCGATGCGCAGGCGCGGCACCGGGTCGGTCGGATCGGCGAGCGAACGTTCGCGGAACGCACGCAGGGCCGCCTGGTCGTCGCCGTCGGCGGCCAGCAGGTCGGCGGCGAGGATCGCGGCGCGCGCGGCGATCGGCCCGTTCGCCGCGGGCGGCAGCTCGGCCAGCCGTTCGCGAGCTTGCGCGAGGTCGCCGGCGGCGATCGCCGCATCGGCCAGCGCCAACGTGATCGCGGTCGCACGCGGGAACGCACGCGCCGCGTGGAACAGCTGCGGGTAGGCGCGTTCGGCCGCGCCTTCGCCGGCGAGCCGCAGCGCCGTGCAGGCCTCGGCCAGCGACTCGTCGCGGTGGCCCGCGGGCAGCCGTGCGAAGCAGGTGGCACTGGCGCGCAGGTCGCCGCAGAGGAACGCCAACCAACCGCTGGCCGCCCGTTCGTCGTCGGTGTCGGTGATCCCGTCGGCCTCGTCGCCCGCGAGCAAGCGCTGGTGCGCGGTGGCGCGCTCGAGCATGGTCTTGGTGGGGAGTGGCAGCAACGCCGCGGTCGCCGCTGGCACCTGCTGGCCGTCGGCGACGGCAGCGACGGCAGCGACGACGGCCCGTTCCCGCGCGATCGCGGCGTCGTCCGGCACGGCGTCGTGGGCCGCGTCGTAGTGACGGAGCGCCGCCAGGAGGGCCTCGCGCCGCGCCGTCGACGCGGACGCCAGAGCGACTGTCTTGCCGGTGCCGGCCGCCGGCGACCAGGAGTCCGGCAGGATCTCCGGCGCCAGCAGCAGGGTGCGCGCAGCCAGCAGTTCCACCTCGGCGCGCTTGCCGGCGGCGGCGCGCGCCGAGGCATGGGCGGCCAGCGGCCACAAGGCGCCGGCGAACAGCACGGCGCCGGCGAGCCCGGCGACGAACAGCCGTTGGTGGCGGCGCACGAACTTCGCTGCGCGTCGCAGCGGCCCGGCCGGGCGTGCGTGGATCGGCTGCAGGGTCAGCAGGCGTTCGAGGTCGTCGGCGAACTCGTCGGCGGTCGCGTAGCGGTGGCGAGGATCGGCCTCCATCGCCTTCTGCACGACGATCGCGAGGTCGTGCGAGACGTGCGCCGCTCGCCGCCGCAGCGACGGCACGCGGCCCGCTTCGATGTGCTTCAGCACCTCGTGCGTGGTGCTGCCGCGGTACGGCGGGCTGTGCGTCAGCGCCTCGTAGAGCGTGACGCCGAGCGAGTAGACGTCGGTGCGGGCGTCGACGCGGCCGTCGCCGCCGCGCAGCCGCTCGGGCGCCGCGTAGACCGGCGTGCCGGCGAACTTGCCGCTGGCGACGTCGAGGTCGCCCTGCAGGGCGAGCCCGAAGTCGGCCAGCACCGGCGTGCCACAGGCGCGCAGCAGGATGTTCGACGGCTTGACGTCGCGGTGCACGAGGCCGGCGCGGTGCACTTCGCCGAGGGCGCGGGCAATGCGGATGGCGACGCGCACGAACCACTCGACGGTGCTGCGCGCACCGAGCGTCGCCGGCTCGCGGCCGAGCACGGTGGCGAGCGTCGCCAGCGCCTGCGGCCTGGCGCACTGCTGCAGCTGCGCGATCAGGCCCTGCAGGCTCATGCCGTCGATGTACTCCATCTCGAACGCCAGCATCTCGGCGTGGTCGATGATGCGGTGCACGTGCACGACGTGGTCGTGGCGCAGCTGCGCCAGCGCGCGCGCTTCTTCGACGAAGCGTTGCTTGGCGTGCGGCGACATCGCCAGCGAGTGCGGCAGCACCTTGATGGCGACGTCGCGCTGCAGCGTGAGGTGGCGGGCCAGGTACACCGTGCCCATGCCGCCGTGGCCGAGTTCGCGCACGATCTCGTAGCCGCCGAGCACGGGCCGGCTCGGCTCGCGCCGGCCGGCGACCGAGCAGGCGAGCTGCCAGGTCTTCTGCACGCGCTCGCGCAGCTCCGGGCGGTCCGGATGGATCGTGGTCAGGTCGGGCGTGCGGCCGTCGAGGATCTCCTGCAGCAGGGTGTCGAACAGGTCCGCCAGCAGCTCCTCGTCGCGGGTGTCGTCGGCGCCGGCGTGGCTCACGGGTCGCTCCCCGGCATGCCGTCGCTGCCGAGCAGTTGCCGCAGCTTCGTGCGGTAACGGGTGACGCCGCGCAGCAGCCGTTCCTTCGCCGTCGACAGCGGCAGGCCGAGCTGTTCGGCGACGGCGCGCATCGGCACCTCCTCGAACAACCGCAGGTGCACGACCGTGCGCAGGTCCAGGTCGAGGCTCGCCAGCGCCTGCTCCATCGCGTGCGCCCGTTCGCGGAAGCCGGCGACGCGGCTCGGCGTCGTCGAGCCCGGCGGCAGCATCGCCGACACCGACTCGCGTTCGGCGAGCAGCGAGAACGGCGCGATCGTGTGGTCGCCGCCGCGCTTGGTGCGGCCAGCGCTGCGGCCGGCGTCGCGCACGCGGTTCCTGGCGATCGACAGCAGCCAGGTGCGCCATGCCGACAGGTTCAGCCACTCGTGCTGCTCGCGGTCGCGCCACGAGCACCACAGCGTCTCCTGCCAGATGTCCTCGACGGCGATCTGCGCGCGCAGCTTCGGCCCGAGCCAGCTGCCGATGACGACGAAGATGCTGGCGACGTCCAGGCTCTCGACGAGGCGGCCCCACTCGGTCGGATCCCGGTGCGGGACCGTGGGGCGTTGTTCGTCGGGCGAGGTCATGGACGGGTCGCGCATGATACTCCGGGCCCGAACGTCGCCGGAGATCGCGAGGCGGCGGCAGGCCGCGCCGTCCCGCTCCGAGACGTCAGTCGCGGCGGCGGTGCCGCAGCACGGCGCCGGCGCGCACGCCGGTGACCTGGCCGCGGTCGACGGCGAGTTGGCCGTTGACGAACACCGCGCGGATGCCTTCCGGCGGTCGCATCGGCTCCTCGTAGGTGGCGCGGTCGGCGATCGTCGCCGGGTCGAAGACGACCAGGTCGGCGAACGCACCGACCCGCAGTTCGCCGCGGTCGGCGAGGCCGAACGCGCGCGCCGGCACCTGCGTCATCTTGTGGATCGCCGTGGCCAGCGGCAGCACGCCGCGTTCGCGCACGTAGCGGCCGAGCACGCGCGGGTTGTTGCCGGCACCACGCGGGTGCGGCTTGTCGACGCCGCCTTCGCCGCGCAGGCCGGCGTCGCTGGCGACGGCGATCCAGTCTTCGCGCAGGAAGCGTTCGACGTCCGTCTCGTGCATCGAGTGGTAGACCATCGACACGCGCGCCGGGGCGGCGGCCGCGAACAGGTCCATCGCCAGCTCCGCCTGCGCGTCGCGGTCGTCGCGGCCGAGGCGCTTCTTCGCCGCTTCGGGCAGCAGCAGGCCGTTCAGGTCCTCGTTGCCCTTGGCGGTGGCGATGCGCGCGAAGCGGAAGTCGCCGAAGCCGACCTGGTCCATCTTGGCCAGCAGCGCCTGGTGGATCGTCGCGCGGTAGGCCGCGTCGGCGCGCAGCCGCACGCCGAACGCTTCGCGGTCGACGGCGAGTTCGTCGGCGGGGAACAACACGTCGAGGCCGGTCGAGCTGGCGTCGTAGGCGTACTGGTCGACGCCGATGCGTTGGCCCTTCGCGCGCGCCGCCTGGATCGCTGCGAGCACTTCCTCGGCGCGGCCGTGGTTGCCCTTGCCGGTGCACTTCACGTGGCTGATCTGCACCGGCACGCCGGCCTCGGCGCCGATGCGCAGCGTCTCGGCGATCGCGTCGAGCACCTGGTCGTTCTCGTTGCGCATGTGGCTCGCGTAGACGCCGCCGTGCTTGCCGACGACCTTGGCCAGCGCGATCAGCTCGTCGGTCGCGGCGTAGATGCCCGGCACGTAGATCAGGCCGGTCGACAGGCCGCAGGCGCCGTCGCGCATCGCCGCGTCGACCAGGTCCTGCATGCGGACCAGTTCGTCGGCGGTCGGCGCGCGGTTCTCGGTCTTCAGCACGGCGCGGCGCACGGTGCCGTGGCCGACGAGGCTCGCGTAGTTGAGACCGACGCCGCCGCGCTCGATGCGTTCGAAGTGCGCGCCGAGGTCTTGCACCGAGCCACCGCAGTTGCCGGTGACGATCGTGGTGACGCCCATGCGCAGGAAGTTGTCGGCGCCGGGCCGCTGCACCAGGTCGCTGTCGACGTGGGTGTGCACGTCGACGAAGCCGGGGGCGATCGTCAATCCGTCGAGGTGGAGCTGCGGCGAGCCGGCCGGGATGTCGAAGCTGCCGAGGGCGGCGATGCGGCCGTCGCGGATCGCCAGGTCGCCGCGCACGCCCGCAGCACCGCTGCCGTCGAGCAGCGTGGCCGAGCGCAGCACCAGGTCGAACGGGGCCGGTACCGGGGTTGGGCTCGGGGATTGGGCGGGGCTCACGCCGCCGAGGGCGAGAACGGCCACGGCGCAGAGCGCGCGCAGCGCAACACGAGGGACGAGCGGCATCGGCGCGATGCTAAGTCCGCTCGTCCGTGGCTGCGAATCGCGGGCTCGGCGGGCGCACTGGATTTCTGCAGCGGCGGTGAAACCACGCTGCGCTCGGCGAGTAGATCGCAGTGTCTTCGCCGCGGAGTGATCCACGGCGCGGGCACACGAGACTCTCCACCGAGGAGGAGCAGGCACGTCGCCTGCGACTCCGGGGGCGAGGTGGAGGGTCTCTTCCTAACTCTCTCCCGTTCGCCCCGTTCGTGGGCTGCCGCGCGGAGTGGCGTGTGCCCTCCGCGCTCCGCGGCGGCGGTCCGGTTCCGCGTGCGGCGCGCGCCGCAACGCTCGGCGCGTCGTCAGCGCACGCGAGCCATCAGCGCACGCGCGCGAGCCAGTCGTCGGCGGCCGGCGAGTCGACGCCGAACACCGTCGCCAGCACTTCGCGCAGCTGCAGGCGGTCGGCACCGAACGCCAACGCTCCGCGCGCGTGCGCCAGGAACTGCCGCCGCTGGTCCTGCGCTGCCAGCAGTCCGACCGCCAGCAGTTCGCGGCGCAGCGGCGACAAGCCCGGCCGCGCCAGGATGCGGCCGTAGGCGGCCTCGAGCACGAAGTCGTGGAACTCACCGTGGAAGCTCGCCAGCAGCCCGCGCACCGCGGCGTCGTTCTTGCCGTAGATCGCCGCGAACAGCGCCGAGCCGGCGGCCCGTCGCTCGTCGGCCGGCACGCCGCCGCCACCTGGTGGGCTCGCGGCCGGCCACGCCGCTGTCAGCTGTTCGAAGGCGGTGACGACGCGCGGGAAGCCGCAGAACAGCACTGCCTGCAGCAGGCATTCCTCGAGTTCGGCGCGCGGCACCTGGTGCGCGCGCGCGGCGGTCGCGGCGTCGACGAACCTGGGCCAGTCGCCGCGCCAGATCGAGGCGCCGGCGACGACCAGCAGGCGGTCGGCAGCAGCGAGGCCGGGCCGGTTCAGCAACGCAGCGAGGTCCATCGCCCGAGCCTACTGCGCCCGCCTCGGCTCACGCCATGCGCGCGAGCTGCGTCGCCGCCAGGATCTCCGCGTCCTGTTCGGGCGTCAGGCCGAGCGCCTGCATGGTGTCGCTGTCGCAGCGGTCGCCGAGGTAGCCACCATTGGTCTCGCCGGCGGCGCGGTGCGCGTAGGTGTTCGCGGCCTTGACCAGGAAGCCGCGCGCCCAGTCCTCGGCGTTGGTCGCCGGGCTGTGGTGGTACATCACCGCCGCCTGCACGGCCGGCGCCAGCTTCCAGCGGTTCGCCAGCAGCCCGCCGACGTGCGCGTGGTTGAAGCCGAACACTTCGCCTTCGGCCTTCGCCAGCGGCGCCTTGCTCTTCGCCGACAGCTTCAGCGCCTCGCCGAAGCGGTCGGTCTGCGACTCGATCAGGATCAGCTTGCCGATGTCGTGGATCAGGCCGCAGGTGTAGGCGTCGTCCTTCGCCAGCCCGTTCCCGACCGGCGACTTCTCGGCCAGCATGCGGCAGGCGATCGCGGTCTTGAAGCTGTGGTCCCACAGCCACTGCGCGTCGAAGCCGGCGATCGCCGGCGTGTGCCCGAACGTCTGCAGCACCGTCGCCTGCACGACCAGGTTCTTGATGACCTTCAGGCCGAGGATCGAGCAGGCGAGGTTGATGTTCGAGACCGGGTTCTTCAGCCCGTAGAACGAACTGTTGACGAGGCGCAGCACGCGCGTCGCGATCGCCGGGTCCTTCTCGATGACCTTGGCGGCGTCCTTCGCCGAGCCGTCGGCGGAATTGAAGATCGCCGTGATCTCCGTCAGCACCGTCGGGATGGTCGGGATGCTGACCGTGCCGTCGATGAGTTCTTCGAGTTCCGCGGTGGTGCTGATCATGGGCGGCCGTGCGACGCTGCGACGAGCGGTTTTCGTCGCTGCCGCGGGGTCGACTTGACGCGCGGAATCCCTAGCGGCGACGCCGGTCGTCGTCGCTGTCGTAGACCGCGTGCTGCAGCTGCCTTGCCAGCGCCGTCTCGTCGGTCGTCAGCGTCCCGGGACGCGGTTCCAACGCGAGAACGCGCGCGAAGTGGTGGACCAGCCGGTCGGCGAGTTGGTCGCGCAACGGGGCGTCGACCGCACGCGCGTCGGCGATGGCGGCGACGAACGGCGTCAGCGCCGGCGTGCTGACGACCAGCGAGCCGTGGTGCAGCACGCGCGGGCTCGGTGTCTGCACCCGCCGCTGCGCCGAGCCGAGCAGCTTGCCGCGCGCGGTGACGAGGTCGTCGCGGCCCGGCTCGGCGAAGCACCAGCGGGTGATCGGCCGCGGCGTCGGTGCGTGGCCGGCGTCGAGGCGTTCGCAGGCGATGCCGCAATCGGCCAGGGCGGCGCGGATCGCGTCGTGCAGCAGCACGTAGCTCGCGGCGACGTCGCGCGGCAGCAGGTCGGCGGGCAGCACCAGCGCGAACGTCAGTTCGTCGCCGTGGTGGATGGCGCCGCCGCCGGTGCGGCGTCGCACGATCGGCGTGCCGGGGGGCAGGTCGGCGAACTCGGCGAAGCGCTGGAACCAGCCGAGCGACACCGCGTGCGGCCACCAGCCGTAGAGCCGCAGCGTCGGTTCGGTGGCGCGCTGCAACAGGGCGTCGTCGACGGCCATGTTCCAGGCCGCCGGTGCCGGTTCGTCACGGAGTACGCGAAGGCAGGGCAGCGCGCCGGTGCAGTCGTTCACGCAGGACTCGTTGCATCCAGCAGGCCTTGTGGGAGACGACGCAGCGGGGCGGACGGTGCCGACTTCGCGGTGGATGGATCCCGCGTTGCGGCGTCACGGCAAGCCGGAGCCGACTCACCCTTCGGCTTTGCAGTGCGCGTCGTAGGCCGCGGTGTTCATCAGGTCCGGCGACTGCGCCGTGATCTTGACCTTGAGCATCCACGCCTTGGTGAACGGGCCCTCGCCGAGCCACTCGAGGTGGTCGGGCAGCTCCTTGTTCACGGCGATGACTTCGCCGCTGACCGGCGAGTAGAGGCTGCTGACGGCCTTGACCGACTCGATCTCGCCGAAGCTCTCACCGACGGTGACCGACGCACCCTGCTTCGGCAGGTCGAGGAACACCAGGTCGCTGAGGTGCGAGACGGCGTAGTCGGTGATGCCGATCGTGGCGACACCGTTCTCGATCTTGCACCACTCGTGGCTCTTCAGGAACTTGCAGTCGTTGGGACGCATGGGAGGGGTTTCTGTCGGGTTGGGCGAAGGCGATGAAGGAGGGCGCGCGGCAGCGGCCTGGATGGGCGCCGCTTCACTTGGCGCGCTTGTAGAACGGCAGCTCGCGCACGGTGCACGGCTCGGCCTTGTCGCGGACGAGGAACTCGAGCTTGGTGCCCGGGGCGGTGAACTCGGTGCGCACGTAGGCGGTGGCGATGTTGGTGTCGAGCGTCGGCGAGATGCTGCCGGAGCAGACCTGGCCGATCTGCTGGCCGTTGGCCACCAGCGGGTAGCCCTGGCGCGGGCAGCGCTTGCTGTCCGAGACGAGGCCGACCAGCTTGCGCCCGGTGCCGCCCTTCGCGAGCACCTGCTCGAGCGCCTTCTTGCCGACGAAGTCGTGGTTCATCTTCACCGCCCAGTCGAGGCCGGCCTCGAGCGGGTTGGTCGTCTCGTCGATCTCGTGGCCGTAGAGCGGCATGCCCGCTTCGTGGCGCAGCGTGTCGCGCGCGCCGAGGCCGATCGCGGTCAGGCCGTCCTTGCTGCCGGCCTCGAAGAACGCGTCCCAGACCTTCTTCTCGTGGCCGGTCGGCACGTAGACCTCGAAGCCGTCTTCGCCGGTGTAGCCGGTGCGCGACAGCGTCATCGGGATGCCGCAGACGACCGTGTCGATCCAGCCGTAGTACTTCACGCTGGCGAGGTCGCCCTTGCAGAAGCGCTGGGTGATCTGCTGCGACAGCGGCCCCTGGATCGCGATCATGCCGAGCGAGTGCGTGCAGTCCTCGACGACCACGTCGAAGCCCTTGGCGACGTCGCGCATGATGCCGAGGTCGCGTTCCGTGTTGCCGGCGTTGATGACGACGAAGAAGCCGTCGTTCTTCGGGTTGCGATAGACCAGGATGTCGTCCTGCGTCAGGCCCTGCTCGTTCAGGATCATCGCGTAGCGGATGCGACCCGGCGGGATCGCCGCGACGTCGTTGGTCTGCAGCCGCTGCAGGAAGGCCTCCGCCTGGCGGCCGTGCACCTTGACGCGGCCCATGTGGCCCAGGTCGAACAGGCCGGCCTTGGTGCGCACGGTCCGCGCCTCGTCCAGGATCGGACGGTATTGGACCGGCATGCTCCAGCCGGCGAACGGCACCATGCGGGCGCCCAGAGCGACGTGGGTGGATTCGAGGGCGGTTGCGTGCATCGGCTTCTCGCGGGGCGCGGAGCCTAGCCAGTGCCGCGGAGCCATGCCACTGCGCAGTCATGCGCATGGATCGCGCGCTATCCTGGTCGCCCGTGTCCACACCTGCCAAGCCGTTCGACCGCAGTGCAGAAGAGCCCGAAGCCTTCGCCACCGCGTTCGCAGAGCATGCCCCTGCCCTGCTGGCCTGGGCCAGTTGTCGCGTGCGCGGGGAACTGCGCGCGCGGCTCGAACCGGGCGACCTGGTGCAGGAGGTCGGCGTGCGCGCGTGTGGCAAGTTCGCCGACTTCGACCCGCGGCTCGGCAACTTCCGGCAGTGGCTGTTCGGCTTCGCCAACCGCGTCTGGCTCGAAGCGCTGCGCGAGATCGACCGCGATCCGCTCGGCGGCCGTCGGCGGCACGGCGGCGACACGCAGCTGCAGGGCGTGCCGGCAGCGGTGACGTCGATCAGCCGTGCGGTCGCCGACCTCGATGCGCTGCGCGCGTGCCGACGTCGCCTCGACGAACTCGACGAAGACGACCGGCGCCTGCTGACCTGCATCGGCCTCGAGGGCCTGAGCCACGCGGAAGCCGCGGTCGTGCTCGGCATCCGCGAGGACACCTGCCGCAAGCGCTGGCAACGGCTGCGCGATCGCTTGCAGGACGACGCCGAGCTGCTGCGGCTGTTGCCGTGATCCGCGCGCAGGGCGGCGAAGGATCGCGCCCGCACTGATCCGTCCGATCGGCGTTCGATCCGATCGGCGATCAGCCCGACAGCTTGCGCAGCAGATCGTCGAGATTGCAGCGGCCGAGTTCGGCGGCGTCGATCGGCCCGAGGTGCTGGAAGCGCTCGCGCTCGGAGGGCGACGAGCAATCGTCGATCGGCGGCACCGCCGACGATCCGCGGCGGCGACCACCCCCCGGCGACGAGCTGCTGTTCGGACCCTGCGGCCGCGGCAGCTCGACCGGCGGGACCGCCTCTTCCGGCTCTTCCGGCGGCGACAGCTCGGCCGGAGCGTCCCACTCGATGCGGCCTTCGCTGCCGTTGGTGCTGCGGGGCCCGTTGGTGCTGCGCGGCAGCCGCCAGGTCGCGCGCGTGCCGTCGAAGCCGGCCGGGTCGAACGTGCCGACGTCGACGTTGGTGCCGGCGAGGCGCGGCTCGATCAGGTCGAGAGGATGGTGGTGGCGCGCGAAGCGGTTGGGGTCGAGGCGGCGCGCATGTTCGAGTTCGCGGCGCCACGTCGCGTAGTCGCCGAGGTCGAAGGCGATGCGCCCGAGCTGCAGGTAGGCGTGGAAGTCGGCGCCGCGCAGCAGCAGCACCCGTTCGTAGTGACGGCGGGCAGCGTGGCGACGCCCGAGCCGGTAGGCGAGTCGGCCGGCGAGCGCGTGCAGGCTCGCGACCAGGGCTCGCAGCAACCAGACCAGGGTTCGCATGAGGGGCGGAAGGTAGGGCCACCGGGCCCGTCCGGCAAGGTGGGCAGGCGGCCGAGGGGGCGGGGGAGGCAGGGCGGGCGCCGCCGCCCGGGGGCTGCCACCCCGCCAAATGGGCGAGTTGCAGCCCGACCTCAGGGCGGCCCGGCAGCCGGCCGATAGGACGAGACGGACTCGGCAGCGGCCGACCGCACCACACCATGGCACTACGAGGCGATCTTGCGAGTGTAGACCTGGCCCAGGTGTTCCAGATGCTGGCCCTCAACAAGAAGGTCGGCCTGCTGAGCATCCAGTCGGCCAAGCTGTGGAAGGTCCTGTACTTCGACCAGCGTGGTGTCACCGTCCATCACAACGTCCACCGCGTGCTCGACCGGGTCGTGGCGGCGTTCGTGCGGGCGGGCCGGCTGACGACGACGGCGGTCGACGAGGTGCGCGAGCATGCGGCGCGCATGGGGCAGCCGCTGGCGGACAGCCTGCTGGCGGGCGGCTATCTCGACGCCACCGAACTCGAGGAGCAGTACCGACTCGAGC
>JBILEY010000269.1:0-7137 GCA_044351865.1 Planctomycetota bacterium | reverse complement strand
CGCAGCCGCCAAACATGCTGCTGAGAGCCCGTAGCATGATTTCTTCTCGGGCTCTCAGCCGTCGATGCCGTCCTTGCGCAGACTCTCCTCGGAAGCCACGTCGGCGACCGTGCCGGCCGGATGCACGTAGGGACCTGGATCGGCGTAGTCGGCGAGGTTCTCGCGCACCTTCAGCACGGTGACCATGCCGCCCATCGTGATGTAGCCGAACGGGCCAGCACCGCCGACCATCGGCAGGCTGTTCTTCGGCAGCGTCTCGTCCTGTTCGTCGGCACCGGTCGCCTCGCTGCCCATCGCCGCGAACGTCGGGTCGATCGCCGCGAGCTTCTCGTCGAACAGGCTCGGGTCGACGCCGACGAGGTTGGGCACGCCGTGGCCCATCTGCGTCATCACGTGGTGCGTCATGTGGCAGTGCATCGCCCAGTCGCCCGGGTTGTCGGCGAAGAACTCGACCGTGCGCGTCTGCCCGACCGCGACCAGCACCGCCGTTTCCGGCCAGCGCGCCGCTTGCGGGATCGTGCCGCCGTCGGTCGCGATCACCGTGAACGCGTGGCCGTGCACGTGGATCGGATGGTGGTCCATCGCACTGAGGTTGCCGAGGCGGATGCGCACGCGCTGGCCCTTCTTCACCACCATCGGCGCCGTCGCCGGGAACACGGTGGCGTTGAACGTCAGCACGTTGAAGTCCGTCATCTCGCTCGGATTCGGCCGCTCGGTGCCGACGACGATCGGCCACTCGCTGAGCATGTAGACGAAGTCGCGGTCGGGCCGCGGTTCGTCCGGGCGGCGCGGGTGCACGACGAACATGCCCATCAGCCCCATCGCCATCTGCGTCATCTCGTCGTGGTGGCTGTGGTACATGTACGTGCCGTGCTGCCGCAGCACGAACTCGTAGAGGAACGTCTCGCCGGGCTCGATCGAGCGCTGCGTCAGGCCGCCGACGCCGTCCATGCCGCACGGCACGATCAGGCCGTGCCAGTGCACGGTGGTCGGCTGGTCGAGCTTGTTGGTGACGTAGATGCGCACCGTGTCGCCTTCGACCGCTTCGATCGTCGGCCCGTGCACACGGCCGTTGTAGCCGAAGCAGTTGGCCTGCAGGCCCGGCGCGAACGTGTGGCGCACTGGCTCGGCGATCAGGTGGAAGACCTTCTTGCCGTCGACGACCTTCCACGGCAGTGAGGCGCCGTTCGGCGTCTCGACCGGCGTGTAGTCGACGAACGGCTGCCCCGGCGGCTGTGGCGGCGCGTCGGCCGGCAGCGTGCGGCTCGGCGCGGCAGCGAGTGCACCGCGCGCAGCGGCAGGAACGGCGACTCCGGCCGCGGCCGTGCGCAACAGGAACTGACGTCGGCTGGTCATCGTACGACTCCTGGATCGGCGCCGCGGATCGTCGGCGTGTCGCCCGCCCCTTCGACGAGGCGCTCGAGTGCGGCGCCGGGCTGGCTGCCGGCGAGCAGCTGCTGCAGGTCGAGGTGGGCCAGATGGGCCCGCTGCAGCGTGGTCACGTGGTCGCGGCGATCGGCGAGCTGCAGCTGCTTCTGCTGCAGCACGTCGAAGACGCCGATCTGCATCGCGTTGTAGGTCTGCAGCGTCGTGCGCACGACGGCGTCGCGATGCGGCAGGTGCACTTCGCGCAGGAAGCGTTCGCGCTCGGCGAGGCGGCCCGCGCGTTCGCGCAAGAGGCGCGCTGCGGCGCGCACCTCGACCGCGAGCTGCACGTGTTCGTGCAGACCAGCCTGCAGGCGCGCGCGGTCGCGCGTCGTGCGCGTGCCGCCGGCGTCGAACAGCGGCAGTTCGAACTGCGCGCGCGGGCCGAAGCCCCAGGTGCCGCCGGGAATGCGGATGCCGTTCGGGCCGAGCGCCAGCTCCGGGAACCAGCCGCGCCACGAGTCGAGACCCGCCTCCTGCGCCAGCGCGTTCAGGCCGGCGCGATGCGCGCGCAGGTCCAGCGACGCGGCGATCGCGCGCGCCTCGACGTGCGCCAGGTCGACGGCCTGCAGCGGCTCGGGCGACAGCGGGGCGGCGATCGTCCAATCGGTTTGCGCGCCCCACAGGCCGAGCAGGTGCTGCAGCGGCTCGCGCGCTTCGCGGGCCGCCTGCTCCGCGGCGGCGAGCTCGAGGCGCATGCGCGACTCGAACACGCGTTCGCCGGCGAGCGCCTGGTCGGTGAGATTGCCGGCGGCGTGCAGTTCGACCGCGAGCTCGTGTGCGGCTTCGGCCGCGGCCAGCGCGTCGCGGTGCACGGCGACCAGCTGCTCCTGCGCCTGCGCGTCGACGAACGCGCGGCGCACGGTGAAGACCAGGTGCACGAGCTCGTCGCACAGGCGCAGCTTCGCGGCTTCGAACTCGTGCGCGGCGAGGTTCTGGCGCAGCGGCAGGAAGAACAGTTCGAGCACCGGCTGCGACAGGCCGAACTCCAGGTCGGTGCCGCCGCCTTCGACGAAACGCGCGTCGATGTCGGCGGTCGGATTGCGCAGCAGGCCGGCTTGCACCAGCTCGGCGCGGGCGATGCCGAGCCGTTGCTGCAGCGCGCGCACGCGGTGGTTGTGGACCAGGGCCACCTGCACGGCGCGCGCCGCCGTCAACGGTTCGCGCAGCAGTGCCAGCACGTCGTCGTCGGTGGCGCCGGTGGTCGTGTCGGCGTTCGCCGGCAGCTCGGCGGCCGTGCGCGCCAGCAGATCGGCCTGCAGCGCGCGCTGGTCGTCGCGCGGGTCGAGCGAGGTGCACGCGGCCAGCAGCGCGCACGCGAAGGCGGCGAACGGTGCGCGCGTGCTCATCGGCCGTGCCCCGTGCCAGTGCCGCGCGGCTTGCGCTCCGGCATGCGCAACGTCGACGACGGCGCACTCTCGGGTGCTTCGTCGGCGGCGGGCGACGCTGGATGCGACGGCGGCGGCTCCGGCAGCGGCGGTGAGGCCGCGCACCCGGCGAACGCGCACAGCGCCACGAGCGCGACGGCGGCCTGGGCGCGGCGGCTCACTTCGCGCCCTCCGTCGCCTTCGCGCCGTCCTTCGCTTCCGGCTTCGGTTCGGCCTTCGGTTCGGTCTTCGCCGGCGCCGGCTGGTGCACGTGCTTCGGCTTCGCCGGCTGCTCGGCGGCGAGCTTCTTCGCCTTCGCCAGCGCTGCCGCCGGGTCCTTCTTCACTTCGTCGACCGCCTTCGCATCGGCGAGGCGCACGACGTGGCCGTCGACGACGACGAACGCGTTCGGTGCGGTGGGCGTGCCGCGCACCGGGCAGACGTCGTTGCCGAGCTCGACCAGCTTCGGCTCCTCGAGCTTGGCGAGCACCACCTGGGCGTCCTTCTTCGCGACGTCGACGCAGCCGCTGCAGCAGACCGAGAAGCGATTCGCTTGCAGCGTGACGACGACAGCGTCCTTGCCGATCGGCTCGCCGCTGACCGGGCAGGTGGTGTTCTTCACCTCGGTGACGACCGGATACGCGGTCTGGTGCGCCTTCGGCACGTCGGCGAGCACCTTCTTGAAGCACGGCTTGCAGCACACCCAGATGCGGCCGAGCTCGGTGTCGACGAACAGCGGCAGCGACACCTTCTTGCCCATGATCGGGCAGCTGGCGTTGGGGGCGATCGGCATGTCGACGCGCAGCGCTTCCTGGGCGGGCAGGGCGGCGGCGATCGAGACGAGAAGTACGACGGGACGCAGGAACGGAGCGACGAACGAACGCACGAACGGAATCACGGGGACCTCGCAGGCAGCGGACTCTGGAACGGACCGGCAGACGCAGGCGTCGCCCGTTCCTTACAACCGCAGTGGCAGCGAGCGCTGTTCGTCGGGCGGCGGGGGCCGCGATGCGCGCACCACCCAGGCTTGCACGCGCGTCGGCGCCGCGGCGGCGAGTGTGGGCACGAACGCTGGCTGCGGCGGCAGCGCCAGCAGCAGCGGTGCCTGGTCCGGCGTGTTGCGCACCGGCTGCTCGTCGGCGAGCGGGATCCACTCGCAGCCGCAGTCGTCGGCGCGCAAGCTCGGCGTGTCGCGGCGCTCCGCTGGACGTTCGGCCGGCGTCTTCGCCTGGCTCGCGCAGCAGCTGCGCACGGGGGTGACTTCTTGCGTCGTCGGCGCGGCCGCGGATGCGCAGCAGCTTGGCACCGACCGTTCGAGTGCGGCGCAGCCGCACAGGTGCCACAGCGCACCGGCGGGCAACAACAGCCCGGGCAGTGCCAGCAGCAAGGTCAGCAAGGCGACGAGCGAACGCATCGGTGGGCCGGGATCATCGGCAGCGCGCCGCCGTTCGCCAAGGCCCGATTCGCCGGCCGCGGCGTGCCTTCGCGTCACGCAGTCGGCGGGGTCGGCGGCTCGACCTCGACCGTGGTCGGCAGGCCCAGCAGGCTGAACACCGTCATCGTCGTCGTCGCCGTGAACTGCAGCACGTTCGGCGTGTGGTGCAGCAGGTCCATGTCGCCGGTGTCGCGCAGCGACAGCAGCATCGGCGACAGCGCGTAGTTGCCGGTCACAAGCACCGGCAGCCGGAACTTGTAGCGCACCGCGACCTTGCCGCCGCGCGCGGGCGCCAGCAGGACGACGTCGTTGGCGATGTTGTTGGTGCCGGTGATGTCGAGGCCGTGCACGTTGCTCAGCGACACGCCGACGACCAGCTTCTGGCCGGGTTCGAGCGTGTCGTTGCGCACTTCGAGCCGCACGGTGCACTCTTCGCCGCCGGTCGGGTGGTCGGTCGGGTTGCCGTCGCCGTCGAGCAGCTGGCAGCAGGTGAACACCGCCGCGTGCGAGCCGAGGTCGTCGTCGCCGCGCAGCGCTTCCTTGTCGGCCGCCTGCACCGTGGCGCCGGCCGCCGCGCGCTGCGCCTTCGGCTGCTGGTCGTGGAACAGGTGCGCCAGGTAGTCGTCGACGACCTCCGTCGGATCGCCGACCGCCATCAGGCGCCCGTCGTGGATCCACGCCACGCGATCGCACATGTGCTTCATCGGCGCCGCGTCGTGCGACACGTAGACGACCGCCACGCCGCTGTCCTGCATCTGCTTGAAGCGATACATGCACTTGTGGCGGAACTTGGCGTCGCCGACGGCGAGCGCTTCGTCGACGATGAAGATGTCGGGGTCGAGGTTCGCGTAGACCGCGAACGACAGCCGCGCGAACATGCCCTTGCTGTAGGTCTTGACCGGGCGATCGAGGAACTCGCCGATGTCGGCAAAGCGCTCGACGTCGGGCAGGCGGCGGTCCATCTCGTCGCGCTCGAGGCCGAGCAAGGCGCCGGCGACGTAGACGTTCTCGCGGCCGGTGAAGTCGTGGTGGAAGCCGCTGCCGAGTTCGAGCAGCGCGGTGACGCGGCCGCGCACGTCGACGCTGCCGGTGGTCGGCTTCAGCGTGCCGGCGATCAGCTCGAGCAAGGTCGACTTGCCAGCGCCGTTGCGGCCGACGATGCCGAGCGTCTCACCGCGCCGCACTTCGAGGTCGATGTCGCGTAGCGCCCAGAACTCGGTGTAGTACTGCTTGCCTTCGCGCGCGAAGAACTGGCGCAGCCGGTCCTGGGGGCGTTTGAAGATGTGGTAGCACTTGCCGAGACCGCTCGTGCGCACCACGACCTCGTGGCCGACGTTGCGGCTGGCCGGCGCCGGTTCAGAGGACATCGGCGAAACCGTCCTGGGTGCGGCGGAAGAAGGTGTAGCCGACGGCGGCCGCGAGCCAGCCGAGCAGCACGTAGGCGACGACCCAGGCGATGCCCGGGCCCGGTGCACCGGTCAGCAGCGCGCGGCAGGTCTCCATGCCGATCGCCAGCGGATTGAGCATGACCAGCGTGCGCACGGTTTCGCTCGGCACGTCGCGCAGCGTCCACACCACCGGGCACAGGAAGAACAGCAGCTGCAGGGTCACGCGCATCACTTCGGCGGTGTCGCGCACGTAGACGCCGAGCGACGACAGCACCCAGCTGGCGCCGAGGCCGAGCAGCAGTGCCGGCCCCAGGGCCACCGGCACCAGCACGACGGTCCACGCCGGCGCCCCGACGAACACCAGGTGCAGCAGCACCAGCAGCACGGTCGAGACGGCTGCGTTCAGCGCCGCCTGCACCACTGCCGGCCACGCCAGCAGGTGCAGCGGGAAGACGACCTTGGTGACGTAGTTCGGCCGCGACAGCACGAGGTGCGCCGCCTGCGAGGCCGGCCCGGCGAACGCCTGGTAGACGATCATGCCGGTGAACAGGCGGCTGACGAGCTCGGCGTTGCCGCCGCCGCCGGTCAGGCCGAGGATGCCGCCGAACACCAGCGCGTAGACGGCCAGCGACAGCAGCGGCTGCAGGAACAGCCAGCCGGCGCCGAGCACCGAGCCGGCGAACGCGACCTCGATCTCGCGGCGCGACAGTTCGCGCACCAGGCCCCGGCGCTGCCAGGCGGACCGGAACGGATCGATCAGGAAGGCCGAGAGCGCGCGCACGAGGGCGAGCATGCTAGCGATGCCCCGAGGGCCGCTCCAGCAGCGAGTGCGGCGCGGGAGTTCGCGAGGTGATGCACTGCGGCCCGTGCGCTACAACGAGGGCATGACGGACGGCAAGCCGACCAGCATCGCAGCAGAAACCGGGCGCCTGACCCTCGAGTGGCTCAACCTCGAGTTCGCGTCGATCTGCAACCTGCGCTGCAAGTGGTGCTCGCTCGACCACGACAAGCCGAAGCAGTTCATGTCGCGCGAGCTGCTGGCGAAGGTGCTCGACGACGTGATCGCCGACCGCGGCATCCGGCTCGACCGCATCGAACTGCACAACGCCGGCGAGACGCTGCTGCACCCGGACCTGCCGGGCATGTTCGCCGAGATCGCGCAGCGCAAGGCGGCGTTGCCGCGCATCAACCTGCTGACCAACGCCGGCCCGCTGAACCAGGCGCGCACCG
Organism: Planctomycetota bacterium; assembly: GCA_044351865.1. GTDB lineage: Bacteria > Planctomycetota > UBA1135 > UBA1135 > UBA2386 > UBA2386. The sequence continues at coordinate 292 of JBILEY010000269.1, read as the reverse complement.
CCGCGATCCTCGATTCGGGCGCGATCGACGACATCCGCTTCAGCGTCGACGGCGGCACGCGCGAACTGTTCGAGGACCTGCGCCGGCCGGCGAAGTGGGCGGCGATCCGCGCCAACATCCACGCGTTCCTCGACGCCAACGAGAAGCAATCGCGCCGCCTGCGCACCGGCATCATCTGCATCGTCGACCCGAGCCGGCCGTTGACCACCGACTGGATGGAGCCGGAGTTCCGCGAGCTGTTCGCGCGCATCGACGACGTGTCGCTGCGCCATCCGCACAACTGGGACGGCAG
>JBILEY010000268.1:0-7142 GCA_044351865.1 Planctomycetota bacterium | reverse complement strand
GACCAGGGGAATGCGGTGGGGTTCCTTCTCATCGGGCTCCGTGCGGGGTCCTGTTCCCATCGGCACAGGCCGCGGGGACAGGCAAGTTTGCGGGCGTTGGAAACGTGGCGGCCCTGTCAGGGCGACGGCTGACGAGCGGAGTGTGGGCAACGCTCCCGCACGCGCCGCCAACACCACGAGAAGAAATGAGCGAGGCCGCGGAAGCGGTAGCCGGGGTCGATCCAGTGCTGCACGACGTGGAAGGCGAAGTAGTAGGCGCGCGCCGCGGCCCAGGTCAGCGCGCAGAGGCAGGCGGCGGTGGTCCAGCTCGGGTGCTGCAGCAGCAGGCAGGTGGCGGCGAGGCCGGCCAGCAGCACGAACAGCAGCAGCTTCACGAACATCCACGGCACCGGCAGGTCGCGGTTCATCGCGCCATCGACGGAGTGGCGGCTGCGCAGCTTCCTCCCGCATTTGCCGAACCCCTCGAACGCGCCGGCGCCGACCTGTTCTTGGTGCGCTGCCGCGACGGTGGCGGTTGACGGATCGGCGCCGTGGGGGGATCTCCGCCATCGCACTTCGTTCCGCGCCGCCACCATCCGCCCATGCCGATGACCCGCCGCAACTCTTCGTTCGCCGTCTCGCTGACGGTGCTCTCGCTGCTCTCGACCGCGCTCGGGCAGACCGCGACCTGGGTCCCGATCCGCCAGACGACGAACGAAAACGGCGGCGGCACGTTCACCACCGGACGCATGCTCGTCGCCGACGACGCGCGCAACCTGCTCGTCAGCTTCGGCTGCCATCTTGCAGACGCCACCACGGCGGACACGTGGGTGTGGGCGGGCAGCCATTGGTCGCCGCGGGATCCATCGCGACTGCCCGCTCGGCGCAGCGATGCCATGTTCGTCTACGACGCTGGACGCCGCGTGGTCGTGATGTTCGGCGGCACGGTAGCCAACAGCGTCTGGGTCGACGAGACCTGGGAGTTCGACGGCATGACGTGGCTGCTGCGCTCGTTGCCGGTGCGGCCACCCGCGCGCTTCCTGACTGCCGGCGCCTACGACCGGACTCGGGCCCGCGTGGTGCTCTACGGCGGTGGCCAAGGACCGCTGCTGAGCGACACCTGGGAGTACGACGGCAACGCTTGGATCCAGCGCACGCCGGCGAGCAATCCCGGCCCGCGGCAACGCCATCGCATGGTCTACGACGAAGCCCGGCAGGTCGTCGTGATGCACGGGGGCGAGTACGCCTACAACCAGACCTGGGAATGGGATGGCACGAACTGGTCCCTGCGCAGCAGCAGTGGCCCGAACCTCTACGACTTCGGCATGGCCTACGATCGGGCGCGGCAGCGCACGGTCGCGATCGGTTCGCAGGCGTTCCTCGGCAGCAGCACGTTCGAGTGGGACGGCGTCAACTGGACCACGGGCGCTTCGCCGCCGCCGACCGATTCCCAAGGCGAAGGGCTGGCCACCGATCCGCTGTCCGGCCGCGCCCTCCTGTTCCGCGACTCGAGGCTGTGGCAGTGGAACGGGCTCGCTTGGACGCAGCTGGCCCAGGTCGAGATCGCGCCAACCGGCCTCCGTCCCCAACAGGTGTGGTGCACGGATTCCGTGCGACAGCGCGTCGTGATGCACACTTCGTCCGAATCGTTCCTCTTCAGCGCGTGGGAAGGCACGTGGGAGTGGAACGGCCGCCGCTGGCAGCGATTGTCGCCGGGCCCCAAGAGGTTGTACGCCGCCATGGCGTTCGACGTGGCCCGGCAACGCAGTGTGTTGTTCGGTGGCTTCCACTCGTCGGTCGGTACGACCGACCGCACGCACGAGTGGGACGGGAACGTCTGGGTCGAAGCGTCCCCGAGCGCACGGCCGCCGGCCCGCTACCAGGCGGCGATGGCGTACGACGCGGCGCGGCAATGCTGCGTCTTGTTCGGCGGGGCGGGCCCGACCACTCCCTGGCCGCTGCCGGGGCCTCCGCCCGTGAACCTCCTCGGCGACACCTGGACCTACGACGGCGTCACCTGGACGCAGCGAGCCGGTGGTCCTCCCGACCGTTGCTGCCACGCGATGGCCTACGACGAGGTGCGCCAGGTGGTGGTGCTGTTCGGCGGCAGCTCGGCGACGCAAGTGTTGTCGGACACCTGGGAGTGGAACGGCACGTCGTGGACCCAGCGGTTCCCGCTGGCGTCGCCGACGGTCTCTGCGCTTGCTTCGATGGTCTTCGATCCGGTGCGCGGCGTCGTCGTGCTGCACGACAGCGAGGCCACCGGACTCGACATGTGGACCTACGATGGCGTGACCTGGGCCCCGCTGCCGACGACCGGGGTGAGGGTTCGCAGTAGCCAGGAGGCGCTCGCCTTCGATCCGGAGAACCAGGTGCTGATGCTGCATGGCGGAGGAGCCAGCAGCGGCAGCTCGGCAACAACCATGGTGCGCGAAGGGGCGCTGCTGTGGAGCAGTCCCGTGGCGCCGGTCGCCGTGGGTTTCGGCACTGGATGTGGCGCCGGTGTGGTGCCGCGGCTGCGCGCGCCGCTCGCCTATCCGGGGCACGTCGACTTCGCGTTCGAAGTCGACCAGGTGGCGAACGGGGCCCTCGTGGTGCTCGGACTCGCCTTCACGCAGGCGACGCAGTCGCTCGGCCCGTGCACGCTGTATCTCGGGGGCACCGACGTGCTCGTGGCGGGCCTCGCCAACAGCTACGGCGTCGTTCGCTTCGCTCTGCCGATCGCACCGGGCTCCAGCCTGATCGGACTGAACCTCACGTCGCAGGCCGCGGTGCTTGCGAATCCGGGGGCGTTCCTTGGCCTCGACTTCACCGGCGGCCACTCGCTGACGATCGGCCGCTGACGATCGGCCAAAGACCGGGGCGCACCGATCCTCGGCGCCGAATCCGGCCCAACGTCGCTCGCTGCGGAATCCCGCGGCGCGATCCGCTACGAAGTCGGTGTGAGCACCAGCGAAGCCAACGCCGCGAACGCCAGCCCGCCGCCGCCCGGCGGCCGCGACGCCGCGATCGCTGCTTCGCTGCAGCGCTGGTTCGGCTTCGACGCGCTGCGGCCGATGCAGCGCGAAGCGATCGACTGCGCGCTCGATCGCCGCGACGCGCTGGTGGTGATGCCGACCGGCGGCGGCAAGTCGCTGTGCTACCAGCTGCCGGCCCTGGTGCAGGATCGCCTCGTCGTCGTCGTGTCGCCGCTGATCGCGCTGATGCAGGACCAGGTCGACGGCCTGCGCCTGCTCGGCGTGCCGGCGGCCGCGGTGCACGCCAACTTGTCGGCGAAGGCCCGCGACGAACTGCGCGCGATGTCGGCCGACGGCTCGCTGCGCCTCTTGTTCGTCGCGCCCGAGCGCCTGTTCCTCGACGGCTTCGTGCGCTGGCTGGAAGCGCGCGACGTCGCCGCGTTCGCGATCGACGAAGCGCACTGCATCAGCCAGTGGGGCCACGACTTTCGCCCCGAGTACCGCCGCCTCGCCGAACTGCGCGAACGCTTCCCGGCCGTGCCGTTCCAGGCGTTCACCGCGACGGCGACGCCGCGCGTGCGCGAGGACATCGTGGCGCAGCTGCACCTGCGCGAGCCGCGCGTGCTGGTCGGCACGTTCGATCGGCCGGAGCTGACCTACCGCGTGCTGCCGCGCCAGGATCTCGAAGGCCAGGTCGCAGCGGCGATCCGCCGCCATCCCGACGCAGCGTCGATCGTCTACTGCATCTCGCGCAAGGACACCGAAGCGCTGGCGAGTGCGCTGCAGCAGCGCGGCATCGAAGCGCGCGCCTACCACGCCGGTCTCGCCGCCGGCGAACGCACGCAGCTGTCGAGCGACTTCCGCGCCGAGCGCCTGCACGTGATCGTCGCCACCGTCGCCTTCGGCATGGGCATCGACCGCAGCGACGTTCGTCTCGTCGTGCACGCCGGCATGCCGAAGAGCCTCGAGGCCTACCAGCAGGAGACCGGTCGCGCCGGCCGCGACGGGCTGCCGGCCGAGTGCCTCTTGCTCTACTCGGCGGGCGACGCGGCGAAGTGGCGTTCGTTGATGGAGCGCAGCGCCAGCGAAGGCGTCGGCGACGACGCGGCGCTGCGCGCGCAGCTCGCCCTGCTGTCCGACATGCAGCGCTTCGCCGGCGGTGTGCGCTGCCGCCACAAGGCGATCAGCGAGTACTTCGGCCAGGCCTACGACGAGCCGAACTGCGGCGCCTGCGACGTCTGCCTCGACGAGCTCGAGGAAGTGCCCGACAGCCAGATCCTGGCGCAGAAGATCCTGTCGGCGGTCGTGCGCACCGGCCAGCGCTTCGGCAGCAGCCACGTGATCGACGTGCTGCGCGGCAGCCGCGGCGAGCGCGTGCTGCAGCGCGGCCACGACCAGCTGCCGACGTTCGGCGTCTGCAAGGGCATGCCGGCCGGCCTGCTCGGCAACTACGTCGACCAGCTGGTCGACGCTGGACTGCTGGTGCGCAGCGATGGCGAGTACCCGACGCTGTCGCTCGGCGCCGAGGCGATGTCGGTGCTGCGCGGCAGCAAGAAGGCGATGCTGCGCGCGCCGAAGCAGACGCTGGCCGCGCGCGGCAAGCGCCGCCGCGACGACAGCGGCCGCGGCAAGGCCTCGGTCGAGGTCGCCGACCTGTCGCCGAAGCAGCAGGCGTTGTTCGACGCGCTGCGCGCGCTGCGCCGCGAGATCGCGCGCGAACTCGGCGTGCCGCCGTACGTGGTCTTCCACGACAGCACGCTCGCCGACATGGCGCAGGCAGCACCGCGCAACGCGGGCGAACTCGCTCAGGTCCGGGGCGTCGGCGCACGCAAGGTGGCGACGTTCGGCGAACGCTTCCTGGCGGCGATCCGCGCGCACGGCGGAGTTGCGGCCGATGGCTGACGAGCGGCGCGCCGTGGCGCGGGTCCCGCGGCGGTGGCACGAAGGTTGATACAGCGGACGGATGCTCTTGTTCGTGCGTTCGTTGCCGGCCCTTGTCACCGCGGTCGTGCTCGGTCCGTTCGCGGTCGCGCAAGCCCCGTGCAGCCTTGCCTGGGAGCCGCGCGACGTGATCCCCGGGCTGTCGGGCCTGAGCGCCACCGTGCACCGCGTGGATCCGGATGGACCCGGCCCGCTGCCCGAGCAGGTGGTTGCCATCGGCAGGTTCCACGTCGCCGGCGACGAGGTCGTCGACGACATCGCCATCTACGATCCGGCGCCCCGCGAGTGGTCGGCCATCACCAACCCGGGCCCCAGCTTCGGCATCCAGTTCGTCCGCGCGAACGGACGGCTCGTCGTCGTCTCGACCAACGGCTACCGCGAATGGGATGGCGCCAACTGGCTCACCATCGCGCCGCCCTTGCCGTCGGGAGGGACGTATTGCATCGGCGAGATGGTGACGGGTGAGCTGGTCGTCGGCGGCATGTTCCAGCTGACCGTCGGTGGTCCCTTCCACGCCCTCTGTTTCTGGAACGGAGCCTCGTGGCAGCCATTCGGATCGCCGACGCTCGCGACGGGCACGCCCGCCGTGACGGCGATGGCGACGCTGCCGAACGGCATGCTCGTGGTCGGCGGACGGTTCAGCTCGCTCGGCGGTGTGCCCTGCGCCAATGTGGCCTGGTTCGATGGGTTCGGCTGGCATGCGATGGGCGCCGGCATCGTTGGGGGCATCACGGAGTTGGCGGCGAACCCGAATGGGCTCGTGGTCGTGAAGGACATCTCGTCGAACTTCTGGGTGTGGGATGGCGCCAGCTGGCAGTCGCTCCCTGCCGGTGGTCCGGCGAATGCGCGTCTGCTGGCGAAGTCCGGTTCTGGCGACGTTTGGTTCGTGGGGCCGACGGAGATCCAGGCCCTGACTGCGAGTGGCTGGAGCACGGTGGCCACTTGGACGCAGCCGAACTGGGTGACCAGCGCAGCGCAACTCGCCAACGGCGACCTGGTCGTCGCTGGCGGCTTCGCTGAGTTCGACGGGCAGGCCACCGGCATGGTCGCCGTCCGGCGGAACGGCGTCTTCGAGCCTCCGAACGTGGGCAGCGGCGATGGCGAGTTCGCGTCCGGTGCAGCTGGTCGCGAGGGCGGGTTCCTGGCCCACCGCTATGCAGCCGTCGGGCCCGTTCCTGCCGGCCTGGTGCGCTTCGACGGCGCCACTTGGAACTGGCTGGCTCCTTTGCCGGGTGCCAACCAGCAGATCGCTTGGCTGGCGGAACTGCGCGATGGCGAAGTGCTGCGCGGCGGTCAAGCACCGACGAGCTGGTTGGAGACCTGCAAGAACGGCGTGGTGACGCCGATCGCGTGGCCGGCGCCCGACCTGTTGTTGGGCATCGAGCCCGCCGCCGACGGTGGCGCGTGGATCCTGGCGCTCAGTGGCTGGCCGACCGGCCCTGCCCTCGTCTACCACTGGGACGGCATGGCGCTCACGATCGCCGTGCCGCCATTCCTCGGTTACCCGCGGGCGCTGGCCGAGATGCCGAACGGCGACCTGGTACTCGCGGCGAACGCCATCCTCGGCACGACGGTCCACAGCCTCGTGCGTTGGAACGGTCTGCAGCTGCAGCCGATCGCGGGAGCGCCGAACGACTCGTCGCAAAGGCTCGTCGTGACCAGCAACGGGGACCTGGTGTCGGCGGGGAGCTTCACGACGCCGGGCCTGGGGGCCGCGCGCTTCGACGGCACCACGTGGCATCCGATGAATGCGCCGATGCTGGGGACCGTCCGGTCGATCGCGGCGTTGCCCGATGGCGGCGTGGTCGTCGGCCGGAGCGACGGCGTGTCGAGTCCGTTCGGTCTGACCTACATCCAGCGATGGGACGGGGTCCAGTGGACCCATCTGGGCGAGACCCATGGCCACGCCGAAGTGGCCTGGTCGCGGACCGGAGAACTGGGCGTGCTCGGCGGCTTCCGGCGCGTCGCCGACGTCGTCGCCAAGGGCTTCACGCGTCTGATGACGTCGTGCCCCGCGGGTGCACAGAACCTCGGCGGCGGCTGCAGCGGCAGCTCGGGGCCGCTGACCACGCGCATCGAAGAACGCGCGTGGCTCGGCGGTTCGTTCCGCACGGCGACGGGCGGCGTGGCGTCGAACAGCGTCGCGCTCGGCGTGTTCGGCGCGAGTGCGACCTCGCTGCCGCTGCCGCAGCTGCTGTCGATCGGCGGTGCCGGTTGCACGCTGCGCGCGCAGCCGGACGTGCTGTTGCCTCTGCCGATCGTGCA
>JBILEY010000267.1:0-7152 GCA_044351865.1 Planctomycetota bacterium | reverse complement strand
TTGTAGATGCTGTTCCAACGCAGCGGGTTCGGGTTCAGCGCCGTGGTCTGGAACACGATCTCGTTGCCGGCGACGGCGACGCTCCAGTCGGTGACGGCGTCGCGGTCGACGTCGCGGAAGCCGAGGTTCAGCACGCGCGCGCCCGAGCACACCGGGATGCGCAGCGAACCAGCGCCGCGGCCATTGTCGCGGTTGTGCACGGCGTACTCGTAGTGGTACAGGCCGTTGGTCGGACCGGTCACCTTGACGGCGACGTAGTAGCGGCCGTCGTCGTTGCCGTTGCTGTTGCTGGTCAGCGTGGCGCCGGTCCAGCGCTGCAGGATCGAGCCCGTCTGGAAGCCGCCGCTGTCGGCGAGCGTCCATTGCCCGGTGCCGAGGTTCCAGTTCGCCGTGAAGGCGCGCGACCCGATGTTGTCGCCGCGCAGCGAGTCCGCCTCGCCTGGCACCAGGTAGCCGGCCTGGTAGCTGAACGCGGCGCCGGGCACGTTCAGGTCGTCGTCGTGGACGCGCATCGTCAGGCCGATCTGCTGGTTCAGCACCGTGGCCTGCGACTGCGTCAGGCTGCGCGTGCCGTCGCACTGTTGGGCCACTCCCACCTCCGGATTGCCGCGATCGAAGTAGGAGCAGATCGGGTTCCAGCTGCCGAGCCACGGATCGAGTTCCGAAGGCGGGCCGAGGTTGAAGTGGTCGACCGACTGCGACGCGAGGTAGGTGTCGCTGCAGCCGGGCTCGACGAAGCTCGTGGTCGTGCCGGTGGGGCAGGCGCCGCACGCGCCCGGGTCGTTGTTCGAGCCGAACGTGTGCTTGATCCACGCGTAGTTGCTGATCTGCACCATGCGGCCAGCTGACTCGCGGGCGACGAGGTAGTGGATGAAGCCGTGCGTCGCCTGCATCGCCGCCTGGAACGGGATGGCGCCGACGCCGGGGTTGCAGCAGGTGGTGCGGATGCCGATCGCCTGCACGCCGTTCGGGAACGTGCCCGTGCGGCGGTAGCGGCTGATCGTGTTCGCGGTCTCGAGCCGCAGATCGCGGCCCGCGATGACGTTCGACTGGGCCTGCAGGAGGTCGGCGCCGACGACGGCGACAGCCGTCGTGGTGAGCAAGGCACGGAGAAGCATGGAGACTCCGAGTGGTTCGGGACGAGGCGCTGCCGCTGGGCGGCGGCAGGGGGCCGATGCAGGGTAGCGCCGTTGCGTCGTAGGCAGAAGGCCCGCGCCCGCGGCGATCGCGCTACTCGCCGTCGCCGCCCTCCTGGCCGGCGAGCAACCGCTGCAATCGCGCTTCGTCGCGGAGCACGACGATCGTCTTCGTCTGGCTCGGCACCACGGCGCCCGCCGGCAGACCCTTCGGCTTGCGCACGTGCTTCTTCAGCGTGTAGACGACCTCGAGCCGCGGTTCGCCGCGCGCCTTGCTGAAGTGCACCGCCAGCGTCGCTGCGTCGAGCAGGGTCTCGAGGCTCGCGGTCTTCTGCTTCGGCAGGCGAACGACCACGTGGGAGCCCGGCCGGCCGCCGCCGACGTGCAGCCACACGTCGTTGCCGTTGGCGACGCGCATCGTCAGGCGGTCGTTCTGTTCGTTGTTGCGGCCGACCCAGATCGGGTAGCCCTCGGCGGAGACGAAGCGGCGGAAGTTCTCGCCGGCGGCCGGATCGCGTGGGCCCTTCTTCGTAGGCGTGGTGCCGGCCGCTGGCTTGGGCTTCGGCAGCGCACCGAGCTGCACCAGTTGCTGCCGCAGCGGGGCGAGTCGCTGCGGCAGTTCGGCGTCGTCGGCGCGCAGCGCCGCGAGGGCCGCCTGGAGCGGGCGCAGTCGCTCGCATTCGGCGCTGGCGGCGGCGAGGCGCTGCTCGTGCGACGCGCGGCTGTCGTCGAGGCGCCGCGCCTTCTCGTACAGCGTCTGCGCCTGCACGACGACCGGGCGCGCGGGGTCGAGCTCGAGCGTGCGCGGTTCGCCGGTCTCGGGGTCGGCGAACGTCATCGTCGCCGCGCCGCGCCGCACGGTGTGCGCGTAGGCGAGCATCATGTCGGCGTCGCTGCGCAGCCGCGTCGCGCGGCCGGTGTCGGCCAGCTGCGTGGTCAGGCCAGCGACTTTGGCCTCGGTTCGGGCCAGCGCGCGCTGGGCGGCGCGCTGCAGCGCTTCGAGGTCGGCGGCGAGCTCGCTGTGTTCGTCGAACGGCCGGAAGTGCGCGTCGATCGCCGCCAGCACCGGCGCTGCGAAGCGCGGTGGATCGTCGTGGCGCGCGGCTTCGGGCCTCGGCTCGCTTGCTGGCGGCGGCGCGTAGGCATCGCCTGGGCGCAGCGTGCGCACGGCGGTGGTCACCGGCCGCGACAGCACGACGGCGCGCCCTTCGGCATCGAGCACCGCCCACAGGCCGCGCGCGCCGAACAGTTCGACCACCAGTCGGCGGTCGCCGGCGGCGGTGGCGAAGTGCAGCGCGCAGCGGCGCTCGCCGGCCGTGGCGAAGGCGCCGGTCAGTGTGCCGCCGAGCAGTTCGCGCTGCAGCAGGTCGCGCGCGGGACCGCGGGCGAAGGCTTCGGCCGGGAAGCGGCGGGCCGTCGTGCCAAGGCGCGCGCGGGGACCGCCGGGGGCGATGTGCAGGAACCGCTTGCTCGCCGCGGCTCCGTCGGCGTCCGCGGCGCACTGCAGCACGAGCAGCAGGTCGTCGGCGTTGGCCGGTACGACCAATGGCGCCAGGTCGAGCACGACGGCGCCGGCGAGCGTGTGCAGTTCGCCACACGCCGCCGCGAGTTCCGCGGCCGACAAGCCGCGCGGCTGCGCGGGCGCGGCCATCGGCGACTACTTCTTCAGTTCCTCGACCGGATCGTAGATCCAGTTGACGGCGGCGTAGTCGTACTTGACCAGGCCCTCGGGGAAGAACAGGCCGAGCTCGCGGGCCGCGGCGTCCGGGCTGTCGCTGCCGTGCACGAGGTTGTAGCTGCGGCTGACGCCGTAGTCGCCGCGGATGGTGCCCGGGGCGGCGTCGGCGCCGAACGTGGCGCCCATCAGCGTGCGGCAGATCTTGATCGCCTCGATGCCTTCGAGGGCGAGCGCCACGACCGGCGAGCTGGTCATGAACTTGACCAGGCCCGGGTAGAACTTGCGCTCCTTGTGCGCCTCGTAATGCTTGGCCGCGAGTTCCGGCGTGATCTGCATCAGCTTCATGGCGACGATCTTGAGGCCCTTCTGTTCGAAGCGGTTCAGGATCTGGCCGACGAGGCCGCGCTGGACGGCGTCCGGCTTCAGCAGGATGAGGGTGCGTTCCATGGTTCTGTCTGCTCGTTTGCGAGTTGAAGGGCGAACATGATAACCATGCGCGAAGGCCGTTCCGCAGCGTTTTCTGGCCGGTCGGCGGCTGGCGCCTCCCGGCGTTCGTCGTCGGTGCTGTCGGTCGTGGCGTCGCTGGTGCTCGCCGCCGGCTGTGCCACCGAGCAGGACAACTCGGTGGCGCGGGCCGCTCGCGCTCGGGAAGTCGGGGCGCTGCGCGCCGAACGCGAACGGCTGCAGCGGGATCTGGCGGTGCTGCGGCAGAGCGAAGGCGAGGCCGAGCAGGCGATCGTCGCCGCCGACGCCGAGGCGATCCGCACCGGGGCCAAGCTGCGCGCCGTGCGCGCCGACCTGCGGATCGAACTGGCGAAACTGCAGCAGGCCGAACGCGACCTCGCCGAGGCTGCGGCCCGCGGCGTCCAGATCGAGGCGGAGCTGCAGCCGCTGCGTGCGCTCGAGCGGCAGCTGGCCGAACGCGAGCAGCAAGCGGCGGCATTGGCGGCGGCGCTCCTGGCGAAGGATGCCGAGCTGGCGACGCTGCAGGCCAAGATCGCCGAGCAGGAGCAGGCGATTGGACCGCGCCTCATGCAACTGCAGCAGCAACTGCAGAAGGCCCAGCAGTTCGGGGCCACGCTCGCGCAGGTCGAGCAGCAGCTGGCGGCGGCGACCGCGGCCCTGTTGCCGCCGGCGCCAGCCACTCCGCCCGCTGCACCGGCGAATCAGCCGGCGGCGCCCGCGGCGACCGGCGCGCCGAAGTGACGGCGCGCGCGATCGGCCCAGCCGTTCACGGCCACTCGTGGTGGAACATCTGGCCGGCCGGCGCGTCCGTGCGTTCGAACGTGTGGGCGCCGAACAGGTCGCGCTGCGCCTGCGTCAGGTTCTGCGGCAGCGAGCTGCGGCGGAACGAGTCGAAGTAGCTCAGCGATGCGCCCATCGCCAACGTCGGCACACCGCGCTCGGCGGCCACTGCCACGACCTTGCGCCACGCCGCCTGGTTCTTCACCAGGAAGCCGCCGAGCTCCGGATCGAGCAGCAGGTTGCCCAGCTGCTTCTGCTTGCCGTAGGCCTGCTGGATGCTGCGCAGGAACTTCGCGCGGATGATGCAGCCGCCCTTCCAGATGCGCGCGATCTCACCGAGGTCGAGGCCCCACTTCTTGTCGGCGTCGGCGGTGGCGAGCAGGTCGAGGCCCTGCGCGTACGAGCAGATCTTGCTGCAGTAGAGGGCGTCGCGCACGGCGTCGAGCAGGCCCTGTGCCGGCGCGCCGGCGGCCGGTCCCGACAGCTGCTTGCTGGCCGCGACGCGCTGTTCCTTCATCGCCGACAGGCAGCGCGCTTCGACCGCGGCGTGCATCGTCGGCGCCGGGATGCCGTAGCGCAGCGCCATCTCGGTGGTCCACTTGCCGGTGCCCTTCTGGCCGGCGCGATCGACGATGACGTCGACCATCGGCTTCTTCGTCTGCGGGTCGACGGCGCGCAGGATGCGCGCGGTGATCTCGATCAGGAACGACTCGAGGAACGTCTTGTTCCACTGCGCGAAGGCGTCGGCCATCTGCGACGACGACATGCCGAGCACGTGCTGCATCAGGTCGTAGCACTCGGCGATCAGCTGCATGTCGCCGTACTCGATGCCGTTGTGGACCATCTTGACGAAGTGGCCGGCGGCGCCGGTGCCGACGTGCGTCACGCACGGGCCGTCGTCGACCTGGGCGGCGATCTTCTTCAGGATCGGCGCCAGCTCGTCGTAGGAGCTGCGGTCGCCACCGGGCATCAGGCTCGGTCCGTTGAGCGCACCTTCTTCGCCGCCGGAGACGCCCATGCCCGTGAAGCGGAAGCCCTTGGCCAGCAGTTCCCGCCCGCGGCGCTCGGTGTCGTCGGGGTGGCTGTTGCCGGTGTCGACGATCAGGTCGCCCGGCTGCAGCACCGGCAGGAACGTGGCGATCGTGTCGTCGACCGGCTGCCCGGCCTTGACCAGCAGGATCAGCTTGCGCGGGCGCACCAGCGAGGCCGCGGCCTCCTGCGGCGTCTTGGCGCCGAACATGCGATAGCCCGGACCGCAGCGGGCCAGCGTGGCCTCGGTCTTGTCGTACGAGCGGTTGTAGACGGTGACCGGGAAGCCGTTGCGGGCGATGTTGAGGGCCAGGTTCTGGCCCATCACGGCGAGTCCGACGACGCAGATTTGGGAGGTGGCTTGCATGCGGGTTCGGCGACGGCGGCGCACTCTAGCGCGCCGGCTCGCCGATCCCGACTTCTTTGTGGCGGTGGGGCCGATGCCAGCGGCCGCTCAACGCAGCGGCGTCTTCGGGGTCGTCGGCGCCGTCGCCTCCTGCTGGCGCTGCAGGTTGGCGAGCCAGTTCGGCCAGCCGCGCGCATCGGGTCCCGGATCCTGCCTGGCGAGCTTCTGCAGCGCCTGCCGGTAGGCCTGCACGATCGTCACCTCCTCGATGACGACGCCGAACACGTTGACGTCGAGCACGCTGCCCGTCTGCAGCACGTCGATCTTCGGATCGGCGATGAACGCGCCGGCGGCGACCTCGACGTCGAAGTCGCGGATGTAGGCCTGCTGCTGCAGGAACGCGACGTGGCCGCGCGTGCCGGCGTTGCCGCCGTCCGGCGCCGCGAGTCCCTTGGCGGCGTGCGGTGCCGCCAGCACCAGCATCTTGATCGCGTCGGGGTGGCCCAGTTCGCCCAGCGCTTCGGCGGTGCGCACGCGGACCTTGGCGTTCTGGTGGGTCAGGCCGCTCGCCAGGTAGGAGACGTCGTCGGCGCGCAGCGTCGGGCGGCTGAGGCCGGCGGCGGCGAGGCGCACGTCCGGACTGCCGTCGAGCACGGCGGTGCGCAGCACGAAGCGGTCGTTGCCGGCGAGGGTGCGCCGCTGCAGCGCGGCGAGGGCGCCGATGCGGCGCGGCGGCGACGGGTTGCTGCGCACTTCGCGGCGCAGGTCCTCGTCGGCCGCCGGCTCGCGCACCAGCAGTTCTTCGACGGCGGCGGCGCGGCCGGGACTGCCGCCGTCGCGCAACTGCTCGAGCAACTGGTGCACACGCACCTTGGTCGGCGCGCTGCGCTGGCGCAGCGGCAGCAGTTCGGGGCCGAGTTGTGCCAGGAAGTCGGCGAGGCGGCGTTGCAGGGCGGGTGCTGCGTCGGCCGGCGCTTCGGGCAAGCGCGCCAGCGCGCGGTCGAGGTGCTGCCAGAGCTCCGCGTCGAGGCCGTAGGCGCGCGCTTGCATCGCCAGGTTCAGATGGGCGAAGGTCGTGTCGCCGGCGGCCTTCGCCTGGGCCGCGAGCGCCTGGCGCAGTTCGCCGTCCTTGCGCCAGCTGGACACGTCCTTCTTCGCCAGTGCGACGATGCCGTCCCGGGTCGTCACTTCGAGCCGTTCGCCTTTCTCGGCGACCTTGCCGACCAGCACGCGGCCGTCGTGCAGTCTCAGTTCGTCGGCGCTCGCAGGGCCGCTCAACGCGAGCAGGGCCAGCGGCAGCAGGAACACGAACGACGGACGCCTGGGATTCGCGGTCTTCATGGTGGGGAGAAGTCGTTGGCGCGGGCGGGACGAAGCCCGGCGCGATATGGTGCGCCCAGCATGAAGCGTACCGACGTTGTCACCGCGGGTCTGCTGTCGCTGTTGGCGGGCGTCGCCTCGGCGCAGGCACCCGAGGCCACGGGCAAGCCGGCCGCTCCGCCCGACGCCATCGCGGAGATCCTCGCGGCGATGCGCAAGGCGGAGGCGGGGCTGAAGTCCGTGCAGATCGAGATGCGCACCAAGGGACTGCAGCCGAGTGGCCTCGTCGTCACCAGCAAAGGGGTGCTCCATGTCCTGCGCGGGACACAGTCGACCGCCGGCGCTGCCGCGCCGACGCAGCTGCACACGCTCGTCGAGGTCGAGTTCCAGGACGGCCT
>JBILEY010000266.1:0-7165 GCA_044351865.1 Planctomycetota bacterium | reverse complement strand
AGGCGGTTCTGCACCGCACCGAGCGAGCCACGCAGCGAGCTGATGGTGTTGATCGCCGTGTCGATGCTGCTGATCGCGGTCGTGGTGGCACCACCCGAGCCGATGTCCAGCGAGTTCAGCGACAGCGAGGTGCTGAGCGCGGCCGACAGGCTGACCGACAGCGTGTCGATGCCCGAGGTCGTGCCGAAGCCGACCTGGAAGCTGACCGTGCTCGAGGAGCCGTCCAGCAGCTTGATGCCGTTGAACTCGGTCGAACGGCCGATGCGGTTCACTTCGCTGACCAGGCTCTGGAACTCTTCGTCCAGCGTCTCCTTGTCCTGGTTGCTGACCGAGCCGTTGCTCGACTGGATCGCCAGCTCGCGCAGGCGGGTCAGGATCGAGCTGACCTCGTTGAGCGCGCCTTCGGCGGTCTGCACGAGGGAGATGCCGTCGTTGGCGTTGCGCTTGGCCTGGTCGAGCGACCGGACCTGCGAACGCAGGCGCTCGCTGATCGCGAGGCCGGCGGCGTCGTCCGACGCGGTGGAGATGCGCAAGCCCGTCGACAGGCGACGGTAGTTGCTGCTGAGGCGATCCGTGACTGCACCGAGGTTGCGCTGCGCGTTGATCGATGCGACGTTCGTGTTGACTCGAAGACCCATGTTCCCTGTTGTCCCTTCGTTGGTGTCCCGGCGGCCCCGGGTTTGGTTGAGATATCTTCCGGGTCGGCTGCTGCGGGCTTGAGCGGAGTGCGCCGGGGCGTGCGGAAATGTGCGGGAGAACTCGCCGCGTGTCGGCGAGTGCGACAGTGGGGCGGCGATGGCACCGGGGTTTCTGCTCGGCGAGCGCGCCGTGGAAATCCCTGGGCGGCCACTGTCGAAGCTCGCGACGGTGGGGGCGGTGCCGTCTCAGGCGGAGGCACTGCGGGTGGTCGGCGCCGGGGGCGGTGCTGCGCGGAGCGCGCGGCGAGGCCCCGGAAAGCGCGCGAGGCGACGTTCTCCGCGCGGGAGAACGTCGCCTCGTCGGCTGGCCGCTTCGAGCGGGCCTAGCGGCTCACTGCAGGAGCTGCAGGGCCGACTGCGGCTGCGAGTTCGCCTGGCTCAACACCGAGATGCTGGCCGACTGCAGGATGTTGTTGCGCGTCAGCTGCGCGGTTTCGTAGGCGACGTCGACGTCGCGGATGCGCGACTCGGCGGCGCTGAGGTTCTCGACCTGGACGGCCAGGTTGTTGATCGTGCTGCCGAGGCGGTTCTGCACCGCACCGAGCGAGCCACGCAGCGAGCTGATGGTGTTGATCGCCGTGTCGATGCTGCTGATCGCGGTCGTGGTGGCACCACCCGAGCCGATGTCCAGCGAGTTCAGCGACAGCGTCGTGCTGAGCGCCGGGGACAGGCTGACCGCCAGGGTGTCGATGCCGCTGGTGGTGCCGAAGCCGACCTGGAAGCTGACCGTGCTGGCCGAACCGTCCAGCAGCTTGATGCCGTTGAACTCGGTCGAACGACCGATGCGGTTCACCTCGCTGACCAGGCTCTGGAACTCTTCGTCCAGCGTCTCCTTGTCCTGGCTGCTGACCGAGCCGTTGCTCGACTGGATCGCCAGCTCGCGCAGGCGGGTCAGGATCGAGCTGACCTCGTTGAGCGCGCCTTCGGCCGTCTGCACGAAGGAGATGCCGTCGTTGGCGTTGCGCTTGGCCTGCTCGAGGGAGCGGACCTGCGAACGCAGGCGCTCGCTGATGGCGAGGCCGGCGGCGTCGTCGGCCGCGGTCGAGATGCGCAGGCCGGTGGACAGGCGGCGGTAGTTGTTGCTCAGGCGATCGGTGACCGCCGACAGGTTCCGCTGCGCGTTGATGGAAGCGACGTTCGTGTTGACTCTGAGACCCATGATTCCCCGATGCTCTTGTTTGCCCGCTGAAAGCCAGCTGGGCCATCCTCCGGCCGGGTTGTCGCGTCCTTGAGCCAAAGCCGCTCGGTGCCGCCCGAATCACCGGATTTTTCGGCAACTGCTCAAAAGGTCGACGCCCGTCCGTGCCGAAAAGCCCCATGGCAAGGTGATCCACCGCTCGCGGCGGCCGCCATGCACCCCCTGCCGCGAAACAAGACAGAGGTCGGCCCATGAAGAACCTGAGCTTCCCCGGACTCCCCCGCGTGCTGGTCGTCGACGACGAAGACGGTGTGCGCGAAGGACTGCGCACGCTGCTGCAGCGCGAAGGCCTGCACGTCGAGACCGCCGGCACCGCCGAAGAAGGCGTGCGCCGCATCGAGACCCGCTCCTTCGACGTCGTCTTCCTCGACCTCAACCTGCCGGGCGCCGACGGCCTGTCGATGCTGGCGAAGTTCCGCCGCGGCACGCCGCCGGCCGACATCGTCATCCTGACCGGCTACGGCACCGTCGCCAACACCGTCGAGGCGATGCGCAAGGGCGCCGCCGACGTCATCGAGAAGCCGTTCGCCAGCGACCGCATCCTGGCGATCGTGCGCCGCGTGCTGGAGACCCGCCAGCTGAAGAACGAACTGACGTGGCTGCAGGATCGCGTGCGCGAACTGACCGCCACCGAACTGGTCGGCCTGTCGCCGGCGATCCGCGAGGTGCAGACCCGCATCGACCAGGTGGCGCACGCGCCGGACACCACCGTGCTGGTCACCGGCCAGAGCGGCACCGGCAAGGAACTGGTCGCCCGCTGTGTGCACGAGCGCAGTGCGCGCCGCCACGGCCCGTTCGTCGCGATCAACTGCGCGGCGCTGACCGAGGCGCTGCTCGAGGCAGAGCTGTTCGGTTACGAGCCGGGCGCCTTCACCGGTGCCTCGCGCGACGGCAAGGACGGCCTGTTCGCGGTCGCCGCCGGCGGCACGCTGTTCCTCGACGAGATCGGCGAGATGGAGCCGACGCTGCAGGCCAAGCTGCTGCGCGTGCTGCAGGAACGCACCTTCCGCCGAGTCGGCGGCGTGCAGGACGTGCCGGCCGACGTGCGCATCATCGCCAGCACCAACCGCGACCTGCGCCAGATGGTGCAGACCGGCGGCTTCCGCGAGGACCTCTTCTACCGCCTGAACGTGATGACGGTGCACGTGCCGCCGCTGCGCGAGCGCGCCGCCGACATCCCGCTGCTGTCGCACTTCTTCCTCGACCAGGTCGGTCGCCAGATGGGCAAGGCCCTGTCCGGCTTCACCGAGGAGTCGATGGAGACGCTGTGCGAGTACACGTGGCCCGGCAACGTGCGCGAGCTGCGCAACGCCGTCGAGCACGCGTGCATCGTCTGCCCGAGCGGCATGATCGACGAGATCCACCTGCCGAAGTTCACCGGCGGCGTGCCGGACGGCAGCGACGAGATCGACCGCACCTCGCTGGTGCTCGAAGGCAAGGACCGTTCGATCCGCGCCCTCGAGTCGCAGCTGGTCGCCAAGGTGCTCGAGGACACGCAGTGGAACATCAGCCGCGCGGCCGCGATCCTCGGCATCAACCGCACGACGCTCTACAACAAGATCCGCCTCTACGAGCTCGGCCAGCGTCCGCGGGCCAAGGTGATCGTGTGAACGCCGTCGCCGCCGAGCGCCTGCCCGGACTGCTCGGGCACGAGCTGCGCAATCCACTCGCCTCGGCGGTGACCGGGGCGATGCTCGCCCGCGAGATGATGGACGCCGACGATCCGCGCGCCGCGGTGCTCGACGGCGTGCTGCGCGACCTCGACCGCATGACCGGTCTGGTCGACGGCTGGCTCGGCCTCGCCCGCGCCGGCAAGGCGCCGAAGCAGCTCTTGTCGATGGCCGACGTCGTGCGCGCCGTCGCCGATCGCCACGGCGCCGAGCTCGTCGTCTGTCCCGACGACGCCGAACTGCTCGGCAACCGGGCCCTGCTCGAGCGCGCGCTCGACAACCTCTGCGAGAACGCGTTCCACGCCGGCGCCCGCACCGTGCGCATCGCCGTGCAGCGCGTCGGCGACGACGTCGTCGTGCACATCGAGGACGACGGCCGCGGCGTGCCCGCCGCCGACGTCGAGCGTGTGTTCGACGCCGGTTGGTCGTCGCGCGGTGGTGCTGGTCTCGGCCTCTACGGTGTCGCCACCACGGTCGCCGCCCACGCTGGCAGCGTGCGCTGCATCCCGCTGGCGCGCGGCACCCGCTTCACGCTGACGCTGCCGGCCGCGCGGCGCATGGCGCTCTGGTCATGAAGTGCCTGCTCGTCGACGACGAGCCGGGCATCCGCGAAGGCCTGGCCGCGCTGCTGCGGCGCAAGGGGCACGACGTGCGCACGGCCGCCGACTGCGCCAAAGCCCGCGAGGCCCTCGCCAGCGACCACTTCGACGTGGTCGTCACCGACTGGCACCTGCCCGACGGGCTGGCGTCGACGTTCCTCGTCGCCGCCACCTGCCCGGTGCTCGCCGTCAGTGGCCACCCCGAAGAGGTCGAACGCACCGGCCCGATCGTCGACGTGCTGACCAAGCCGGTCACCCCGTCGCGGCTGCAGGAGGCGCTCGCCGCCGCCGGGCCGCGCCCCGCCGTCGTGGCGACCGCCGATCTCGCCGCGCTGCCGCTCGACGTGCGCGCGGTGGTGGAGCTGGCGCTGTCGCGCCTGCCCGCCGACGCCGCGGTCGAACTGCGCGACGACGGCACGTTCGTCACGCTGGTCGCCGAACTGGCCGACGGCCGCCCGTTCGCGCTCGGCCTGCCCGACGGCGATCTGCGCAGCACGCTGCAGCAGGGCCGCCGCCGCCTCGAACTCCGCCTCTGCCGCGACGGCCGCCCCGATGCCGCGATGCCGGTCGTCGGCGCGCTGGCGCCGTGGCCCGCAATGGGACCGTTCGCCGTCGATTGCCACGGCACCGCCGCCGATGCGGGCACCTTCGTCCCGCTGTTGGACCGCGTGCGAGAGGCGCGTGCCGCCGGCCGCGAGCTGCACCTGCTCAACGTGCCGGCCGCCTTTCGGACGCAGGTTGGTCAGGGAACTGGCCATGACATGCCGATGAGAGCGCCGGTCGGCCCGCGCCTTCGGCCGGAACTCGCCGACCTCTGGAGCCAGTCGTGAGCGAACCCAAGGCGGACAACCACACCGATGCGGCACACGCCGCCACCCCGTCGACGCCGCCGGCACCAGCACCGGCCGCTGGCCACGACAGTGGCAAGCTGACCGACCTGATGGCGCACGGCGACAAGGGCAAGGCGCCCGCGAGCCGCGGTCCGGATCTCGAGCAGCAGGCGATGCGCGCCGCCGAGCAGGCGCTGGCCGAAGGCGAACGCGCCCTCGCCACCGCGCGCGCGCAGCTGCACCAGGAGGCACCGGCGGCGACGAAGAAGAGCTCGCGCCGCGAACTGGTGCTGCGTGTGCTGCTCGCGGTCAACGTGCTGGCGATGGTCGTCGTCGCGCTGTTGCCGGCACCGGGCACGTCGACGACGAAGCCGGTGGTCGAGCACGGCAGCGAGCACAAGACCGGCCACGAGAAGATCGCGCCGGCGCCGCGCACCGACGAGCTGTGGGTCGCGGCGATGGCCGCCTCGAGCCGCCACGACTACGCCGCCGCGGTGACGCTGCTCGAGCGCTACCTGGCGGAGAGCCCGCGCATGGCGCCGAGCACGCAGATGGCGGTGCTGACGGCACTCGCCTACAGCGCCAGCAAGGCCAACGACTGGAAGCGTGCGCAGGACTACCAGCGCCGCGCCCGCGCGCTCGAACAGAGCCACTCGCTGCCGGAGGACCTGGTGGCGATGGCGAAGGCCGCTGCCGAGACCGGTGACCAGGACAGCCTGCGCCGCGTCTGGGCGCGCTTCCTGCTGCAGCAGCAGCAGATCCCGAGCTCGCTCTACCAGCACGTCGCCAATGCCTACCTGCAGCTCGGCGACAGCTACCGCAACGAAGCGAACGCGGCCGCCGAGAAGGCCCGCCTCGCCGAACTCGCCGAGACCGAGCGCCGCCTGCGCGAGGAAGCGCTGAAGGGCAAGGGAGAGCCGAAGTGAGGACGCTCGCCGCCATCGTGCTGTCGGCGCTCGCCCTCGTGGCGCAGGACGACGAGACGTTCACCGTGCGCCGCGTCGAGCTGCAGAACGGCCAGGGCCCGCGTCTCCTGATCGCGGCCAACACGCGTTCGCTGTCGTGCCTCGACGCCGTGCAGCGCCTCGCGCGCGCCTGCAACTGGAACCTGACCATCGAGAGCGGCCCGCTCGACGCCGACCTGCGGGCGTCGACCGTCGACCTCAACCTCGCCGACCAGGACCCGCGCGTCGTGGCGCAGCTGATCTGCGTCGCTGGCGGCGCCGACTGCATCTTCGACGACAGCGGCACCAGCCCCGGCGGGCGCACGGCGCTGCACGTCGTGCGGCCGCCGTCGGCCGAGACCGAGTCCGGACGCCAGCGCCTGCGCGGGCTCGCCGGGCAGTGGTATCGCTCGTTCCTGCGCGACGAGCTGCAGTACGAACCGACCGTGCAGAAGGAAGCCGTGCAGGTGCGCATGCACCTCGGCCAGCTGCTGGTCGAGAGCGGCGACCTCGACGCGGCGATCCCGTTCTTCACCGAGGTCTACGACAAGCGCCCGCACGATCAGGTCGGAGCCGCGATCCTCGCGGTCGGCAACTGCTGGCTCGACATCGCCCGCGGCGAGACCGATCGCCAGCGGCAGAAGGCCGCCTACGCCAAGGCCGAAGAGTGGGCGCGGCGCGTGTTCGAACGCATGCCTACGGCCCCCGAGGTCACGCCGGCGACGATCCTGGTCGGCCGCGCGATGCTCGGTTCGGCCCTGGCCGAGCCGCAGCGCGACGCCATGCGCAAGACCGCCGAGCGCTGCCAGGAGGAGCTGCGCGCGCGCGCGATCCGCCTGCTCGACTCGGTCGAACTGCTCGACGTCTGGCTGCTGGCAGCGCAGACACAGTTCCTGCTGGAGCTGCCGGAGCGCGTCAACGAGACCGTGCTGACGCTGCGCGAGTCGCCGTACTTCGCCGACATGCGCGCGGAGCAGTTCCTCGACTACCACTTCCTGCTCGGCTACGGCGCCCTCGGCACCGGCAAGCACGAGCTGGCCATGCGCGCGCTCGAGTGGTTCCTGCTGCACGCCGAAGGCGATCCGCGCCGCGGCCTGGCGATGGTGCTGCTGGCCGAGTCGTACATGGCGCAGAAGCGCTTCGTGCAGGCGCGCGCCGCCAGCATCGAGGCGCGCACGCGCTTCCTGACGACGATGACGGCGGATTGGCGCGAACGCACGCTGCGC
>JBILEY010000265.1:0-7179 GCA_044351865.1 Planctomycetota bacterium | reverse complement strand
AGCGGCCGGGCCGGCTGGGAGTTCCTGCACTGGTTCCCGCTGCGTCGCGAGGGTTCCTTGCGCGGTTGGTTGGCTTTGCTGCCGCCGCCGCCGGACGCGATCGCGAACGGCTTCGCGGCGGAGTGGCCGGGCAAGTCGGCGGTCATCAGCCAGGCGGAGATGGAGGCGCGCATGCAGCGCCTGCAGTTCGTCGGCGAGGCCTCGATGTGGGGGCTGCGCCTGCTGCTGGTCGCCATCGTCGCGCTGTTCTTCTCGTGGCTGGTGACGCGGCGTCTCGCGCGACTCGCTGCCGTGGCGCGCGCCGATCTCGGCACGGGTGTCACGACAGGGGCGACGACGCGCGGCTCGGACGAGATCGCAGCGCTGGCGCAGGCGCTGGCCGATTCGCGGCAGCGCGTGCGTTCGCTGCTGGACGAACTTGGAGCCCGCGATCGGGCGCGGCGCGAGTGGATCGCGCAGGTGTCGCACGACCTGCGCACGCCGCTGACGGCGCTGGTGGCGCGGCTCGAACGCGCGTTGCCGGTCGCCGATCGCCTGCTGGCACAGTGCGCGGCCGCGCCGACGTCGACCGAAGTGCACGAGCTGCGCACGGCGATCGACGTCGCGCTCGCCGACGCCGACCGCGTCGCCCAGCTGGCGCGCGACCTGCTCGAAGCGGCGCGGCTCGACCTGCCGAACCAGCTCGACCTCGAGCCGCTGCTGGTCGGCGAACTGGTCGCGCGCGTCGGCCAGGAACTGGCGCCGCTGGCGGCGAAGTCGGGTCTCGCGCTGCGCGTCGCGCCGGCGGCTGGTCTGCCGGCGGTCACCGGTGACGGGCGGCGATTGTTGCGCGTGCTCGAGAACCTGGTGCGCAACGCCATCGAGCATGCGCGCACGTCCGTCGAAGTGCGGGCCGCGGCGACGCCGAACGGCGTTCTCGTCGAAGTGCTCGACGACGGTTCGGGCCTGCTGGTCGATTCCGCCGCCAGCGACCCGCGCCGCGCCGACGCCGCGGGCCTCGGCTTGCAGATCGCGCGGCGCATCCTCGAGGCGCACGGCAGTGTGCTCGAGCTCGGCGATCGCCCCGAGGGCGGCTGCTGTTCGCGGTTCGTGCTGGCGACTGCGAACGGCTGAGCGCGGTCGCCGTCGAGCTCACAGCGCCGAGATCACCGCGTGCCACTTCAGCTCGGTCGGCGGCAGGCAACGCTGCGCGTCGCAGGCCATGAAGCGCACCGTGCCGTGCACGACGTATTGGCCGATCGGCGTGCCCGCCGGCAGCTCCACCGGCACGTGGATGCGGACGGGGCCGTGCGCATGCTGCACGCCGTCGCCGACGTCCTTCAGGTTCTGGATCTCTGGCGTGCCAGCGGTGACGCCGGCGGCGTAGCGGACCGCCACGGTCGTCGGCGTCGGATTGCCGGCCGTCATGCCGTAGACGTGGTAACCGTCGGGGAGCTGCAGCTCGATCCGCACCGTGGCGGTCATCGGCCGGGTCAGGGTCTTGCTGACGCTCAGTCCGGTGCGGCCGCGCTGCTTCACGTCCACCTTGGTCCGCACGCCGAGGCGCGTCGATGCGTCGTCTTCTTCGCCGTCTTCTTTGCCATCGGCAGCCGTCGCGGGCTCCAGCAGCTGCTGCAGCAACGCGAACACCTGTTCGCCGTGCAGGTTCGCCCCGCGCAGGTTGCCGGCGGCGTCGATGACCATGGCGCCATAGCCGAAGTGGCCGAACAGCGCCGGCAGTTCGCGCGCCGACGTGTCCATGTCGGTGCGCACGACGTCGAAGCCGCGCATGCCGTAGGTGGTCAGCCGCTCCTCCGACGCGGTTACGTCACCGGGCGACGTGCCACCGCAGTCGTAGAGCAGGTAGGCGAGCTTGTCCTTGCCGAAGTAGTCGATGTTCCCTTGCACGAAGGGAAAGCCTTCCCAGCAGGAGTGTCAACTCGGCGCCCAGCAGTCGATGACGAGCACACGGTTTTCGTAGCTCGCGTTGCTCAGCTTGCGGCCGTCGGTCGCGTTCCACTCGAACGCGGCCGCCTTGCGGTCGCGAACGGCGCCGGCGAGCGGGCCCTCGCGGCGGCGCAGGGTCACCGAGCTGCCGTCGGCGGCGATGCCGACGACGTCGAACATGGTGTCGCCGATGCGCAGCGGCAGTTCGGCGAAGTACGACTCGTCGATGGCGATCTTGCCGTCGTGGTCCTGGTCGACGGACAACCACGTCGACGTCAGCGTGACGAGCATCCCCTTGCGCTCCGGCCGTGGCAGGTGGGACCAGCCGCCCTTCTCCTCCGGCAGGTAGAGGTCGAACGTCTCGCCGCCGACTTGCAGGCTGCCCTTGTGCGCGAGGTCGCGCGACGATTTGACGTAGAAGCCCTGGACCGGGCGTTTGCCCTCGCAGGGCGCCATGGTGACGACGATCGGCGCTTCCTGCGCTCGCAGCGACGTTGCGAACGGCGAGGCGAGCAGCAACAGCGGCGTGGCGAAGGCGAGCGGGGGCAGGTGCTTCATGGGGATCGGGTCGGGCCGAGCGGCGACAGTGGCCAGGGCCACAGGCGAATCGTCGCCGCGCGACGACGAGCCGTCGAGGTCACCGCATCACTTCGCCGCCGGTTGCGCCGCCGCGTCGTCCGTCGCCGCTGGCTTCTCCGTTGGCTTCGCCGAAGCGAGGAACTGCACCCCGCGCACCGGCACCGCCACGTGCAGCGTGATCATCGTGTTGCGCGCCTCCAGGTCGCCGAGCGTGGCGGGCTTCGCCTGCTCCTCGGGATCGCCTTCGCGCTGCTGCTGCGCCTCGGCCGCCGACGTCGAACCGGGCATGCCGGGTGCCGGCATGCCGTTGTTCAGTGTGCGGATCTCGCTGACGTGCCCGATGGCGTTGCCGCAGCGGTCGAGCAGGGCCGCACCGCTGCTGCCCGGAGCCCACGGCATGTCGACGTCCATGCGCACGGCGGCGAGGAACGGCAGGCTGTCGCGGCCGTGCTCGGCGTCGACGTCGCGGTCGAGGTAGAAGCGGTTCACCATGCCGGCGCCGAAGAAGTCGCGCTGCTCGAGCGGGCGGCTCCAGCAGTAGGCGCGATCGCCGGGGCGCACGTCGGTGGCGAGCGGCAGTGGCGTCAGCGTCGCGGCGATGGTGACGATGGCGGCGTCCATCGCATCGTCACAGGCGAGGATCGCGGTCACCGGATGCACGACGCCATCGGCGGTGACGGCGATCAGGCGCGCGTCGCGCACCTCCATCGGCGGCCGGCGCAGCGCGTGCGCGCAGGTGGCGACGGCGCCGTCGGCGGTGATCGCGTAGCCGCAGCCCATCATCGTGGTGTGCCACTGGTCGCAGTGCGTGCACAAGAACGACCAGCCGATGCGAAGTTGCGCGTTGCGCGCCAGCACGGCCAGCGACGCCGGCTCGAGCTCCTTCGTCTGCACCGGCGGCAGCTGCAGCGGGCGCGGCGTCGGCGCCGCGAGCCACTCCTCCACGGCCTCGGTGGTCGGCAGGGTCCCGGCGACGATCAAGTCTCCGATCTGCTTGCCGATCGCCTTCTCCTCGGCCTGCAGTCCCTGCTGCGTCTGCGCGCGGATCGGCACGTCGGCCGCTTGCGCGATCAGGGCACCGAAGGACAGCGCGAACGTGGCGGCGAGCGCGGGTGCGAACGAGCGGACGGAACGGATGGCCAGCGGCGAGAGCATGCGGAGCATCATGGCAGCCACCACGATCGACGGGGAGCGAGGCTTCGCGAGCGAGGCGCGCGGAAACAACCGCGCAACCTGCATTGGCGGAATGCCGCACCGGCAGGCCGGCGCAACGAACAGCCCGGCGTCGCTAGAGTGACGGCTGAGCATGGAGCCCTCGTCGCCACCGCCACCGAACCCCGCATCGCGAACGCGCGCCTTGCTCGTGTTCGTGGTGGGCGCGTTGTTCGTGTCGACGCTCGGTGAGCAGTTCCTCTCGCTGTTCGGCGTCGGCCTGCGCTGGTCGGTTCCCGAGCGATACCGCTTCGATCTGGTGCTCGCTGCAATCGCGGTCGTGTCCTTGTTCGTGTGGCGCGCCGCGGCCTTCGGGGCGGAGCTGGCGCTCGCCGTCCCTCTCTTCGCGCTCGGTCTGCTCTTCGTGGGTGTGCTGGCACGCACCTCCGATTGGCTGGTCGTCCGGTGGATCGGCTTGGGGATCCTGGCGGCGTGGTCGCACGGCAGTGCCCTGATCGGCGTCGTCGCTGGCGGCCTGTGCTGGCGGCGACCGCATCTCGCGCGCACTCTCAGCCTGGTGCTGCTCCTGGCCGCATGCTGGTCGGCGCTGCGGCTCACGGTCTTCGACGTGCGGTCCTGTACTCACCGGGTCGAACTCGCCGACCGGCGCATCGCCTGCGACTCGATCTACGCGACCCCGACGGGGTGCGACCTCGTCGTCGAAGTGTGGCGCGAGTGGCCACTCTGTCTCGGATGCCGGTTGGGACGCCGCATCGATCGGTTCGAGCGGTACGGCTGGTACGGCAACCTGCAGGTGCAGGACGGAGCGGCCGTGCTGCTGTCGCCAGAGGAGCCGCACGAGGTGATCGGCGGGCCCTGGCGATGAGCTGGCCGCTGCCGCGGAGGAATCTGCCGATTCCGGGCGCACTGCGGCCCGCTCCGGCAAGCAGGGACAGAACGCCATGAGCGACGCCCAGCCTCTCGAGTCCCTGTTCCTGCAGTTCCGCCAGCATGGGAACGCCCGCGCGCTGGCGACCGTGTTCGATCGCACGGCGCCCGAACTCGGCCGCGTCGCCAGCTACCTGAGCGGCGGCGATCACGCGCGCGCCGAGGACCTGCTGCAGCAGACGTGGCTGACGGCGATCACGCGCGCTTTGACTTGGGACAGCGAACGGCCGCTGCTGCCGTGGCTGCTCGGCGTGCTCGCCAACCACGCGCGCAGTGCCGCGCGCGCGCAGCGGCGGCAGGTGCCGGGCGGCGAGGTGCTGGCGAACCTGCTGGCCAGCGACGATCCGTTGCGCGCCAGTGCCGACGGCGAGTTCGCGCAGCTGCTGGGCAAGGGCCTCGGCGAGCTGCCGTCGCCGTTCCGCGAAGCGGTGACGCTGCACGTGCAGCACGGCCTGACCGCCGTCGAGATCGGCGAAGCACTCGGCCGGCCCGCGGGCACCGTGCGCACGCAGATCGTGCGCGGCCTCGATCGCCTGCGCGCGCTGCTGCCGATCGGGCTCGCCACCGCGGGCGTCGGCGTCGCCGCGCTGCCGGCGCAGCAGCTGGCGCGCGTTCGCGGCGAGGTGCTGGCGCAGCTGGCGCCGCCGTTGCCGAGTGGCCTGTTCGCGTGCGCACTGCGCTGGAGTGGGGCGCTGGCCACGTTGGCGGCGGTCGTGATGCTGGCCGTGCTCTGGCGTCCGGACGAACTGACGCCGCCGGCTGCGGCGGTGATCGAGGCGGCAGCGCCGGTGGCCGCCGACTCCGGCGCGAACGACGCGCCGCGCGAGTCCGTGGCCTTGCCAGCAGCGCCCGCGGCAGCGCTGGCGCCGGCACCACAGCAGCCGAAGCCGCGCCGCATCACCGTGCACGTGCGGCATGAGGACGAACCGAAGGTCGAAGCCGGCGAACGCGTCGGCCTCGTCGTCGGCAACGAGGTCCGCTTCGCCAGCACCGATGCGCAAGGGGACGCCGTGTTCGACGGCGTGCCGCAGCAGCAGGTGCACCAGGTGTTCGTCAGCGGCACCGAGGTGCACGACAGTTGGATGCCGCTGCGCGATCCCGGCTCGTTCCGCCATGAGATGACGTTGCTGGTGCCACCTGCCGGTGCGCTGACCGTCACCGTCGTCGATGCCGCAGGGCGCCCGGTTGCGGGAGCGGAGGTCGACGGCAACGGCTCGCAGCACGGCGACCAGACCTGGTGCTCGCTCGGTTGGACCGGCGCCGACGGCACGCTGCGGCGGCGCGGCCAGACGCCGCGCGGTGCGCAGCTGCGCGCGCGGGCCGCGGGTCACGCCGTGGCGGCGTGGCAACAGGCCGAAGTGCACGCGGACGGCACGCAGGTTTGTCGCCTGCAGCTGCGGCAAGCTGGGCAGTCTTTGCGCGGCCGCGTCGTCGATGCCAACGGCAAGCCGGTCGCTGCCGAACTCGGCACGATCGCGTTCGCGTCGGATCTCGTGGAGCCGTGGTACGACCGCACCGCCGCCGACGGCACCTTCACGTTCGACTGGCTGCCGAACGGCCACGTCGCCGTCGTCGCGCGGGCCCAGGTCGGCGAGCGCAGGTTGCTCGGCATGGTGCGTGTCGACGTGCCGAGCAACGGCCTTGTCGAGCTTCGCGTCGGCGAAGGCGCGCGGCTCGAAGGCACCACGAAGTTCGCCGACGGTGCGCCCGGCGGTGGCTCGCAGGTCTCGCTGCGCCTGCTCGCCGACGGCGCGTTCGCGTTCCCGTTCGCGCAGCACAGCCTGCGCAGCGTCGGACGCGGTGCGTTCTTGTTCGCGGACCTGTTGCCAGGCACGTGGTTGGCCACTGCGACGATCGGCAACGTGGACGTGAAGCAGGTGCTGGCGTTGCGCGCCGGGGAGACGACGAGCTGGGACGCTGTGGCGCCGCCTGTGCACGCGCTGCGCGTCTGCTTGCGCGACGAGCGCGGTCAGCCGTTGGCGGGGTGGAACGTGCGGGTGACCGACGGGCATGAACTCGGCGGAAACTCCGGCATCACCGGCGACAACGGCGTCACGCTCGACTACGTGCAGTGGCGGTTCCCTGGGGATCGGCCGCTGACGCTCGTGGTGTTCGATCCGGCGGCGCACGAGTTCAGCCCCTACTTTCCGTGCTGGCGCGTGCCGGGCGTCGTCGCCGACGGCAACATCGTCGACGTCGTCGTGCCCGACCATGCGCGCGCCACGCATTCGCTCCGCGGGCTCGTCGTCGACGAGAACGGCCAGCCGCTGCGCGCCCACGTCATGGTGGTGAGCCAGGCGGTCTGGTGGACCGGCCCGCAGGCCACGTGCGATGCGACCGGTGCGTTCGCGATCGGCCCGTTCGCGCCCGGCCGTGTGCGCGTCGCCGTGTCGGCGCCCGGGCGCGCCACGCTGCGGCTCACCGACGTCGAAGTGCCGACCAACGGCGATGCCGAGCTGGGCACGATCCGCATGGGCCGGCCGGCGAAGGTGCGCGCGGTCGCTGCCGATGGTGCCAGCGTGCCCGACGACCTCGAGCTGGCGCTGACCGCGGTGCGCGGTGGCCAGACGTTCG
>JBILEY010000264.1:0-7201 GCA_044351865.1 Planctomycetota bacterium | reverse complement strand
GCCGACGATCGAACGCATGCTCGACTGCATCGTGCGCAACGAGGTCGAGCCCGACGTCGTGCAGCTGAGCGGCGGCGAACCGACGCTGCATCCGCAGTTCTTCGCCGTGATGGACGCCATGCGCGCACGGCCGATCCGCCACCGCATGCTGAACACCAATGGCATCCGCATCGCCCAGGAGGACGGCTTCGCCGAACGGCTCGCGAGCTATGGCCCAGGCTTCGAGGTCTACCTGCAGTTCGACAGCCTGCGCGAAGGGCCGCTGCGCACGTTGCGCGGCGCCGACCTGCGGCGCGTGCGCGAACAGGCGCTGGCGAAGCTGAACGCGCTCGACCTGTCGACCACGCTGGTCGTCACCGTGCGCCGCGGCAGCAACGACGACGAGCTCGGCGCCATCCTCGACTTCGCGCTGCAGCAGCGCTGCGTGCGCGGCGTGACGTTCCAGCCGGTGCAGGACGCCGGCCGCAACGACGGCTACGCGTTCGACGCGCACCGCCTGACGCTCAGCGAAGTGCGGCGCCGCATCCTGACGCAGTTCCCGCATCTCGGCGCTGCCGACCTGATCCCGGTGCCGTGCCACCCGGACACGCTGGCGATGGCCTACGCGCTGCGGCGGCCGCAGGGTCGTTCGCCGATCACGCCGCTGACCGGGCTGGTGCCGCCGGAAGTGCTGCTCGAGGGCACGCGCAACACGATCGCCTACGAACGCGATCCAGCGATGCAGCAGGCGATGGTGAAGGCGTTCAGCACGGCGCACGGACCCGAAGGCGCGGCGGCGGCGATCGCGAAGCTCTTGTGCTGCCTGCCGGGCGTGCGCTTGTCGGCGACGCAGCCGCTGCGCTACCAGGACGTGTTCCGCGTCGTCATCATGAAGTTCCTCGATCGCCACGACCTCGACCTGCGCAATGTGCGCAAGAGCTGCGTGCACATCGCGCACCCCGACGGCAAGCGCTCGATCCCGTTCGACACCTACAACCTGTTCTATCGCGACGATCTCGAACGCACGGTGCTGGCGCCGCTGCGCGCGCGCATCGACGCCGCGTCGCCGCTGTGATCGGCTACACGCTGTGCGTGCTGCTCGGCCTCGCACTGGCGGCGCTCGCCATGCGCTGGCAGCCGCGCAGCGTCGAGCTGCCACCGGGCGAACGGCAGGCGCTGCGCTTTGGCGCGCTCGCCGGCGCGATCTTCGGCGCCTACGGGCTGCAGCTGCCGGCCGACCTGTTCGGCTGGAGCGCGCCGCCGCCGGCGGGCTTGCCGCTCACCGGCGATGCGTTGCCGCTCGGTGGCCGCACCGTGCTCGGCGGCTTGCTCGGCGGTTGGCTCGGCGTCGAAGGCGTGAAGTGGATGGCCAGCATTCGTCAGCCGACCGGCGGCGACTTCGCGTTGCCGCTTGCGTTGGCGCTCGGCTGCGGGCGGCTCGGCTGCTGGTGCGCTGGGTGTTGTGCTGGCGCGCCGTGTGCCGCGGGGTGGTTCACGACCGTCGACGCCGCCGGCACACCGCGCGTGCCGGTGCAACTGCTCGAAGCCGGCTTCCACTTCGTCGCGGCGCTCGCACTCGCGGTGCTGGCGAAGCGGCGTGCCTGGCCGACGACGCGGCTCGCGGCGTATCTCACCGTCTACGCGGTGGTGCGCTTCACGCTCGAGTTCTGGCGCCTGCACCCGCCGGTCGTGATCGGGCTGTCGTGGCACCAGTTGCTGGCGATCGCGCTGTTCGCGCTGGCCGCGGGCACGTGGTGGCGGCGGCGCTGAACGGAACCGGGCACGACGGTGGTGCACAGGACCTCGTGGCACGCGCCGCAGCTGGAACTTCCTCCCCGTCGTGGTGGCCGTCGCTCGGAGTGACCCGAAGCACACAGGACGATCGAAGCCATTAGGATTCCCGAATGCGAAGGACCCTCCTCGGCATCTCCCTCATCCTCGGACTCGGCTTGCTGCTCGCCACCACGACCGGACCACAGAATCCGAAGCAGGATGACTACGTGGTGGTGATGAGCAAGCCGATCGTCCACGGCAGCTGGCGCGCCGACACCAGCTACGTCGAGAACCCCAGGCTGACGGAGATGTTCAATCAACTGGCCAAGGACGGCCTCGTGCCACTGTTCACGCAGATCTCGACCGAACTCGGCAATCCGCAAGCGCTGCCACAGGACCGCCTGATCGTCGTCTGCCGGCGCAACTGAGGGGATCCAAGGCTCAAAGGCGGGCCCACAGACCTTCCATCCCTCGCCGTGGTCGTTGCCGCCGGTCGCGAGCCGCGAGCCGTGGTCCACGGACGGATTGGACGATGGTCGAACGCGTCGGCCGACGACCCTGCACGCGACCACGCGACCACGCGACCACGCGACGGCCGCGCGTCGGTTGCCGCGCGTTCACAGCATGTCGAGAACGAGCGCGCCGCCGCAGCCGATCATCCCGAACGCAGTGACGGCGAGCAGGACCTGGATCGCCATGACGACGGCGCCGCGCATAGGCGCCGGCTTCGTGGAGCACAGGGCGGCGACGACGGCGAGCCCGCAGCCGATGCAGAGGCACATGGCTGGGAAGAAGACGAGCTTGTATTCGTCGCGCCCGAACCAGCCGGCGTCGATCATCGTGGCCACGAGGCCAACGACGATCGCCAGCAGCGACGCACCGATGGCGATCCCCTTCTGCGCCGGCAACAGGCCGCGGCTCTCGGGCAGCAGCGGCGGGTCGTTCTCGCCGGGTGTGGTCGCGACGGTCGGCGCCTTCGCCTGCTGCGTCATGCGCTTGCGCTGACCTAGGTCGACGGCGCGAACATGGACGAGCACACCGACCAGCATCAAGACGGCAAAACCCGTGACGACGGTGCTCGGTTGCTGCAGCAGTTCGATCATGACGCTCCTGTTCTCGTGGCCGCTACGCCGACGAACACTCGTAGTAGGGGCTCACGGCGAAGGCGAGCCAGAGCAGCAGGGACAGCCAGAACGCGTTCGGTGACGCGTTGTGCCCGCCGGGGTCGCGTCGCTGCTACGACTCCGAGCGGCCACATGGCGCACCTTCTACTTCAGTGCGCGACGATCGACAGCCAGAAGGCCGCGTGGCACAGGCCGAAGCCGAACGCCAGCACCCACAACAGCAGATGACCGATCTGCTGTTCGCGGGTCTGTTCGCGTCGCGGCGTGGCGAGTCGGCTGATGGCGAGCAGCAGCGGCACGATGGGGAACAGGCAAAGGCCGAACAGGAACAGCAGCTGGCTCGCCCCGGACGGCTCGGTGAGCCCGAGGGCCGCGGACAGCAGCGGCAGCAACGCCAGTGCGATCAGTGCCATGCTGGCGCGGGCCGCGACGACAGCGAAGCGGGGGCGAAGGCCCAGCTCGGGTGCCGTGCGGGCGGCGCGCTCCAGATCGAAGGCGTGCACACGCAGCCCGAGGTGGATCGCCAGCAACAGGCTCGACGGCAGCAGCGTGAAGACGAAGAGTTCGCCCATCGTGGGAGCCGGGCCTGGTCACGAGCCCAGCAGCGGGATGCTCCAGCAGGAACCGATGCCGAACAGCAGCCATGCCAGCAAAACCAGCTGGTCCCGTTCCTGGTCGGTGCGCAGGCTCTTTCGAATCGCGCCGAGGCGCAGGCCGTGGGCGAGCGCGGCGAGGCCGATGAAGGCGGACAGCAGGTAGAACCCGGTCGAGTCGTAACCGGGGACCTGCTGCGGCGCGGCGCAGGCCAGCACGCCAGCGACGACGACCGCCAGCGCCGCTGGCACGATCGCCGCGGCGAGCCACGCTTTGCGCGGTTGTCGTGGGTCCGAGGTCGACGTCTGCCGAGCGCGGCGGGAGGAGCCGACCACGCTGAACAGCAACCAGCCGGCGAGCAGCGGCAGGAGGATGCCGATCGGCTCCATGGCCAGGAGGCTAGCGCTTGCAACGCGCCGCGCCGGGACCGTCCGCTGCGGTGAGGGGGCCGTGCGTCGGAGAACGAGGATCTGCGTTCCCGACCCCAGCTGCGGACGGTGGCGCCCAGCAGCCAGAAAGTGACGCAGGACAGCAGCAGACCCAGCGGCCACCTGCAGCCGGGCATGCCAGCCAGCGGTCGCCTGTGCGGTACTCCGTGCGGCGCCCCGGCCCCCGGCCAACCGCGCGTCGTCCGCGGTCCAGCAGTTCTTCCCAGTTCGCGACGGGCCGTCGTCGCTGGGGCCGAAGGTTCGGTGGGGGGCGTTGCCACCCCGAGGCAGGGCGGGGTAGTGTCCCGCGTCCTTCGCCCGGTCCCCTGCCCAACGGGCGTTCGTCTTTCCCCCGAAGAGGTCCTTCGTGCGTTCATCCTCGTTCTTGCTCGCGGCCATCGCCGCCGCCATCGCCACGCCCACCGTGCGTGCGCAATGGGTCACGTTCCAGGACCAGACCGCGTCGCGGTTGGTCGCCAGTGCTGGTCTCGTCGCCACCGATCCCCAGGAGAAGGACTATGCCTGGGCCGACTTCGACCAGGACGGTGACACCGACCTGGTGATCGTGCGCAAGCAGCCGTTCACCTCGCCCGGCAAGTACCCGAACGTCCTGCTGATGAACGAGTCGGGCGTGCTCACCGACCGCACGACGCAGTACGCGAGCGCGTCGCTGATCGCCGGCAGCCAGGGCATGCTCGATGCCACCAACGACCGCGACGTCGTCTGCGCCGACGTCAACGGCGACGGCTGGGTCGACATCGTCACCTGCACGACGCTGACGGCGACGGATCCCCAGTACATCCGCGTGCCGCGCGTCTACATCAACCGCGGCAACAGCGTCGGCGGCACCTGGCAGGGCTTCCTCTACGACGATGCGCTGCGCATCGACGACACGCCGTGGGGTGGTCACCACCGCTTCTGCGCGGTGACCGCCGGCGACATCGACGGCGACGGCGATCTCGACCTCTACTTCGGCGACTACCAGCAGGGTGGTTCGCGCCCGAACGACATCGACGACCGTCTGCTGCTCAACAATGGCCTCGGCTACTTCACCGACGTCTCGTCGGCGCGCATGTCGGCGGTGATGCTCGAATCGTCGTTCGCGATGCGCGTCGCGATGCACGACATGAACCTGGATGGCAAGCTCGACATCCTGAAGAACGACGCGCTGAACGCGCCGCAGGGCATCTCGATCAGCTACAACGACGGCCCGTCGCCGGGCTTCTTCAGCAGCTACCAGATCGCCTACGCGTTCACGCCGTACCACTTCACCGTCGGCGACCTGAACAACGACAACCTGCCCGACATGATCGTCGGTGACGACGGCCAGGATCAGTTCATCCTGCACCAGGGCGTCGTCGGCGGCCTCGCGACCTTCGGGCCGGCGACCCCGTTCACCTACCAGGGTGGCGGTGGCGACGACGGCTTCCCGGGCAACAACATCATCGCCGACCTGAACAACGACGGTTGGAACGACGCGGTGATGGCCGACGTCGACGTCGACATCGCGGGCTGCGGCCGGCGCTGCAAGATCTTCCGCAACCTCGGCAAC
Organism: Planctomycetota bacterium; assembly: GCA_044351865.1. GTDB lineage: Bacteria > Planctomycetota > UBA1135 > UBA1135 > UBA2386 > UBA2386. Next base: position 1,751 of record JBILEY010000264.1, on the reverse strand, counting down.
GCGCCGAACGTGACCATGCGCGAGGAGATCGTCGCCGGCGCCGTGGGCGGCATCCCGACCGGGAGCCTCGTCGGCACGTTCGACGTCGCCGTGTTCGACATCAACGGCGACGGCTGGAAGGACATGGTCATCGGCCGCTGCACCGGCACGCAGATCTGGATCAACCAGCCGCCGACCGGCGTCACGTTCTCCTTCGTCGGCGGCCTGCCGTCGATGCTCGCGCCGGGCTCGGTGCGCACGCTCGACGTCAACGCGGCCGGCATCGGCGGCGTCGTCCCGCAGGCCGGCACCGGCAAGATCTACACCTCGGTCAACGGCGGTCCGTTCACCATGGCGCCGATGGCCGACATCGGCCCGGGCCAGTTCCGCGCGACGCTGCCGGGCATGCCGGCCTGCGGCGGTGACCTGCGCTTCTACGTGTCGGTCCAAGGCCAGAGCTCGACCGTCTACACCGATCCGCCGGCGGCGCCCGGGGCTGCCTATGAAGTCGTTTCGGCGGTCGGCACCAGCGTGCTGCTGAGCGAGAACTTCGAGGGCGCTGTCACCGGCTGGACGGTCAACAACACGGCGGTCACCTCCGGTGGCTGGGTCGTGGCGGCCCCGATCGGCACGACGGTCGGCGTCGAGTTCGCCAACCCGAACGAAGACGCCGAAGCCGACCCGGCAGCCACGCGCTGCTACGTCACCGGCAACGGTGTCGTCGGCGGCACCGCCGGCGCGGCCGACCTCGACGGTGGTCCGACGGACCTGATCTCGCCGACGCTGAACTTCGCCGGCACCGACGGGTTCATCTCCTACCGCCGCTGGTTCTACCGCAGCAACACCACCGGCAACGACGCCCTGGTCGTGTCCGTCAGCAACGACAACGGCATCAACTGGACGACCGTCGAGACGGTCACTGGTCCGGGCACGAACCAATGGCTCAGCAGTTCGTTCCGCGTCAGCGACTTCGTGACGCCGACGAACGCGATCCGCGTGCGCTTCCGCGCCAGCGACAACCCGAACAACACGACCACGGAAGCCGGCATCGACGTCTTCCGCGCCGAGACGTTCACCTGCACGCTGTGCCAGGAGAACATCGGTCTGCAGGGTCCGGGCACGTCGACGTTCTCGATCTGCGGTGGCGACCTGTCGACCGGCTCTCCGGCGACGTTCGCGGTCCAGGGTGCCGAGCCGTTCGCGACCGGCCTGCTGGTCGCGAGTCTGTTCAACAACCCGCAGCCGCTGGCCGGCGGCATCATCGTCGATCCGGGTGCACCGCTGGTCTTCCAGCTGCCGATGGACGGCGCCGGCAACTTCATCGTGCCGGGCTTCCCGGGTGGCTTCGGCAACTTCACCCTGTATGGCCAGGTGATCACCAACTGCGCCGTCGGGCCGCAGGGCTTCTGCTTCAGCAACGCGCTGCGCATCGTCTTCAAGCCGTGATGCCCGCGGTCTGAGCGCGTCGCGCGATTGCTGCGCGACGCAACCAATCGCCGCCCGGGCTGCGCACTTCGGTGCCGCCCGGGCGGTGTCGTTTCTGCTATCCTTCCCCGCACGTTTCACCGCGCGCGACGTGCTGCCCTCGTCGTGTTCGGTCTCATTCCGTCGTTGCCCATGCGAACCAACGTCCTCCTGTCGCTCGTCGTCGCGAGCTTCGCCTCTTCCCTCCTCGCCCAGGCGCCGCAGCCGAAGATGGGCGCGCCGCTCAGTGGCCTGACGCCCGCCGAGCTGACGCGCTTCAACAGCGGTCGCGCCGACTTCACGCGTGT
>JBILEY010000263.1:0-7275 GCA_044351865.1 Planctomycetota bacterium | reverse complement strand
GTCGACGAACTTGAAGTGGCGCACGCCCCGCGCCAGCAGCCGTTCCATCTGGGCGAGGAACGGCCCGGTGTCGGCCTTGCGCACCGGCACGTCGAGCGCCGACAGGCAGAACTCGCAGGTGAACGGGCAACCGCGCGAGCTCTCGACGTAGACGATGCGGTGCGCGATGTCGGTGTCGCTGTATTCGTCGTACGGCCACTGAAGGTCGGCGAAGTGCGGCAGCGGCGCATCGATCGTGTGCGGCGCCGCGACCCCCGCGAGCACCGCGCGGCACAGGTCGCGGAACGCCAGGTCGGCTTCGCCGCGCACGACGTGGTCGGCCAGGCGGCAGATCTCCTGCTGTTCGCTCTCGTGGCTGACCTCGGGCCCGCCGACGACCACGACGACCGCGGGCGCTACCTGCTTCAGCAGCCGCACGACCTGCAGCGACAGCGCCGCGTTCCACACGTAGACGCCGAGGCCGACCAGCCGCGGCCCATCGGCGAGGATGGCTTCGACGATGTCGCCTGGCCGCTGCGCGATCTCGAACTCGCGGATCACGCTGCGCTCGCGCAGTTCGCCGAGGTTGGCGCGCAGGTAGCGCAGGCCGAACGACGCGTGGATCCACTTCGCGTTCAGCGTCGCCAGCACGATCTCGGCGGTTCGTTCCACGGCCATGCGACCCTCAGCCCGCACGCACGTCCGGCGACAACTCGGGCACCTCGATCACCGGCCCGTCGGCCAGTGCGGCGAGCCGCTGCATCTCGTTCTGCAGCTGCCGCACGTTGCCGGGCCACTTCGCCGCCATCAGCGTCGCTTCGCACGCGGCCGACAACGCCAGCGGCCGCCCGGCCTTGGCCGACGCTTCGGCGAGGAAGCGGCGCGCCAGCACGACGATGTCGCGGCCGCGCGCCCGCAGCGGCGGCAGCTCCAGACGGAGCACATTGAGCCGGAAATAGAGGTCCTCGCGGAAGCGGCCGGCCTTGACGTTCGCCTCGAGGTTCTGGTTGGTGGCGGCGATCACGCGCACGTCGACCTTGCGCGTCTTGCTGTCGCCGACGGCGCGCACCTCGCCCTCCTGCAGCGTGCGCAGCAGCTTGCTCTGCATCGGCATGCGCATCTCGCCGATCTCGTCGAGGAAGATCGTGCCGCCGTGCGCCTCGACGAAGTGGCCGAGGTGGTCCTTGATGGCGCCGGTGAACGCGCCCTTCTTGTGGCCGAACAGCACCGACTCGAGCAGCGTCTCGGGGATCGCCGCGCAGTTCTCGGCGACGAACGGGGCCTTGGCCCGCTTGCTGAGCGCGTGCAGCGCGTGCGCGACGCGCTCCTTGCCGGTGCCGCTCTCGCCGGTGATCAGCACCGGCGCGTTGGCCGGCGCGAACTTGCCGATGCGCGCGCGCAGATCGAGCATCGGCGGGCAGCTGCCGATCAGGCCGTGCCACGGTTCACCGTCGTCGCCGCCGGCCGGCGCCGCGGGTGCGTTCGCGATGGCGACGCCGTCGGCGACCAGCTGCAGCCGCTGCTGCAGTTCCGGCAGCAGCTCCGGGGCTTCGTCGCGCACGCGCAGCAGCAACGCCGCGAACGCCGCCGTCAGTTCGTCGCGGGCACTCACAGCGACAGGTCCTCGAGCAGCTTCAGGCCGGCGTACTCGAGCACGAACTCGCGCTCGAGACCGTCGTCGAAGCGCACGACGGCGCGCGCGTTCATGCCGCGGCCGGCGATGCGGCGGATCAAGCCGTTGCCGTACAGGTCGTGCCGCACGCGCACACCGGGGCGCAGCGCCGCCAGCGCCTCCGGATCCGGCGTGACGCTCCAGCCGCTGCTGCTGCTGCCGCGGTCGTCGGCGTCGTAGCGCCGCCACGACGGCGCGTAGTTCTCGCAGACGTCGCTCGGCAGCTCCTTCAGGAAGCGCGACGGCCGCAGCGTCTGCATCTCGCCGTTGACCATGCGATCGCGGCAGTTGCTGAGCATCAGCGTGCGCCGGGCGCGGGTCAGCGCCACGTACATCAGCCGGCGCTCCTCCTCGAGGCCCTCGGGATCGTCGGCGACGCGCATGCTCGGGAACGTGCCCTCCTCGAGGCCGGTGACGAACACGTGGTCGAACTCGAGGCCCTTGGCGGCGTGCACGGTCATCATGCGCACGGCGGGGCCCTGGCCCTTGGTGTCGGCCGACGTCAGCAGCGCCACGTGCTGCAGGTAGCCGGCCAGCCCTTCGCCCGGACCGTCGTCGCCTTCGCTGTCGCCGCCGACGGCGCGGCCGGACAGCGCCGCGCGGCCCTTGTCGAACTGCACCGTGTCGCTGACCAGTTCGGCGATGTTCTCCTCGCGCGTGCTGTCCTCGGCGTCGCCGAAGCTGGTCGCGTGCTTCACGTAGTCGGTGCCGAGCAGCACGATCTTCAGCGGCGCGTGCGCGCCCTTGTCGGCAACCGCCTGTGCTGCGTTCAGCACCTTCGCCAGTTCGGCGAGACCCTTTCTCGCCTTCGGCCCGAACTCGGCGTGCAGCGACGGTTCGCCGACGACCTCGCGCAGCGACATGCCTTCGGTGAACGCGATCTGCCGCAGCTTCTCGATGCCGGCCTTGCCGAGCCCGCGCGGCGGCACGTTGACGATGCGCCCCATGCTGACGTCGTCGAGCGGGTTGACCAGCACGCGCAGGTAGCCGAGCAGGTCCTTGACCTCGCGGCGTTCGAAGAACGTCTGGCCGCCGACGATCTCGTACGGCAACCCGCGGTCCTTCAGCGCCTGCTCGAAACCGCGCGACAACCAATGCGCGCGGTAGAACACGGCGACCTGGTCGAGCGGCGTGCCTTCTTCGTGCAGCTGGGCGATGCGATCGACGACCGTGCTCGCTTCCTCGGAGGCACCGCCGACCTTCAGCCGCAGCACCGGCGTGCCCGGTGGCTGCGTCGCGCGCAGGCGCTTGTCCTTGCGCATCGTGTTGTTGGCGATCACCGCCTCGGCCCCGCGCAGGATGTTCGCCGAGCTGCGGTAGTTCGTCTCCAGCCGCACCACCGTCGTCGTCGGGTAGTCGCGTTCGAAGTCGAGGATGTTGCGCACCTCGGCGCCGCGGAAGCCGTAGATCGACTGGTCCGGATCGCCGACGACGCACAGGTTGCCCGGCGGCGGGCACAGCAGCTTCAGCAGGTCGTACTGGACGCGGTTGGTGTCCTGGAACTCGTCGACCAGCACCCACGGGAAGCGCTCGCGGTAGTGCTCGGCCACTTCCGGCTGCTCGCGCAGGATCTGCAGGAACACACCGAGCAGGTCGTCGAAGTCCATCGCGCCGACCTTGCGCATGCGTTCGTGGTACGGCGTCCAGATCCGCTCGACGAGGCGCGCGATGTCACTGCCGCCACCCATGTCGGACGGCTTCATCGCCGCGTTCTTCAGCTTGCTGATCCACTGCCCGAGCATCGACGGCTTCGCCTGCGCGCTGCCGATGCCGAGGTCCTCCATCAGCTCCTTGATCAGCGTGTCGCGGTCCTGCACGTCGTAGATCGAGAAGTCGGCCGGATAGCCGAGGTGGTGGCCGTCCTGGCGCAGGAAGCGCGCGCACGCCGAGTGGAACGTCGCCACCCGCACATAGCCGCCGCCGAGTTCGGCGACGCGGTGCGCCATCTCGCCGGCGGCCTTGTTGGTGAACGTCATCGCCAGGATCTGGCCGGGCCGCACGCCCGACTGCAGCAGGCGCGCGATGCGGCGCGTCACCACGCGCGTCTTGCCGGAGCCGGCACCGGCCAGCACCATCAGCGGGCCACCGCCGTGGGCGACGGCCGCGGCCTGTTCGTCGTTGAGGTCCTGGAAGATCGGGTCGGTCATCGCGGGCGACGCAGCATAGGGACCAGGGGCGCCACCGCCACGACGAGGAACCGGCGAGGAACCGGCGGCGGCGCCGGATCGGAGCTGGAACGCCAGGCGCGTTGCCGGTTCGCTTGCGCCATGGTCCCTGCCCCCTCGCACGATCCCGGCGAAGCCCCGCCACCGTTCGGCAGCTGGCCGCGCACCTACGCGCTGACGATGATCCTCGCCGTCGTCGTGATCCTGCTGCTGTGGCTGCTGACCGCCTACGGCAACACGCCGCTCGGGAGCGCACGATGACGACCACCGCGTGGCTCGTGTTCCTGCTGATCACCGCCTACACGATCTGGGACGGCGTGCGCCGCACGATCGGCAGCAAGACCATGGAGGGCTTCTTCGCCGCCGGTCGCAACATACCGTGGTGGGCCGCCGGCTTGTCGGTGATGGCGACCCAGCTGTCGGCGATCACGCTGATCGGCGGCGTCGGCATGGGCTACGAAGGCGGCCTCGAGTGGGTGCAGGTGTACTTCGCGCTGCCGTTCGCGATGGTGATCCTGTGCGTCTGGTTCGTGCCGATGTACCGGCAGCACCCGATCCTGACCGCCTACGAGTACCTCGAACGGCGCTTCGGTCCGGTCACGCGCACGCTGACCAGCTTCACCTTCCTGCTGTCGCGTTGCCTCGCGTTCGCGGTCGTGCTCTACGCCCCCGCCGTGGTGTTCGCGGCGATGACCGGCCGGGACATCACGATGATGGTCGTCGTCACCGGCCTCGTGACCACCGCCTACACGGTCGCCGGCGGCGTCGGCGGCGTGGTGTGGACCGACGTGAAGCAGATGGTGATCATCGTCGTCGGCATCATCGCGTGCCTCGCGTTGTTGCTGTGGGACACCGTGAGCCAGCTCGGGTTGGGCGGCGTGTTCGCCGGCCTCGGCGCCACCGGCAAGCTGAACGCGGTCGAGGTGACGAACCCATCCTGGTCGTTCGCACCGGCGCTCGAGAAGGCCGACGAAGCCGGCTCGTTCTGGTCCGACAAGTACAACCTGTGGACCGGCCTGTTCGGCCAGCTGTTCCTGTTCCTCAGCTACTTCGGCTGCGACCAGGTGCAGGTGCAGAGCCTGCTCAGCAGCAAGTCGGTCGACGCCTCGCGGCGGGCGCTGCTGATGTCGGCGTTCACCAAGATCCCGCTGCAGCTGCTGGTGCTGTTCCTCGGCGGCCTGCTGTTCCTGCACCACGGACTCGGCAAGGAGCCGCTGCTGTTCGATCCAGCCCACCAGGACCTGAAGGAGAAGGCCGACAAGCAGCCCGGCGAGACGCAACGGCAACTGGCGGCGGCGACCGCGGCGCACGCGCAAGCCTCTGCGGAACGCCGCGAGGCGCTGCTGCAGGTGGCGACCGGCGACGAGACCGCGGTGGTGCGCCTGCAGGCGGCGACGCAGGCGGCGACCGCCGCGCGAGCGACGGCGCGCAAGCTGGTGCAACCCGACAAGGAGCGCCAGAAGGACATCAACTACATCTTCACCGACTACCTGTTCCGCGAGCTGCCGAAGCCGATCCTCGGCCTGATGATCGCGGCGATCTTCGCGGCGGCGATCAGCAGCGCCGCCGGTGCCTTGAGTTCCCTGACGTCGGCGTCGATGGTCGACTTCTACCGGCGCTGGTTGGCGCCGAATGCCGACGAGACGCGCGCGGTGCGCACCAGCCGCATCGTGATGGCGTTCTGGGGCCTCGCCGCCACCGGCTTCGCGGTCACGCTCGGCGACGGCCCGCTGCTCGAGAAGGTCAACGAGATCGGCTCGTTCTTCTACGGCAGCATCCTCGGCGTCTTCCTGCTGGCGCTGTTCCTCAAGCGCGCCGACGGCCGCGCCGCGTCGGCCGGGCTGCTCGGCGGCCTGCTGGTGACCTTCGCCGTGCACCTGACGATGCACGTCGCCTTCCTCTGGTACAACCTCGTCGGCGCCGCCGCCTGCGTCGGCATCGGCGCTGTCGTGGCGCTGCTGCCGCGCCGCAGCTGATCGCCGCCTACGCTTCGGCCGCGTCGCACTCGACGTCGACGTCGCGCAACCGCGGCCGGCAGAAGCCACGCTTGCCGCCGGCGAAGAACTCGAGGAAGCGCCGCCCCGGTGTGTCGGCGCAGCACGCGCGTTCGGCCAGCAATGCGCGCACACGGGCACGGAGGTCGCCGGGGCCGCAGTACACCGAGTGGTAGCAGCGCTTCAGGTCGGCGACCTGGTCGTGCGGCATGCGACTGCGCCGCAGGCCGACGACGTTGAGACCATGGATCTGGTTGCGCTCGGCGGCGATCGCGTGCGGCGGCACGTCGTACGAGATCGACGCGTTGCCGCCGATCATCACGCCCTGGCCGATGCGCACGAACTGGTGCACGCCGGCCCCACCGCCGATGAACGTGCCGGCGCCGACGTGTACGTGGCCGGCGAGCATGACGTTGTTGGCGAGCGTGACGCCGTCGCCGACGTCGCAGTCGTGGCCAACGTGGCTGTTCGCCATCAGCATGCAGTCGGCGCCGACGACGGTGACGCCTTCGGCCTTGGTCGGTCGGTTGACGGTGACGCCTTCGCGCAGCACCGTGCGCGCGCCGATGCGCACGCGCCCACCGGCCGGCACGTCGCCACGCATCTGCGCTGCCCCGCCGACGACGGCGAAGCTGTCGAGCAAGACGCCGGGGCCGAGTTCACAGCCGGTGCGCACGACCGCGTGTTCGCCGATCGTGCAGCCTTCGGCGAGCACGGCACCGGCTTCGACGACGGCGAACGCGCCGATGCGCACCCCGGCGGGAACGCGAACGGAAGGATCGACGGCAGCGAGGGGATGGATCATGGCAGTCGAGCGGCCAACGCTACTCGGACGCCGCCCGATTCCGCCCTGCCAGACGTCAGATCGCGAACGACGGTCCATGCGCCGCGCCGACTTGCGTCGACTGGCGCAATCCCGGTCTGCCGGCCCGCTGCAGCGCCGCCGCCAGGTCCGCGGCGAGGTCTTCGACCGCTTCGATGCCGACCGAGATCCGCAGCAGCCCGTCGCCGATGCCGGCGGCGGCGCGCGCCTCGGCACTCATCGCCGCGTGGGTCATCGTCGCCGGATGCGCGATCAGGCTCTCGACCCCGCCGAGCGATTCGGCCAGCGTGAAGCACGCGAGCCCGTCGAGGAACCGCGGCACCGCCGCCGGGTCGGCGAGTTCGAAACTCAGCATGCCGCCGGCCCCGCGCTGCTGCCGCTGTGCCAGCGCGTGGTCGGGATGCGTGGCGAGTCCCGGGTAGTGCACGGCGCGCACCGCCGGATGCGAAGCCAGCAGCTCCGCGAGCACTTGCGCGTTCGCCGTGTGCTGGCGCATGCGCACCGCCAGCGTGCGCAGGCCACGCAGCGTCAGCCAGCTGTCGAACGGCGCGCCGGTCAGGCCGAGCGCGTTGGCCCACCACACCAGCTGTTCGTGCAGACCGCGGTCCTTCGCCACCACGGCGCCACCGACGACGTCGCTGT
>JBILEY010000035.1:0-21850 GCA_044351865.1 Planctomycetota bacterium | reverse complement strand
CGGTCATCGCGTCCTGGCTCGACACCAGGCGCAGCACGCAGACGTCTTCGTAGACGCGCGCGTCACCCTTCACGCCGACGGTCTTCTGCGGCACGTAGACGGCGAAGTACTGCCATAGGCCCTTGTGCAAGCCGTTCTGCTCGACCTCTTCGCGCACGATGCGATCCGCACCGCGCAGCGGTTCGAGCTTGGCGCGCGTGACGTCGCCGAGGCACCGCACCGCCAGGCCCGGGCCCGGGAACGGCTGGCGATCGACGAGCGAACTCGGCAGCCCGAGCTCGCGGCCGAGTGCGCGCACCTCGTCCTTGAACAGATCGCGCAGCGGCTCGACCAGCGTCAGGTCGAGGTCCTTCGGCAGGCCACCGACGTTGTGATGGCTCTTGATCGTCGAGGTGGCGCCGCCGTGCGCGGCGACCGACTCGATGACGTCCGGATACAGCGTGCCCTGCCCGAGGAACTTCGCGTGCACGCTGCGCTTCGCCTCGTCGCGGAACACGTCGACGAAGACCTTGCCGATGATCTTGCGCTTCTTCTCGGGGTCGCTGACGCCGGCCAGCTCGCCGAGGAAGCGTTCGCTCGCGTCCACCACCTTCAGGTCCATGTGGTAGTGGTCGCGGAACAGCGACTCGACGCCTTCGCGCTCACCGGCGCGCAGCAGGCCGTTGTCGACGAACACGCAGTGCAGGCGCGAGCCGATGGCGCGGTGGATCAGCACCGCGGCAACCGAGCTGTCGACGCCGCCGGACAGGCCCATGACGACCTCGCCCTGCTCGCCGACCAGCTGCTTGACCGCGGCGATCTTGGTGTCGACGAGGTTGCCCGGGTTCCAGTTCGTGCTGCAGCGCGCGACGCCGAGCACGAAGTTCTTCAGCATCGTGCCACCGTCCTGCGTGTGCGCGACCTCGGGGTGGAACTGCAGGCCGAAGAACCGGCGCTTGCGATCGGCGACCACGGCGAACGGGCACGGCTCGCTCTTGGCGAGCACCTGGAAGCCAGGGCCCAGGCGCGCGACCTTGTCGCCGTGCGACATCCAGACGATGCCGTTCTGGCGCACGCCGGCGAGCAGGTCCTGCGCGTCCATCACCTGCAGCTCGGTGCGGCCGTACTCGGCGCCTTCCTTCGCCGGCGTGACCTCGCCGCCAGTGTGCTGGCTCATCCACTGCAGGCCGTAGCAGATGCCGAGCACCGGCACGCCCTGCTCGAGGATCTTGCTGTCCAGCTGCGGGGCGTCGTGCTCGTAGACCGAGCGCGGGCCGCCGCTCAGGATCACCGCCTGCGGCCGCATGTGCTGGAACGTGAACATCGCCCGCTCGGGCACCGTGATGCGCGAGTAGACGCCGAGCTCGCGCACGCGGCGCGCGATCAGTTGGCAGTATTGCGCGCCGAAGTCGACGATGAGGACGCCGCCGCTCGGACCTTGCTGTTCGTGCTGGCTCATGCTTCGCCGCTGTAGTTCGGCGCTTCCTTGGTGATCTGGATGTCGTGCGGGTGCGACTCGCGCAGGCCGGCCGCGGTGACGCGCAGGAACTTCGCCTTCGCCGCCAGTTCGCGCAGCGTGCGCGCGCCGTTGTAGCCCATGCCGGAACGCAGGCCGCCGACCAGCTGGTAGACGAAGTCGGCGACGGCGCCCTTGAAGGGCACCATGCCCTCGACGCCCTCCGGCACGAACTTCATCTTGTCCTTCACCTCGGCCTGCGCGTAGCGATCGGCCGAGCCCTGCTCCATGGCGCCGAGCGAGCCCATGCCGCGCACGGCCTTGAACTGGCGGCCGCGGAACAGGATCGACTCACCGGGCGACTCCTCGAGGCCCGCTAGCATCGAGCCGAGCATCACGCTCGAGGCACCCGCGGCCAGCGCCTTGACGATGTCGCCGCTCTGCTTGATGCCGCCGTCGGCGATCACCGGCACGTCGGCCGGGCCGCACGCCTTCATCGCTTCGAGCACCGCGGTCAGCTGCGGCACGCCGCAGCCGGTGACGATGCGCGTCGTGCAGATCGAGCCGGGGCCGATGCCGACCTTGACGCCATCGGCGCCGGCGTCGACCAGCGCCTGCGCTCCGTCGGCAGTCGCGACGTTGCCGGCGATGACCGGGATGCGGCACGCCTTCTTGATGGCGGCGACGGTGTCGATGACGTTCTTGCTGTGGCCGTGCGCGGTGTCGACGACGACGACGTCGCAGCCCGCTTCGACCAGGCGCTTCACGCGTTCGAGGTCGTGCACGCCGACCGCCGCGCCGACCAGCAGGCGACCGCGCCCGTCGCGCGCCGCCGAGGGGAACTCCTCGGTGCCGCGGATGTCCTTCATCGTGATCAGCCCGGCGAGCTTGCCGTCGGGATGCACGAGGATCAGCTTCTCGACCTTGTTCTGGCGCAGGATCTGCCGCGCCTGGTCGAGCGTCGTACCCGGCTGGGCCTTGACCAGGTTCTGCTTCGTCATCACCGCGCCGACCTTGGTGTCGCGGTTGTCGACGAAGCGCAGGTCGCGGTGCGTCAGGATGCCGACCACGACGCGCTGCGCGTCGACGACCGGCAGGCCGCTGATCTTGTGCGCCGCCATCAGGTCCTTGGCGCGGCCGACGCTGTCCTCGACGGCGAGCGCCACCGGATCCTGGATCACGCCGTTGGCCGAGCGCTTGACCTTGTCGACCTCGCCGACCTGCCGTTCGACCGACAGGTTCTTGTGCACGATGCCGATGCCGCCTTGCTGGGCGAGCGCGACCGCCATGCGCGATTCGGTGACGGTGTCCATCGCGGCGCCGACGATCGGCACCTGCAGTTCGACACCGCGGCACAGCCTGGTCTTGGTCTCGACGTCGCGCGGCAGGGCCGAGGCCATCTGCGGCACCAGCAAGACGTCGTCGTAGGTGAGGCCTTCGCCGAGGAACTCTGCCAAGTCGCTTTCTCCGGAACGGGTCGGGAAAGCGGCGAGAGCCTAGCGGTGCCGGCGGGTCGCTGCCAACGCGTGGCTCGGGATTCCTCACGGCCGGCCCCACCGCCCCCGCCGCCATGCGCGAGGGTCGCCCAGGTCAGGGCGACTGCTGCATGCTCGAAAGGTCCCACGCAAGGGCCGACATGCCGGGCTGCACGAGCAGCGCGCGTTCCAGCGAACGCTCCCCGGCGACCAACCGCAGCAGCACCGGGCCGGGCGGAAGCGAAAGGGCGACGCCGGTGCACTGCGTCGCGACGTCGCGGTGCTCGCCGCTCTCGTGGACGACCTGCAGGCGCGCGGGCGCTGGCAGGGCCGGGTCGAACTCGATCGTCACTTGCACCGATCGCGGGGTCGGATCCCCCGGCGCCGGCCCCCCGGTTGCACTGGGAACCGCTGGTGGCGCGCCACCGCAAGCGCCGACGAGAGCGGCCGCCAGCAGCGAACGACCCGTGCGCATCACTCGCGCCGGAACGTCGCCGCCGCCGGCTCGTGCAACTTCAGCGCGTGCACCTCGGGCCGGTTCGCGGCGAGGTGCTGCAGCACCGGCCAGCAGTCGGCGGCGTCGGCGCCGACCTTCGCCGCCAGCGTGCGCACGTCCTGGGGCGCGTTGCCGAGCGCCGCGAACAGCTTCTTCTGCAGCTCGAGCACCTTCGCCGCCGCCTTCTTGCCGGCTTCGACGCCGGGCTGGTGGAAGGCGTTGACGTCGACCAGTTCGGCGTAGATCGCGACCGTGCGCTCGAACAGCGCGACGATGGCGCCGAGCGTGCGTTCGTCGAGGCGGTCGATGCCGATGGTCGCCGAGGCGCGGCCCTTGTCGAGCAGCGCCGTGCGCGTGCCCTGCCAGAAGCCGTCGAGGTAGTCGCCGGAGGTCACGCCCGATTCGACCTCGAAGTGGCCGACCTCGCGGTCGCGCAGCACGCGCACGAACGTGCCGAAGAAGTCGTGGCGGCCGTCGCGCAGCTGCTGCACGTAGGCGTGCTGGTCGGTCGAGCCCTTGTTGCCGTAGACGGCGATGCCCTGGTTGACGACCTGGCCCTTGCGGTCGTGCTCCTTGCCGAGCGACTCCATCACCAGCTGCTGCAGGTAGCGCGACAGCAGCAGCAGGCGGTCCTTGTACGGCAGCACGACCATCGCGCGCTCACCGCGGCCGCGGCCTTCGTGGTGCCAGAACGTCGCCAGCATCGCGGCGGGGTTGCGCCAGACGTCGGCGCGGCGCGTGGCGTCGTCCATCGCCGCCGCTCCGGCCAGGAACGCGCGCACGTCCATGCCGAGCAGGGCGCCGGGCAACAGGCCGACCGCCGACGTGATCGACGTGCGGCCGCCGACCCAGTCCCACATCGGAAAGCGCTGCAGCCAGCCGTCGGCCGCGGCCTTCTTGTCGAGCAGCGAGCCGGGCGTGGTCACGGCGATCGCGCGCGGGGCGAACGCGAGGCCCTGCTGCTTGCAGGCGCGTTCGACCTCGAGCATGCCGTTGCGCGTCTCCGGCGTGCCACCCGACTTGCTGATGACGATGACCAGCGCGTCCTGCAGGGAGCCGAGCGCCTCGATCGCGAGGTCGAGGCCCTCGGGGTCGGTGTTGTCGAGCACGCACAGGCTCATCGGCGCTTCAGGGCCGCCGAAGGCGTCGGCCAGCAGCATCGGGCCGAGCGAACTGCCGCCGATGCCGCACAGCACGACCTTGGTGTAGGAGCCGCCTTCGGGTGGCGCGATGCGGCCGCTGTGCACCGCCTGGGCGAACGCTTCGATGCCGGCGACCGTGCTGGCGATCGCATCCTCCAGTTCGGGCTTCGGCGCGAGGCCCGGCGCGCGCAGCCAGAAGTGGCCGACCATGCGCTGCTCGTCGGCGTTGGCGATGGCGCCCTGTTCGATCTTCTTCATCGCGGCGAGCGCCTGGTCGAGCGACGGCCGCAGCGCGTCGACGTCGCGTTCCTCGAGCTTGCTGTGGCCGAGGTCGAGTTCGACGAACGGGTCGTCGAGCGTGCTGCGGAAGCGGACGTAGCGAGCGAAGCGATCCGGGTTCGTCGACGTGGGCATCTGGGGTTCCTGTGGTCCTCGAGTTCCTGGGCTTCTCGGCGGGGCGCGGATGCTAGTCTCGCGCCATGGAACGCTCCACGGCGATCCTCTGTGCGTTGGTGACGTATCTCGTCGGTCTGCTGCTGCTCGGCGTGGTCGCCCAGCGGCGCACACGCGACGCGGACGACTTCTATCTCGGCGGCCGCACGCTCGGCCCCTGGGTCGCGGCCTTGGCGGCGAACGCCAGTTCGTCATCGGCGTGGAGCCTCGTCGGCGCCAGCGGCTTCGCCTACAAGTTCGGCCTCGCGTCGCTGTGGTTGATCCCAGGCTGCATCGGCGGCTTCGTGCTGAACTGGTTCTTCGTCGCGCCGCGGCTGCGCGACCGCACCGGCAGCGCGATCACGCTGACCGAGTTCCTCGCCGGCCCGCGCGGCGCGCCAGGGCATCGGCCGCTGGCGATCACCGCGTCGGTGTTGACGCTGCTGTCGCTGGCGACCTACGTGGCGGCGCAGATGCAGGCCGCCGGCAGCGCCTTCACTCACGCGTTCGCCACCCAGCAGACGCTCGGCGTGCTGCTCGGCGCCGCGGTGACCGTCGCCTACACGCTGCTCGGCGGCTACCTCGCCGCCAGCATCACCGACACGCTGCAGGGCCTGCTGATGGTCGGTGTCGCCGTGCTGGTGCCGGCGGCGGTGGTGGCCCACCTCGGCGGCTTCGGCGGCTTCGTCGACGCAGTGGCCGCGGTCGACGCCCCGGGCTTCCAGGATCTCACCAGCACCTACGAAGGCGGCGCCGCGGTGGCGTTCGCACTCGGGCTGTGTGGCATCGCGCTCGGCTACCCGGGCCAGCCGCACGCAGTGAACAAGTTCATGGGCATGGCGCCGGGCGCCTCGATGTCGGTGGCGCGCAGCGTCGGCATCGGCTGGGCGGTGATCCTCTACCTCGGCATGATCGTGCTCGGCCTGGCCGCCCGGGCGTCGTGGTCGCTGCCGGCCGGCGCCCACGAAGACGCGCTCTACGAAGCGAGCCGGCACCTGTTGCCGCCGCTGGTCGACGGCATCGTGCTGGCGTCGGTGCTGGCGGCGATCATGTCGACGGTCGACAGCCAGCTGCTGGTCTGCGCCAGCAGCATGACCCACGACCTCGGCCTCGCCTACCGCCACCCCGACCGCGCGCTGCTGCTGGCGCGCGCCACCGTGCTCGGCATCGGCACCGCGGCGACCGTGGCGGCCTTGCTGCTGCCGAAGAACGTGTTCGACAACGTGCTGTTCGCCTGGGCCGCGCTCGGCTCGTCGCTCGGCCCACTGCTGCTGGTGCGGTTGTGGTGCGGTGCGGTCGCGCCGAACTGGGCGCTGGCGTCGATGCTGGTCGGCGGCCTCGGCGCGATCGTCGGCTTCTATTGGCCGGTGCTCGGCCCTGGCTTCGCCGACCGCGTGCTGTCGTGGGTCGCAGCACTCGCACTCGCCTGGCTCGGCAGTCGCCGTTCTGCCGCTGCCAAGGCGACTTAGCCTCCAGCTGTGCTCCGGCCGATGTTCGCCTCGAGCCCTGCGAATCCGCGCTCGGCCCCTGCACCACCGAAGCCGCAGCCGTAGCGTTCCGCGTCCAACTCGCCACACCATGCGCAAGAGCTACCTCGTCTTCGGCCAACCGCCGATCGAACAACCCGAGATCGACGAAGTCCTGGCCTGCCTGCGCAGCGCCTGGCTCGGCACCGGTCCGAAGGCCGCCGAGTTCGAGAAGCGGATCGCCGCCTACAAGGGCGTGCCGTACGCCGTCGGCCTGAACTCGTGCACCGCCGGCCTGCACCTCGCGTGCGTCGTGCTGGGCCTGCAGCCCGGCGACGAGGTCATCACCACGCCGATGACGTTCTGCGCGACGGTCAACGCCATCGTGCACGCCGGCGCCACGCCGGTGCTCGCCGACGTCGACCCGGCGACGATGAACATCGACCCGGCGCAGGTGCGCAAGAAGATCACGCCGAAGACCAAGGCGCTGCTGCCGGTGCACTTCGCCGGCCGGCCGTGCGACATGGATGCGCTGATGGCGATCGCGCGCGAACACCGGCTGAAGGTCATCGAGGACTGCGCGCACGCGATCGAGACCGAGTACCGCGGCCAGAAGGCCGGCACGATCGGCGACCTCGGCGTGCTGTCGTTCTACTCGACGAAGAACATCGTCACCGGCGAAGGCGGCATGGTGCTGACGCGCGACGAGCAGCTGGCGAAGCGCACCAAGCGCATGGGCCTGCACGGCATGTCGGCCGACGCCTGGAAGCGCTTCACCGACGACGGCTACAAGCACTACGACGTCGAGGAAATCGGCTTCAAGTACAACCTGATGGACCTGCAGGCCGCGATCGGCATGCACCAGATCACGCGCGTCGAGCAGTACTGGCAGCGCCGCCTCGTGCTGTGGCAGCGCTACATGAAGGAACTCGCCGACCTGCCGATCGGCCTGCCGGCACCGTGGGCGAGCCACGAACGGCACGCGTTGCACCTGTTCACGATCCTCGTCGACAAGCAGCGCTGCGGCGTCTCGCGCGACGAGATGCTGATGAAGCTGCACCAGCAGAACATCGGCACCGGTGTGCACTACCGGTCGCTGCCGAACATGTCGGTCTACCGCCGGCGCTTTGGCTGGAAGCCCGAGGACTTCCCGGCGGCGCAGGCGATCGGCGACCGCACGCTGTCGCTGCCGCTGACGCCGCGCTTGACCGACGACGACGCCGGCGACGTGATCGCGGCGGTCCGTCAGGCCCTCGGCGCCTGATTCGCACCGCGCCGCGCCGGCCACGCAGCCGGCACCGGTTCTCCCGCAGGCGCCGAAATGAAGGCGTTCGCGACGGCGCGATGGCAGCGGCGCCAGGCGGAGCGTTCGCAGCCGTGGCCGAAGGCGATCACGATGCCGGAGGCCGCGTGCCGATCGGAACGGCGTCCGTGACTCGCCACGAGGAGCCAACCACCGAAGCCGGGGCCGACTCCGCTCGCGCCCTGCTGCGACGCATCACCACGATGTGGCGCAATGCGTCGATCTACGCGCCGGAGCACCCGCGCGTACAAGGCGCGGTCACCGCCGTGCTCGGCCACTTCGGCTACTTCGCATCCGGCGACCGGACGGTGCTGGTGCGGGACGGCAAGCTGCTGCTGTGCGGCGCCACCTTCGACCTCGACGACGACGAGGTGGCGGTGCTGGTCGCGCGCTTGCGCGAAGTGGGACTGCGCGGCCTCGAGCTGACGCCGGAAGCGACGGCGAGCGACCTCGTCGAGTTCCTGCAGATGGCACGCCGCCAGCGCCACCGCGGCGCCAGCGAACTGGTGGCCAGGTGGCCAGCCGACCATGCGCGGTTGCGCGCCTTGCCGCTGGTGTTCGAAGGCGACTTCCAAGGCGACGGCGCCCAAGGCAAGCCCGCCCCGGGCGGTGCGACGACGAAGGCGCGGCCGGCAGCGCGGGCGCCGGCGTCGCCCCCGCCGCTGCCGCCAGCCGTCCGCTCGGCGCTGCAGCAACTCGTCGCCGAGGAGGAGACGCAAACCCGGCTGGCAGCCATGGCCGCACTGACCACGGCGGAGGGCGAACGGACGACGACGCTGCCGCTGCTCGAGCGCTTGGGCCAGCTGTTGCCCGCCGACGTCGGCAACGACGCGACCGCCATCGCCGCGACCGTGCGCACCATCCTCGCGCGCATCGAACGCGACCTCGGCGAGGTCGTGCGCCGCGGCGCGCGCGTGCGCGGCAGCGACCTGATGCGGCAGGCGCTGACCGTCGCCCGCACGGTCTTCGGCACGTCGTCGACGCCGGCGCAGAGCGGCGACGCCCTGCCGTCCGGCCGGCCCGAAGACGAAGCGATCACCGCCGACGTCGACCTGTTGCTCGGCGAGTTCGAGCAGCTGCCCGACGACGAGCGCAGCTTCCCACCGGAGATCGGCGCCGAGCACGATTTCGCCACCGCGCGCGAACAGTTCGGCATCTGCTTGTACCTGGTCGCAAAGGATCGCCGCACCGGCGGCAGTGCCGGCGCGCGCCGCCGCGTCGCCCAGCTGCTGTCCCGGCATGGCGAGACCCTGCGCAGCGAGTGGGAGCCCTACCTGGCGATTGGCGGCGGCAGCAAGGGCCGCGACGCGGAGCGCCGGGCCGTGCTGCAGGCGATGCTGGACGCCAACGTCGACGCCCTCCAGCCACTGCGCCCCCACCTCGACGCGGCGTTCTTCGCAGCGACGTTCCCCGACTCGCTGGCGGGTTGCGTGCGGGCCCTCGGCGGCGACGACGCCGGCCGCACGGTGCTCCGCCAGGGCCTGCAATTGGTCGGGCCGATGCTGCTGCTCGGCGGCGTCGCAGCGGCGGAACGCTGCGGCTGCCTCGCGGACGAACGCGTCGTCGCCACGCTGCTCGAGCTGAACACTCCCGAAGTGCGCGAGCTGTTGCCAGCGATGGCACGGCAAGCGAATGCCGCCAGCCTGCAGCGACTGCGGCAGTTCGTGCTCGGCCTCGACCTGGCACCAGGCGTGCGCGCGGTGCTGGAGTCCGCGCCCGACGCTGCGGGCCTGCCACCGACGTTCCTGGCGCGCCTGTTGGCGGCATGGACGAAGCAACGCGCGACGCCGACGCTGGTCGGCGAATGCGCCGAACTGCTGCTGGCGACCGCGCAGCAGTGCCTCGCCAACCACGACACCGCCGGCTTGCTGGCGGCCATCCCGCGCCTCGTGCACTCGCCACTGCCCGAGACCCGGGCGCTGCTCGCCCAACTGACGAAGCGCGGGCGCTGGACGCGCTGGGACCGCACGTCGCGCGCCATCCGCCAATGCGCGCGACAAGCCCTGACCACCTTGCAGGAGGCGCCGTGACCAGTGAACCCACCGCCCTGGCCTTCGACCCCACGACCGAAGCCTCGGTGCTGGTCGACCGCCTCGTCGGCTGCCTCGTCGGCAGCCGCATCTACGAGATCGCGCACTCGCGGGTGCAGAACGCGCTCGCCGAGCTGCACCAGTCCTTGGCGCGCTTCGCCAGCGAAGGCCGGGAGTCGACCGTCGTCGTCGGCGTCGCCGACCGCGTCGTCTTCTGCCAGGGCCGGCCGCTGGTCGGCGCCAGCATCGGCGCGCCGCGCCTGATCGAGATCCTCGCCGCCTGGATCGCTGGCGGCATCGAGTTCCGTTCGCCGGTGCCGATGGCAGAACTCGAACAACTGCTGCGCACGCTGACCGCCCGCGGCGAAACCACGAACAACCTGTTCGCCTTGACCGGCAAGCTGACGGCGCAAGGCATCACCCACGTGCGCGTGTTGCCGCCCTACCGCGACGGCGCGGCGGTCGCCGAAGGCCGGTGCGGCGGTTCCGAGGCGGCGCCAGCCCCGCCGCCGATCGACGTGGAGCTGCGCATCGGCGTGCGCTTCTACCAGACGCTGATCGACCTGCTGCAGAACGTCACCGTGTCGGTGTGCCGCGGTGGCCGCATCGACTTCGCACCGGTGCAGGCGCAGGCCGAGCGCATGCTGCAGAAGCTCGAGGACGGCGACCAGACCACGCTCGGCATGCTGCGCCAGGAGCAATACGACGCGTTCACGTTCGGCCACTCGCTGCGCGTGGCGCTGCTGGCGATGCAGTTCGCGCGCACCATGACGAACGACCACGAGCTGCTGGTCCGCATCGGCACGGCGGGCCTGTTGCACGACGTCGGCAAGTCGCAGGTGCCGTTCGAACTGCTGCACGCCACACGCCCGCTGGACCAAGAGGAACGTCGCCTGGTCAACCGGCACCCGGAACTCGGCGCCGAGATCCTGCTCGACCACCAGGACGCCGACCCGCTGTCGGTGGCGGCGGCGTTCGGCCACCACCGCGGCCCCGACGGCACCGGCTACCCGCGCACCGCGCACCACCACGAAGTGTCGCTGGTGACGAACATCATCAAGATCTGCGACATCTACGAGGCCCTGACCGCGGCGCGACCCTACAAGCGCGCCATGACGCCGGTGCGCGCCTACCGCGTGATGCTGGCGATGGGCAGCCAGCTCGACCGCGCGCTGATGCGCAAGTTCATCGCCAGCAACGGCGTCTATCCGGTCGGCCAACTGGTCGAACTGCTCGATGGTCGGCTGGCGGTGGTGCGCAGCCAGGGCTCGGACCCGCTGCGGCCGGTGATCGCCGTCGTCGACGACCCGGAACTGGTGCACCTCGAATCGGGCGACGAGACGCTGCTCGACCTCGGGGACATCGCCTGCTGCAGCGCGCACGGCATCCTGTGCGACCTCACGTCGGACGAAGCGCGGGAGCGCGCGCGTGCGGTCACCGAGCGGCAGTGACGCGACCGCCCGATGCGCGCATCAGCCTTCACGGCCGCCCCGCGGCTCTCTCAGCCCTCGCTGATGCGCTCGATGTCGGCACCGATGCACTGCAGCTTCTCTTCGATGCGCTCGTAGCCGCGATCGATGTGGTAGACGCGGCGCACGTCGGTGGCGCCGCGCGCAACGAGGCCCGCGAGCACGAGGCTCGCCGAGGCGCGCAGGTCGCTGGCCATCACCGGCGCCCCGCGCAGTTCCTGCGTGCCTTCGATGATCGCACTCGGTCCTTCGCGGCGGATGCGAGCGCCGAGGCGCTGCAGCTCGGCCGCGTGGATGAAGCGCTCGGGGTAGATCTTCTCGGTGATCACCGAGACGCCGTCGGCGCACGCCATCAAGGCCATGAACTGCGCCTGCAGGTCGGTCGGGAAACCCGGGTACGCCATCGTCGTCATGTCGCAGGCGCGCAGGCGCCCCGACGTCGTCGGCACGTTGCGGATGAAGTCGCGGCCGAGTTCGAGCTGGGCGCCGGCGGCGCGCAGGCGGTCGACGACGGCCAGCAGGTGCATCGGGTTGCAGTCCTGCACCACGACGTCGCTGTTCATCATGATCGCACCGCACAGGAACGTGCCCGCCTCGATGCGATCCGGGATCATGCGCCACTCGCAGCCGTGCAGAGAGTCGACGCCTTCGATGACGAGCAGGTGGCTGCCGATGCCGCTGATGCGCGCACCGCAGGCGTTCAGGAAGTGGCAGAGGTCCTCGATCTCCGGCTCCATCGCCGCCGATTCGAGGTAGGTCGTGCCCTTGCCGAGCGTCGCCGCCATCACCACGTTGGCGGTGCCGAGCACGGTCGAACCCATGTTGCCGCCGAGGAACACGGCGCCGCCCGACGGACGGCCGGACAACGTCACGTAGCCGTCGACGTGCTCGATGGTGCCGCCGATGTCGCGCAGCCCCTTCAGGTGCAGGTCGACCGGGCGGTGGCCGAACACGCAGCCACCGGGGTAGCTGACGCGCGCGACGCCGCGGCGGGCCCACAGCGGGCCGAGCACGACGAAGCTGGCGCGCATGGTGCGGACCAGGTCGTAGGGCGCCGTGTAGACGGTCTTGTCCTTGGCTTCGAGCTCGAGCGAGCCGTCGCTGTGCCACACGTGCACGACGCCGAGCTTGCCGAGGATACGGAGCAGGTTCTCGACGTCGGTCAGCCGCGGCATGTTGCGCAGCAGGATCGGCCCATCGACGAGCAATGACGCAGCCAGGATCGGCAGTGCGCCGTTCTTGCTGCCGGAAACACGAACGGTGCCGCGGAGACCGCGGCCACCCCGGATACGAATGCGATCCAAGGAGCCCTCCCGCCCAAGGGGAAGCCAAGCCACCGGAGCGTGGAACGGCGATGGCGACCGACACACGCGGCCGCGCCTCGTTACCGCCCCTCGCTCCGCCACACGGAGACGAGCGAAGCTCCAAACCTCAGGCGCCACCACCGTTTGCAGGGTTCGCTGCGATTACTTCGGGAGACGAAGTGGGCCGCAGAGTGCCTGTGGATCGATTTCCACAAGCAGGTGCAAAGGGCTGACCGGCAACGCCGGAAGCCAGGAGCAATGACGCTGTTCTTAGCGAGCGGCCCCAGGCGCGCAAGCTTGCGGCGCAGAGTTTTTCACATTCGCCCTGCAGGCCGCTTGTCGACTGACTTCGCGGCTCGCGGCATGACGAAGAACTGCGTCGTGCACGGCCTGGAAAGGGCGCGCGCACCGATCGTTCGCCTGCTTTCCCACCGCTTTTCACGTCGGCGGTGGATCGTCCTGCAGCTCTTCGAGGTCGAACAGCACGCGTTCGCATTGCAGGTCGGGGCGACAACGCAGCACGCGTTCGCCGTGGCGATCGAGCACGTAGACGAGGCCCCGCGCGTCCCGCGCGAAGCCGACGACGTCGCGCGCGCCGGTCGCGAGGTCCTGAGGCACCGGCGCCAGATGGCCGGCGGCGTCGAGCAACCGCACGCCGCTGGCGTCGCCGACGTCGGTGAACAGCACGCGCCCGTCCGGCAGTCGCATCACCGCCTGGGGCCTCGACAGCGCACCCGGCTCGGCGCACGCGTACTGCCCGACATAGGTGCCGTCGCCGCGGAAGCGTTGGATGGTGCCGCGCAGCGTGTCAGCGACCAGCAGGCCGTGTTCGTCGGCCCACAGGCCGCGGGGCGCCCCGAACTTCGCGTCGGCATCGCCGCGGCAGGCGAGAGGCCGCAGCACGGTTCCTTGCCGCGAGAACCGCTGCACGGCGCGGCGCCGCGGCTGGTCGCCGCAGGCCACGTAGAGCAGGTCGCCGCGCAGGGCCACCGCGTGCGGGCGATCGAGCACTCCCTGGCGGTCGCGCGCCGCGTCGCCAGTCGCCGGCGCCGACGCACCGAAGTCGCCGAGGTGGCGACCGAACGCGTTGTAGTGGCGCACGCGGTCGTTGTGCGGGTCGGCGACGAACAGGTGGTAGTGCTCGTCCATCGCCACGCCGCCGGCATCGCAGTAGCCGGCGGGCCCGGCGGGCAGCGTCCAAGCAGACACGCGCTGGCCCGCTTCGACATCGAACAAGAAGACGTGGCCGCGCGCCGCCGACCAGGTGACGCACAGGAGGTTGCCACGGACCGCGATGCCACCGACCATGCCGCGATGCATAGTCGCCCCGGTCGACCGAGGCCATGGCAGAGCCGCCGCGGCGCGGTCCTGTTCCCAGTCGCCGCCCTGCTCGCGGTTGCCACCGCCTGCTCGTCGCTGCCGGCGCCGTCGTTCCCGCCCCATGCGGACCACGACCTGATGGTCGATTACGTGGTGCCAGCCGATGGGCGATTGGCGATGCCGAGCTCGACGCCGACGCGGGTGCTGTGGCAGCTCGTCGCCGAACCCGTGCCCGCCGCCGAGGAGTTCGCCGCCGACGGCGCCCGCCAGTGGCGGTTCCCGGCGGGCACCGTGGTGCACGTGCGCTGTCGGTGCCGGCTCTACCGTGAGGGCGAAGCGCCACCCGACCCGGCGGCACTGTTCCCCGGCGCCCGCGCGGTGCGGCAGAGCGCTGGCGCCGCGACCCGACCGTGAACGCCGCGCCGACAGCACGCTGGTCGGCACCGCGGTCGCGCGGCAACATCCGGGCGATGCGCCTCCGGACCCTGTTGCCCCTGCTGCTCGCGTTCGCCTGCACGTCGCCCCCGGCGAGCCCGCAGGCCGAGGCATCCCCCACGGCAGCCAAGACGTGGAACGAGCAGATGGAACACGTCGACGCGCTGTGCAGCGAGCTGACGGCGCTGCTGCTGAAGGCGCCGCAAGGCGACCTGAAGCGCGCCGCAGCCGCCGCCAACGAGGCCGCCGAGGTGCTGCGCCGCGGCTACGGCGAACACGAGGACAAGCGCGTGACGAACTACGCCCGCATGGCGCGCGACTGCGAATCGTGGCTGCTGCAGGTCGCCCTCGAAGCCCGCCAGGCGCACGGCGACCTCGCCGCCGAGCTCTACCGCACCGGCCGCCGCCAGCACTGCAACGACTGCCACGACGCGTTCGACCGGATCGGCAAATGAACCCGCCGCCGGACGACGAACCACCGCGCACGGTCGTCGACCCGACCACGGCGCGGCCGATCCTGATGGCGCCGCTGCGGCAGAAGCGACCGATGCACACCGGAGCGGCGCCGAGCGCCCACGCCTGTCCGTTCTGCCAGGGTCAAGAAGCCGACACGCCGCCCGAGGTCGCGGCGCAGCGCGATCCTGGCACTGCACCGGACCAGCCGGGCTGGACGGCGCGCGCGTTCCCGAACAAGTATCCGGCGAACGCACACCACGAAGTGATCGCCGAGGGCCGCCTGCACCACGAGCAGCCCGGCGATCTCGACCTCGCCTGCTGGCGCGACTGCGTGCGCCTATGGCAGCAGCGCGTCGCGGCACTGGAAGCGCGGCCCGGCGTCGCCTGCGCCTACCTGTTCAAGAACGTCGGTGCACTCGCCGGCGCCTCGATCGCGCACAACCACAGCCAGGTGCTCGGCCTGCCCGAACTGCCGCCGCGGCTCGTGCTGGAACTGCAGACCACCGCCCAGCTGCCGCAGTGTCCGTGGTGCCGCACGCTGCAGCGCGCCGAGCCGGAGCAACGGCTCGTGCACCGCACGCGTGCGCACGCCGTGCTGGTGCCGGACCCGCCGAAGCTGCCGAACGAGACGTGGCTGGTGCCCATCGACTGCGGCGACGACTTCCTGCGCACCGACGTCGACTCGCTGGCAGCGGCGCTGCACGCGCTGTTCGCGGCGGTGGCGCACGGACTCGGCCGGCCGGCCTTCAACCTGTGGCTGCACCGCATCCCCGGACAACGCTTCCACTGGCACTTCGAACTGCAGCCGCGCACGGGGCAGATGGCCGGGCTCGAGCTCGGCGGTGACATGTACATCAACTCGGTGCCGGCGCAGCGCACGGCCGAACGACTGCGCCAAGGGCTGGCTGCTGCGCCGCGCGGCTGACCGCTGCGAACGCGGTGCTCAGAGCCTGAGAGAGAATCTCTCGAAGGCTCTGCGTGGCTGCGAAGGCAGCCGCCAAACATGACTCTGAGGGCCGTATGCCGGTTTTCTTCTCGGCCTCTCAGTCCGCGGCCGGAGCCGCGTCGTCGGCCGTCGCGGCCGTCGCGCTGTAGAACACGAGGCGATAGCCGTCGAGGTCGTTCAGCGCGCACTCGCGAGCGCCATAGAACTGCGTCTTCGGCGGCAGCAGCAGCTTGACGCGCCGCTTCTTCATCTTCGCCGCGAAGCGATCGACGTCCTTGACCTGCAGGTAGACGGCGACGCCGATGCCGCCGGTGCCGCGCGCCAGCGCGCGCGCGTCCTGCTTCACCACCTCGAGCTCCTGCGCGTCGAGGCCCATCTGCCGCGCTTCGACCAGCGACGGCAGTTCGCCGAGCATGACCACCTGGCCGTCGAGCTCCATCTTGGCGTAGACCGGCTTGTCGCCTTCGGGCCACTGCCCACCGAGCTTGAAGCCGAGCTTCTCCTCGTAGAAGCGCAGCGCGCGCGGCACGCTGACGACGGTCAGATGGACGGCGTTCGGGAACGACTTCTTGCCTTTGCTCTTGGCCATGTTCGGCAGCGGGGTGGCGCGGGATTGGACCGCGGCACGCGCGCGCACGCGAGCACGAACTCGCCGCGTGCTTCGCGAACGCGACGCGCTTTCTCGGCGCCGCGGGTTGCAAGGACCTCGAGGTGACGCGACAGTCCGCCGCGCTCTCGTCCCTCTCGTTCGCTCCTGAATGACGAACCAATCCTCGCAGCAATGGGGCTCGCGCCTCGGTGTCATCCTCGCCGTCGCCGGCTCCGCCGTCGGCCTCGGCAACTTCCTGCGCTTCCCGGGGAACGCTGCCGAGAACGGCGGCGGCGCGTTCATGATCCCCTACTTCCTGGCGCTGCTGATCGTGGGCATCCCGATCGGCTGGGCGGAGTGGGCGATCGGTCGCTACGGCGGCAGGAAGGGCTTCCACAGCGCGCCCGGCATCCTCGGCATCTGGTGCAAGGGCCCGATCGGTCGCTACGCCGGCGTGTTCGGCGTGCTGATCCCGCTCGGCGTCTACTTCTACTACGTGCTGATCGAGAGCTGGTGCCTCTACTACTTCTGGAAGTACTGCACCGGCGGCATCGGCCTCGATCCGACCAGTGACGTCGCGGCCGTGCAGGTGCCGCATACGCGCGGCTTCTTCGGCGAAGTCGTCGGCGCGGCCGACAACGGAGCGCTGTTCACGAACGGCATGCACCCGGTGCTGATCGCGTTCGTGATCACCGTGGTGTGCAACGTCTGGTTCGTCTACCGCGGCTTGTCGAAGGGCATCGAGACGGTCTGCAAGTACGCGATGCCGGTCATGGCGGTGCTCGGCATCGTCATCCTGATCCGCGTGCTGACGCTGTCGGCGCCGGCCGGCACCACCGGTCAGTCGGTCGTCGACGGCCTCGGCTACCTGTGGAACCCGAACTTCGAGAAGCTGTCGGACTTCAAGACGTGGGTCGCAGCCACCGGCCAGATCTTCTTCAGCCTGTCGGTCGGCTTCGGCGTGATCATCAACTACGCCAGCTACATGAAGAAGAAGGACGACGTCGTGCTGAGCGGCCTCACCGCCTCGGCGACGAACGAGTTCTTCGAGGTCGTGCTCGGCGGCCTGATCACCGTCACCGCGTCGGTCGTGTTCGTCGGCGTGCTGCTGACCTCGCAGGCGACCGGCGGCTCGATGAGCCTCGGCTTCAAGACGCTGCCGATGGTGTTCGCCCAGATGCCGGGCGGCAACTTCTTCGGCGCTGCCTTCTTCCTGATCCTGTTCCTCGCCGCCATCACCAGCTCGCTGTCGATGCTGCAGCCGAGCAAGGCGTTCTTCGAGGAAGCGCTCGGCATCGACAAGGTGAAGTCGACGACGCTGGTCACCGTCTGGGGCCTGATCGGCAACGCCTTCGTGCTCTACTACAGCAAGGGCCTGACGGCGCTCGACACGATCGACTTCTGGGTCGGCTCGGTGTTCATCATGGTCGTCGCGGCGGTGCAGATCATCGCCTTCGGCTGGATCTTCGGCCTCGAACGCGGCATCGCCGAGGCGCACCAGGGCGCCCAGTTGCGCATCCCGAAGTTCTTCCAGTTCGTGATCAAGTACGTCTCGCCGGCCTACCTGATCGTCATCATGATCGGGTTCTGCCTGAACAACGCACCGGGTTACGTCGACACGCTGCTCGGCAACGTGAAGACGACGCCGCAGCTGTCGGTCGTGTCCCAACGCGATCTCGTCGCCGCATTCCCCGCCGGCAGCAAGCTGACCTACACATGGAAGCAGCTCGGCGGCGAACCGGTGGCACTGGCCGACGCCGCCACGGCGAAGCCGTCGTTCGCGACCAAGGAGCCGGCGAACGCCAAGAACTTCGAGGTGCCGTTCGAGCTGACGGTCAGCGACGGGACCACGACGAAGACGTTCCAAGCGACCGCCGAAGTCGACGTGGAGAGCCCGGGCAGCGCGCGCCGCACCTGGGTGTTCCTGCTGCTGACGATCGCCGGCCTCGTCGCCATCACCGCGATCGGCGCCCGCCGCTGGAAGGCCGAAGGCCGCGACCTCGACGGCAAACTCCCTGCTGCCGACTGAAGGAGATCCACCATGCTCGCATCCCTCACCCCGCTCGGTTGGACGTTCATGCTGGCGTCGTGCCTCGGCGTCACGGCGCTCACCTACTGGTGCTTCAAGAAGGTGCTGTTCCCGCCGCACGACGAGCCCGATCTGCCCGGCGGCCTCGGCCCGTGATCGCGCCAGACTGACCGGGCGATCCCCTGGTCGCTTCGCCCGCGAGTCACCCCGCGTCGTAGCCCGCCGCTGCTCGGCCAACGCGATGTTCGGCGTCGCGGAGCCCTTCGTGATCGTGCAGTTCGACGCCTGGCTCGGCTGAACGTCGCCGCCGTCGGCTGGCCGACGAGCGCCCGGCGGACCTCCGCCGCCAACGCGCCGCACGTCCGCCCGGTCCGCGGTTGTTGATACGTTCGGTATCGTGCTTGCTCTGGTGCGGGTCTCCCCCATCGGCCAAGGAAGGAATGCCCATGCCCGCGAACTCCCCTGCATCTCGCCACCGCACCGCCTTCGGGTCGCTCGCCGCGCTGGCGCTCGGCGCGGTGGCGGCTACGGCGCAATCGCCCGCGCTGTTCGACGCCTCCCTGCTGCAGCTCCAACCGGAGGAGTTCACCTTGCTCGCCGACGTCGATCTCGACGGCGACACCGACGTGATCGGCTTCCTCAGCGTCGGCCAGACGCTCCTGAAGTCGCAAGCGCGGGTGTTCTGGAACGACGGCTCCGGCAACCTCACTCCGGGACCGGTGCTGGTGCTGCCGCCGGACGTCGGCAACCAGGTCGCCTATGCGGATGTCGACGGCGACGGCCAAGGCGACCTGCTGGTCAGCAACGGCATCCAGGCCGGCACCCCAGGCGTGCGGGTCTATCCGGGCCTCACCGGCGGCCAGTTCGCGACGCCGGTGTTCTTGACCCTGCCCGGCAATCCGCTCGCGCTGCGCACCGGCGATGCGAACGGCGACGGCATCGACGACCTGTGCGTGCTGTGCGGGTCGGGGCTCGCGCAGGAACTGCGCTGGTACGCCGGCGACCCAGCGCGGCAGTTCCCGCTCGGCACCCCGCTCGGGTTGTCGTTGGACTACCGCCCCTCGATGGCCGTGTTCGACGCCGACGGCGACGGCGATGCCGACGCGGCCCTGCTCAACGGCGGCAACAACTCGGTCGAGTTCGTGCTCAGCGCCGGCTTCGTCGCGACGGCCGGGCCGATCGTCCCGCTCGCCAGCGGCTCCCTGTTCGAACTGGCGCTGGTCGACTTCGACCAGGACGGCGACCAGGACCTCGCCACCTGCCGGTCGCTCGCCGGCGCCACGTCCATCCAGTTGGTGGAGCAACAGCCCGGCGGCGTCTGGCAGGCTCTCGCTCCGCAGGCGGTGCCGAACGCGTCGAGCGGCAATCTGTTCGCCAACGACTGGGACGGCGACGGCGACCAGGACCTGCTGCTGCGCGGCTTCACCACCACCAGCGGCATCCTCCCGCCGCACACGTTGACGTGGCTGCGCAACCAGGCCGGTGCCTTCACCGCGTCGCGTTCGGAGACCGTGTTCGCGGCAAACGACACCGGCTTCGGCGCCGGGGTCGCCGATCTCGACGGCGACGGCCACCGCGATTTCGTCGACACCCGGGCGCTGCGCTTTGGTCATCCCGAGTTGCTGACGGCGCCGATCGCCGGTCCCGGCACGCTGCTGCGTGACTGGGACGACGACGGCGACCTCGACGGCCGCATCGAGAGCACGCAGTCGCTGCTGAAGAACGACGGCAGCGGCGCCCTCGCGACGGTGCCAGGCTTCTGGCCGAGTGCCGGGCCGGGCGCCTTCTTCAGCACGCCGATCGCCGTCGCCGACTTCGACGGCGACGGCCTGCAGGAAGCGCTGGCGCCGAAGTTCCAGCAGTCGCAGTTCCCGTTGCCGGCCGCGTTCGTCGGCGTGCACCGCCTTGAAGCGAACGGCGACGACGTGCTGGTCGACCAGGGGCTCGCCTGCCCGACGGCACTGTCCAGCGGGCTCGTGCTCGACGCCGACGGCGACGGCGATCTCGACGTCGTCAACCTTCAGGGCGTGGTCGAGCAGCAGTCGCCGGGCACGTTCGTGCTGCTGCCGCAGGCGTTCGGTGGCTACACGCCGCAAGCAATCGGCGACCTCGACGGCGACGGCGACGTCGACGTGCTGGCGACGAGTGGCACGCTCGGCCTCGCCGCGCTGCTGCGCACGGGGCCACTGACCTACACGCTGCAGGTGCTGGCGCCGCCGGCCGGCAGCACGGTGATTCCAGCCCTGCTGGTGCTGGCCGATCTGGACGACGACGGCGACCTCGATCTCGCCGTCGCACGCCACGCCTTCTCGTCCGGCTCCGCTCGTCGGGTGGAAGTGTTCGCCAACAGCGCAGGGGTGTTCGCGCTGGCGCAGACGTTCGCCATCGACGGCCGCCCGCTCGCCGGCGACGTCGACGGCGACGGCACCACCGACCTCGTCGTGCTGACCTCGAACACCGCGCACGTGCTGCTCCGCAGCGGCCCCGGCCTCACCTACGCGCCGGAACGTCGCTTCGCGCAGTTCGGCTGCAATGGCCTCGCCGACCTCGAACAGGACGGCGACCTCGACCTCTACGGCAACTTCCGCGTGCCCAACCTCCGCTTCGCCGGCGCCGCCGCCGGCTCGCGCCAGCAGTACGGCAGCGGTGGTCTCGGCACTGGCGGTCGACGGCCGCTGCTGTCGGCGACCGGCCCGATCCGCCCGGGTCTCACCTGCGGCCTGCGCGTGCGAGCCGGGCTCGGCGGCATGCCGGTGGCGCTGTTCTTCGGCGCCTCGGCGATCGACGTGCCGAACCTGCTGCCGGGCATCACCGGCTACGTCGACAACCTGTTCGCCACCGTACTGCTCGGCCTCGGCGGTTCGCCGGGTGTGCCAGGTGCTGGCGCGCTCGACGTGCCGCTGGCGATCCCGCCTGGGGTGTCGTTGCTCGACGTCTACGTGCACGCACTGGTGCTCGATCCCGCGGGCCCGATCGGCCTCGTGCACAGCAACGCGACCGTGCTGCGCATCGGCCTGTAGGACGGCTCGCAAGCCGACGCCACAGCGGTGTCGACGGCGTCAATGCGAGGCGGATGGGCCCCGCGTGGCGGCGTTCGGGCCATCGCTGAGCTTGGTCGCCCAGGCGAGCCGCTTCAGAACGTCGCGAAGCCCGGCACGCGCGGATACGGGATCGCGTCGCGGATGTTGGCGAGGCCGCAGATGTAGACGAGCAGGCGCTCGAAGCCGAGGCCGAAGCCGGCGTGCGGCACGGTGCCGTAGCGGCGCAGGTCGCGGTACCACCAGTAGTGCTCGGGCACGAGGTGCATCTTGCGCATGCGCGCGTCGAGCACGTCGAGGCGCTCCTCGCGCTGGCTGCCGCCGATGATCTCGCCGATGCCCGGCGCCAGGATGTCCATCGCCGCGACCGTCTTCCCGTCCGCGTTGCTGCGCATGTAGAAGGCCTTGATCGCCTCCGGGTAGTTCATCACCACAACCGGCCGGCCGACGTGCTCTTCGCACAGGAAGCGCTCGTGCTCGGTCTG
>JBILEY010000262.1:0-7363 GCA_044351865.1 Planctomycetota bacterium | reverse complement strand
GCAGGAAGCGATGCTGGTTGCCCACCAGGCCGCCGCGCAGCAGCCGGCACGCGACGCCGACGCGCAGGCAGCGTTCGTGCGCGGCATCGCGCGCAACCTGTGGCTGCGTTCGCGCCGCTGGTGGCAACGCCGCCGCGAACGCGAAGTCGCGGTCGCCGTCGACGAGCTGTGGGACGCGACGGCCGAACACGACGGCGGCGACGAACTGCTCGCGCGCCTGCGCGACTGCCTCGGCGCGCTGCAACCGCGCGTGCGCCGCGCGCTCGAACTGCACTACCACGACGGCCTCGGCTGGCGCGCGATCGCCGCCGAGCTGGCGATGAAGGCCAACGGCGTGAAGACCCTGATGCAGCGCGCGCGACACGCGCTGCGGCAATGCCTCGAACGGAGCGAACGATGAACGACCCCGCGATCCACCCGTCCTCGGCTGCGCGCGCCACCGCCGCCGCCCGGCAACTCGACTGGCTGCTCGGCGAAGCCCTCGGCGCGGCCGCAGCGCCGCGCGCTCGTCGGGCGCCAACGCCGTGGCTCGCCGCCGCGTGCGTGCTGCTCGGCTTCGGCGCCGTGTTCGGCACCGCCCACTGGCGCCACACGGCCGACACGGCGACGACGGCGCCGCAGGACGAAGAGACGCGCTGGCACGAGTGCCACGGCCCGGCCGCACTGGCCGAGGTGCCGGCGGACGTGCGCGCGCTGCGCTGCTTCGACTTCGACGACGCCGCATGCGCGCAGCTCGCCCGCTTCGCTGCGCTCGAACGGCTCGACCTCGGCGCGATGGACGTCGACTCGTCCGGCATCTCGCGCTCGTTGGCGATCACCGACGTCGGCGTGCGTTCGCTGGCGAAGCTGCCGAAGCTGCGCTGGCTCGCGCTCGGCCAATGCCACCAGGTGTACGGCTACGGGCTGCAGGCGCTCGAAGCGTTGCCGCAGCTCGAGCACCTCGACTTGACCTACTCCAGCGTCGTCACCGAAGCGGTCGAACGGCTGCCTCGCCTGCCGAGCCTGCGCTCGCTCGTGCTGTCGTACTGCATGGGCTTTCGCGGTCGCGCGCTGACGGCGATCGCCGCGATGCCCGGGCTGCAGCGACTCGAACTCGCGAACTGCACGACCGTCAGCGCTGCCGACGCCATGGCGCTGGCGACGATGCCGGCTCTTCGTCATCTCGACCTGCGCGACTGCCAGGGTCGGTTTCGCGGCCAGACCTCGTCTGGCCCCGGCCGCAGCGGCCCCGACGTGTTCGTCGACGAAGACGGCGACGGCCTGCCCGAGCGGCGGCTCACCGCGAGCGAGCCCGTGCCGGAGGGCGCCGCGACGTTCGTCGACGGCGACGGCGACGATCTGCCGGACCTGCGCGTCGACCTGACGTCGCCGAGCCAAGACGGCGTCGGCATCACCGACGACGTCGTTCAGGCCCTGGCGAAGTTGCCACTGACGACGCTGCGCCTCGGTGGCTGCACGTCCCTGACCGACGCGATCGGGCCCGCACTCGCCAAGATGACCACTCTGCGCGAGCTCGACCTGGCCGAGCTGCCGAAGCTGACGAGCACCGTTCTCCCGCTGCTGCCGGCCGAACTCAGGGTTCTAGCACTCGCGGACAATCCTCAGTTCGATGGCAGCGGGCTGCGCTCCTTGGCGCGACTGACGAAGCTCGAGGCGCTCGAGCTGAAGGGCGCGCTGCTGCTGCGCGACGACGACCTCGCCGCGATCCTCGCGGGCGTGCACCTCCAGGTGCTCGGTCTCGGCGATCCCAGGGTCGCGTCGAAGATGGGACCTGGCCCAGCCGCCGCGCCGCGCATGCAGTTGACGGTGCGATCGCTGGCCCGGCTGCGACAGCAAGAGCAGCTCCACACCCTGCGCCTGACCGACGCCCAATGGCTCGACGAAGCCCTGATGAAGGAAGTCGCGGGGATCGCATCCCTGCGGAACCTCGACCTGCAAGGCTCCCCGCTGCCCGACGGCTGCCTCGCTCTGCTCGCGGCCAGCCGTTCGCTGCAGCAGCTCGACCTGTCGTGGACCAAGAAGGACGTGACGGCAGAGCTCGCGTCCCTGGCCGAGCTGCCACTGCGCCGCCTCAACCTGCTGCGCACGCGCTGCGCGCCCGATCGGGTGCGCAAGCTGGCGACCGAGCACTGGCCCGATTGCGACGTGGTGATGCCGAACGGCGAACGCTTCCGCGCGCGGTGACCGGCGCTGCGGGCAAATCCGCATCGCCAACTCGTTCTTGCATGGCAGATGCGAGTTGGCGACTCGGATCTGCACGACCACGCGCACGTCGCGCGGTCACAACGTCAGCACGAGCTTGCCGAGCGCTTGCCGTTCCTCGAGCAAGCGATGCGCGTCGCCGACCTGCGCCAGTGGCAGCGCACGGTCGAGCACGGGACGGAAGCGGCCCTGATCGAACAGCCGCAGGATCTGCCGCAGGTCGCCCTTCTGCCCCATGGTCGAGCCGAGGATCGACAGGCTCTTGAAGAACACGGCGTGCAGCGACAGCGAGACGTTGCCGCCGGTCGTGGCGCCGCAGGTGACGAGGCGGCCGCCGCGCTGCAGCACCTTCAGCGAGGTCTCGAACGTCGACGCGCCGACGTGCTCGAAGACGACCGGCACGCCCGCCTTGCCGGTGAGCGTGCGCACGGTCGCGGCGACGTCCTGCGTGCGA
Source organism: Planctomycetota bacterium (assembly GCA_044351865.1). Lineage (GTDB taxonomy): Bacteria > Planctomycetota > UBA1135 > UBA1135 > UBA2386 > UBA2386. Next base: position 4,707 of record JBILEY010000262.1, on the reverse strand, counting down.
TGGTCGATCACGTGGTGGGCGCCGAGCGCCTTCACCTTCGCGCACTTCTCCGGGCCGCCAGCGGTCGCGATCACCTGCGCGCCGAGCGCGTTGGCGATCTGCACGGCGGCGCTGCCGACGCCGGACAGTCCCGCGTGCACCAGCACCGTCTCGCCAGCGCGCAGCTCGGCGCGGCGGACCAGCATGTGCCACGCGGTCTGGAACACGAGGCAGATCGACGCGGCTTCGGGCGCCGACAGCGCACGCGGCTTCGGCGCCACGTTCGCGACCGGCACGCACACGTAGTCCGCGGCGGTGCCGTCGCAGCTCTCGCCGAGGATGTGGTAGTGGCGGCACAGATTGTCCTGGCCCTGTTGGCACGCTTCGCAGGCACCGCACGACACGCCGGGCAGCACCACCACCGGATCGCCGGCCGCGATGCCGGTGACGCCGGCCCCGAGCGCGTCGACGACGCCGCAGCCGTCGCTGCTGGTCACCAGCGGCAGCGGGAACGTGTGCCCCGGCACGCCGCGGCGCACCCAGGTGTCGAGGTGGTTGAGACCCACCGCCTGCATGCGCACGCGCACCTGGCCGGGCAGCGGTGTCGGCACCGGCCGTTCTTCGAGCCGCAGTTTGTCGACGCCGCCGTGCTCGCGCACGACGACACAACGCATGGTCGTCATGGCGCGGATGATCGCGCCGCGCGCGCCGACTCGCTACTCGTTCGTCGGCGCCGCGGCGACGGCCCTCGCCAGCGCCGCTCGCACCGCGGCCAACTGGAACGGCTTGCTCATCACCGCCTCGGGCGCGTGCGCCAGCGAGGCTTGCTCCAGCATGTCGGTGGTGTGGCCGCTCATCAGCACGATGCGCACGTCGGGTCGCAACGCACGCAGCCGACGGATCAGTTCGGCGCCGTCCATCTCGGGCATCGTCAGATCGACGAACACGACCAGTTCGCGGTCGCGCGGCAGTTCGGCCACGCGCTCGAGCGCCTTGGCCCCGCTGGCGAGATCCACCCCTGCACGCCCGAGACTCACCAGCATCCGCACCAGCAACTGGCCGACCGTCGGTTCGTCGTCGACGACCAGCACCGCCGGACCGGTCTCGGTGGACGTCGTCGGCGGCAGCGCCGGCAAGACCACGACCGGTTCGGCAGTGGCGCCCGGATTCACCACCGCGAGCGGCAGTTCGATCGTGAACTTGGCGCCGAGTCCCGGTGCACTGTCGACCTGGATGCTGCCGCCGTGGCGACGCACGACGCCGTGCACGACGGCGAGGCCGAGCCCGCGCCCCGGGAAGCGCGTGGTGAAGAACGGATCGAAGATGCGCTGCGCCACCTCCGGCGTCATGCCGTCGCCGTCGTCCTCGACCGCGATCTCGGCCGCGGGCCCGTCGAAACCGAGTGCCGTCTCGTGCCGCTGCAGCGAGATGCGCACGACCTTGGCGCGCGCGTCGGCGGCGTTGACGACGAGGTTCAGCAAGACCTGTTCGATCTCGGCCGGATCGGCGACCACACCGACGCTCTCGGCCGGCGCGTTGAAGCGGACCTCGATGCGGCCGCGCGTCGACGACGCCAGCACCGGCAGCATCTCCTGCACGAGGGTGACCAGGTCGAGCGTCATCGGCGCCGACGGGCCGTCGCCGCCGTAGGTCTGCAGCTGCTTGCACAGGCGCGCCGCCTGCCGGCCGGCGGCGTCGATCGTGTCGATGCAGGACACGGCGTCCGGGTCCTTCACCTGCATGCGCAGCAGTTCGGCGTTGCCGAGCACGCTGGTCAGCAGGTTGTTGAAGTCGTGGGCCACACCGGCGGCGAGCGTGCCCAGGCTCTCGGCCTGCTGCATCTGGCGAATGCGTTGCTCCATGCGATCGCGCGACTGCTGTGCCGCCTCGGCGCGATCGACCTGCGCGGCCAGCTGGCCGTTGGCCTGCAACAGCCGACGCCGGCTCCACCACGACATGCCGACCAGCATCGTCAGCGAGGCGACGAGGGCACTGATCAGCATGTTGCGCGTGCTCGCCGCTTGCGCCGCCGCCTGTTCGCGTTCGGCGCGCAGGTGCTCGGCGGCGGCTTCGCGTTGTTCCTCGGCAATGCGCACCTGGTTGCGGGCCTCGACGATGCGCTCGTCGAGTTCGCGCGACGCGTTCTGGCGGCGCTCGATCTCGCGCGCCGTCGCGGCCGCCAGCTCGCCATCGGAGCGTTTGACCGCCAGCTCGAGGCGCGTGCGCAGGATCGCCATCTCGACGTGCGAGAACTCGCGATCGGCGATCAGTGCGTCGATTTCGCGCAAGCGGGCATCGGCCGCGTCGAACGCGCCGCGCTGGACCTCGCCGAAGGCGAGCATGTCGAGCGCACTCGCCCACTCGAAGCGATCGCCGAGGCGCGCATACAGTTCGGCGGCCGCTGCGTAGTGCCCCATCGCCGCCTCGGTGTCGCGGCGCAGGGCCGCAGCGTTGCCGCGATAGCACTCCACCATCGCCAACACGCGCCGGTTGCCTTGCTGCCGGGCTTGGTTCTCGGCCGCGCCGAGCGGACGTTCGGCGTCGGCGAAGCGATGCTGGTCTAGAAGCTGCGAGACCTCCTCGAGCGACAGATACGGCGCCAACGTCGCCAGCTCGGCCGCTTGCGATCCTTGGCGCATCGCCTGGTACTGCCGTCGCACCTCGGCGAGGCCGCGGCGCGGGGTCGCGTGGATCGTCACCATCGCGGCGCGCAGCTTGGCCAGGTCGTCGCCCAGCTCGTCGGCGAGAGCCTGCGCCGGGATCGCGTACTGGAGTTCCTTCGCGTGGTCGCCGACGAAGCAGAGGAAGCGGCAGCGATCGAACAGCCACTGGAAGCGCAGCTGTGGCGCCGCGATCGGCGGCTGCCAGCCGGCGATCTCCGACCACGGCAAGGCGGAGCGCGGCCCTTCGGTGCGTGCGACGAGCCGCGCGACCGCAGCGGCCGACGTTTCGCGCGCGCCGGCGGGGGCGCCCTCGCGCGCGACTTCGAAGGTCGCCGTAGCCGTGGCGATGGCGGCGCCCATGTCGTACTCCGACTGCGCCCAGCAGAGATCGACCGAGGTGGCGAACCAGGCGACGGACGCCTTCGGTTGCTGGGCCAGTCGCTGCGCGAGTTCCTTGGCGCGCTGTTCCTGACCGCACAACGCGACGGTCAGCAGGCCGAGGACGAACATGCCGGCGATGCGGGGGGAGGCTTGCATGCGAGGGAAGTCCCCTAGGCATCGGCAGCGGACCGCCCGGAACGAAAGCCCGACCGCACCGGCGCTACCGGATCACCGAGCGCCAAGGGTCCGCAGGAAGAAGCGCTGGCGGCGGCGGACGAGGTCGGGCCGTTCGCCGATCCCGTGGCCCCCGCCGGGCACCACCACCAGCTCGAAGTCGCGGTCGGCGCGCAGCAGCGCGTCGGCCACCTGCATTGTCGACGCCGGATCGACGTTGCGGTCCAGCTCGCCGACGGTCAGCAGCAGCGCCCCGCGCAGCTTGCCCGCGTGCACGACGTTGCTGCTGTCGGCGTACCACGGCCCGAGCGGCCAGCCCATCCAGGCCTCGTTCCACCAGATCTTGTCCATGCGGTTGTCGTGGCAACCGCAATCGGCGACCGCCGCCTTGTAGACGTCGCCGTGGTGCAGCAGGGCCGCGAGCGCGCTCTGGCCACCGGCGCTGCCGCCGAAGATGCCGACGCGCTCGAGGTCGAGCCACGGCCGGGTCGCTTTGGCCGCGCGCAGCCAGGCGATGCGGTCGGGGAAGCCGCTGTCCTTCAGGTTGCGCCAGCAGACGTCGTGGAACGCCTTGTGGCGCCAGTTGGTGCCCATGCCGTCGATCTGCACGACGACGAAGCCGAGTTCGGCGAGCCGCCGCTGCCGTTCGCCGAGCTGCCACTCCTTCGGCACGAAGTGGTCCTGCGGGCCCGCGTAGATGTCCTCGATCACCGGGTAGCGCCGCTTCGGATCGAAGTCCGACGGCACGATCAGGATGCCGTGGATGTCGGTGGCGCCATCGCGCCCCTTGGCGACGAAGCGCTCCGGCGGTCGGAAGCCGGCAGCCACGACCTTGGTCGCGTCGGCGCGGAACAGCTCGACGAGCTTCTTGCCGGTGCGCGCATCGCGCAGCTCGCCGACCGGCGGCTGGTCGACGCGCGACCAGGTGGTGACGAAGCGCGAACGATCGGGCGCGAACGACCATTCGTGATTGCCGTCGGCGTCGGTCAGCACCGTCACGGCGCCATCGGCGATGGCGACGCGCGCGAGGTGCGCGTGGTACGGATCCTGGCCGGCGTGGATGCCGAAGGCCGTGAACCACACTTCGCCCGCCGCTTCGTCGACGTGCTCGACCTTGCGCACGAGCCACGCGCCCTTGGTCAGCTGGCGCAGGCTGCCGTCGCGCGCGTCGCCGAGGTAGAGGTGGTTCCAGCCGTCGCGTTCGCTCGCCCACAAGAAGCGCTCGCCGTCGGCGAACCAGTGCAACCACGTCTTCTGCGAGTAGTCGACGAACATGGCGTTCTTCTCCTCGGCCAGCGTGCGCACGGCCCCGCTCGCCGCGTCGATGGCGACGAGCTGCAGCAGCTGGTGGCCGCGGCGGTTGTAGAGCATGCGCACCTCGCGACCGTCGGGCGCCCAGCGCACCGCGTCGATCGACCACGCGTCGGCAAAGCGCGCGTCGTCGATCGGCACCACCCGGCCGGCGGCGAGGTCGAACAGGCGCGGGCGCGGCCGTTCGATGCGGTCGCCG
>JBILEY010000261.1:0-7405 GCA_044351865.1 Planctomycetota bacterium | reverse complement strand
CGATTCTGGGAGAGAATCGCCGGCCACTCTTTTTTTCAAGCCCCTATCCCCTAGGCGGTTCGCCTGGGCGAGCGCTGAGCAGCCGCCCGATCTTGGCGCACAGGCTTGCGCGACCTCCGCGATGGTCGATCATCGCGCCGCCAACCTACAAGGGTCGCACAAAGTCCCCTCGCTGATGACCGACGCCGCGCGCACCGATTTCCTGCAGGCCGCAGAGCAGGCCCTGAAGAGCATTCAGGCGAGCCTCGATACGTTCGACCCCGATGAGTTGGAGGCCGATCTTGCAGGCGGCGTGCTCCGGATCACCTTTGCGGATCGACGGAACTGCATCCTGAATCGCCAGTCGGCCGCGAGCCAGATCTGGCTGGCCGAAGGAGCCTCTGCGTGGCACTTCGCCATCGATCCAGACTCCGGCTCTTGGATGGACACCAAGGGCCGGGGCGAGCTGAAGGCGATCCTCGCGGAAGTGATCACGCGACGACTCGGCCGCCCCGTTCGCCTGTAACCGCCCGGGAGCGAGCTAGGCGCTGACCGACTTGCTCGACCGCTCGGCGATCGGGAACCGGAGCCGAAACGTCGTTCCCCTGCCAACCTCGCTCTCGACCTGGACGATGCCGTTGCTGCTGCGCACGAACCGGTCGACGGCCGTGAGGCCGAGGCCGGTGCCCTGCCCTGGCGGCTTCGTCGTGAAGTAGGGATCGAAGATGCGAGCCTGCACCTCCCTGCTCATCCCCGAACCAGTGTCGACGACTTCGATCCACGCCTGGTGACGGTCCCGACCGCACCGCAAGGTGATCGCCCCCTCGCCGACGATCGCCTGACGCGCGTTGATCACCAAGTTCCACAGCGTGTGGACCAGCCCGTGGGGATTGAGGAGCACCCACGTCGGTTCCGTTGGCGCCTCACAAGTGATCTGCACGGAGCCGGGCAGGATCAGGCCCGCCTGCTGGTGGAACTGTCGAACCAGTTCGGCCACGTCGCAGGCAACCGAAGTGCCTTCGTCCGGGTGCGCCATGCGCATCAGTTGGTCCAGGAGCGGGCGGGTCTGCTGCAGCGTCTGCTCCATCAAGGCCAGTCGACGGACCCGTTCGGCGTCGTCCGCCATGCTGCACATGGTGATGTGGCCCATGAGGACCTGGAAGGTGTTCCGCAGCTGATGGCAGACCATCCCGGCCAGGTCCCCGATCGTCTCGACCCGGAGCGCGTGCCGCAGCAGCTTCTCGCGGTGTCGCAAAGCGCGACTGGACTCGAAGTTCTTGCGGCGCTGCGACTCGGCTGTGACCAGCGCCATGAAGACCAGTCGATTGGCGATCGCCCCTGCCAAGGCAGACGCCAGGGTGACGGCACACAGGCTGGCAGCGTGCACCCACAACTGAGGCAGCACGTCGGGAACCACGACGTCGACAACCTGCATGCGCGTCGCGAGCAGCAAGGCGCAAACAGCGAACATCGTCAGGGACAAGCCCGGAATCACCCCGAGGCAAGTCGTGGCGGCCAACGACAACACGGGGTGCACGTACCAAGCAGCACTGAACGAACCACGCGGCCAGTTGGCGAGAATCGTCAACGCATACCAGGCGACGAACATCATCGTGCCGGAGCGCTGAAGGCGACGTGCTCGCCAGTCCAGCCAGGCCAGTACGAAGAACGGCGTCGCAACGAGCACCGGCAGGGCTCCCGACCACGGCAGATTGGGCGACCAGAGCCCGTCGTCAGCGAAGAGCAGACAGGCGATTCCGAACGACGCGCAAGCGACAGCCTGTCCGAGCGAAGTCCACCGGATCAGGGACGAGAGGCTCGAGACGACTGGCAACCGAGTACTCGTGAGGAACCCGAAAAGGGACTCCTCGCTCAGCTGGATCGGAACGCGCACGGCTCCGGATCCTAAGTGCACGCGCTCGACTTGTCAGCCGCCGGGAGAGATCCAAGCACCGATGGCAGCGAACGTTCAGGGTGCGAGCTGCGACTCAGGCGGCGCCACGGTGACCTCGATCGGACTGCCGGTCGCAGGGTCTACGAGACGCAGACGCCACGAGTGCAACATGACCCTGGAGAACGACTCGCCTGCACGCGGACGAAAGCCGTACTTGCGATCACCGGCCAATGGGCACCCCAGCGCGGCCATGTGTGCGCGTATCTGATTGCGCCTGCCGGTTTCCAATCGACAACGCACCAGACAGCACTTCTCGCGCCGCCCGAGGGTTTCATAGTGGGTCACGGCTCGCTGGCCTCCGGAGCGAACCACACGCACCACTCCAGCGGAATCCAAGGCAAGCGGCCCGTCGATGCGACCAGCGGGCGGTGACGGTGCACTGCTGAGCAGAGCCAGGTAGTCTCGTTCGATGGTGTGCGCTCGAAACATGTCTTCCAGCGCCGCCTTGGTCGCCTCGTCCAACGCGAAGACCATGGCCCCGGTGGTGTCCTCGTCCAGCCGATGAACGGCGAAGACACGTTGGCCGAGCACGCGGGCCACCAGATCCGTCATCGTCGGACCACTCCGCCCCGGTGCCGGGACCGCGAGGACGCCGGGTGGCTTGTCGACGATCACCAGTCCAGGTTCTCGTCGCAGGACAGTCGGTAGGACCTCGCGTGCCATCGGAAGCTCCTTACCGCTCGCGGGCTGGTCGACGCGAGAGGGAATCGCGGCGCGCGCACGAGAGAACCGACGAGGACCGATGCGCTGCGACTACTGGAGCCGCAGCCGGTACTGCTGGATCTTGCGGTAGAGGGTCGCGCGGCCGATGCCGAGCAGCTGGGCCGCACGGCGAACGTTCCCCTTGGTTGCGCGCAGTGCCCGCGTCAGCAGATTCTGCTCCTCTTCTTCGAAGGGCCTGATCGAGTCCTCGGTCAACTCGGCAATCGGCACCTCCTCGCGCGCCACGCTCGGGCCGGCGATCGAGCTGCTCGCCGCCACGGTTGGGATCAAGTGCTCTCGGTCGATGGTGCCACCACCCGAGCTGATACGCGCCCTCTGCACGGCTGCTTCGAGCTGGGTCACGTTCCCTGGCCATGCCATGCTCTCGAGCAGCATCAAGGCCGAGGGAGTGAACGTGGTTGCCGTGGCGCCCTGCGCCTGGACGCTCGCCTGCAGGATGTGAGCGGCGAGCGATGGAATGTCCTCGAGCCGCTCCCGCAGCGCAGGAACGACGATGGGGAAGGCGTGCAGTCGGTAGAGCAGGTCCTCGCGGAACCCACCTTTCGCCACCATCTCGGGCAGGTGCGCCGAGGTGGTAACGACGATGCGGGGCGCCTGCTGCTTCACGTTCCGCTCCTTCAGGTGCCGCACGAGCGCGGCCTGAGAAGCGAGAGGCAGCTCGTCTACGTCTTCGATCACCAAGGTGGTGCTGCGCGCTGCGTCGATTGCCCGAGCCAGATTGTCCGGAGTCAGCTCTGCAGCATCCGCCACCGCGATGGATGTGCCACCGCGCCGGCTCTTGCAGTGGATGATGCGCGCCGCGAGTGACTTGCCCGAACCGGCCGGACCTTCGATCAGGGTGGTGACGTCACAATCCGCTGCGCGGCTGAGCGTCCCCTGAAGACGACGCATGACCGGGGTGTTGCCGACGAGCGCGCTGCCCGAACGCAGTCCGTCGACGAGGCGCGTCGCCTCGCGGAGCCGAACCCTGGCATCAGCAAGTTCGAGGGACAGCTCGACGAATGCCGGCAGGACCGAGTCGATGGCACCGGTGGCGATCGCGCCGAGTCCGTGAATCCGCTGGCCGGTCTCGTTCACGACCAACACGGGGCTTGCCGACTCGGGTCGCGACGTAGCATGGCCCTCGTCGCAGAGCACCAGGTCGAATGGCGCCTCGGCCGCGATCCTGGCGAACTCGTCCCAGGACTCGCACGTTCGCAACTCGTGCGACAGCCGACGGAAGAGCGTGTCGAGCGCCGGACTTGCCGCCGACGCAATCCACGCCACCCTGGCCTTGTTCGCTACCGCAACCTGTTTGCCGATCAGTGCTGTGGTCATGCCCGTTCCCGAACCTGGATCGGCATTCGGTCGGAACGCGGTGAAGGCTCCTTGCCGACAAGCGGTTGAGATCGCTGGCAGCCTGGACGCAGAATTGCGACCACATCGGCAGTTCGCATGCGTGCCGGGCCGCTGACGCTAGCTCGGCAGAATCGAACCCGACCAACCATCTGATCTGGTCGTCCCCGATCCGTCCGCGTCAGGACTCCGTCAACCGGCGGGCCAGTTCGTCGAAGTCGATCGCAGAAAGCTCGTCGCGCGTGATCGGCTCCATGCGCCGGAACTTCCGGTACTCGTCGATGCTGGTCAGCTCGACGTAGTCACGAGCCGACATGCCGCTGCGCGATTCGCCACGAGCTGCCAAGGACTTGCCGCCACTCGCCCGATCGAGGGTCTGACGGGCGCGCTGGCAGATCGACAGGGTGTTCTCGAGATTGCCCCGGATCTTGGTCAGGCGATCCTCGTTCGCGCCGGGCACATCCATGCTCTTGGTGATCTTCGCGATCGCCACCTCGAGCACTGCGATGAGGCAGTTGAGCTTCGTGGTCAGTCGAGCGCGATACTCCGTAGAACTCAGGGCTTCCGGCAACTTGGGGGTGTCGTTCTTTTCGGCGTCCATTCGTGACCTCAGCGATTGAATGTGCACCTACACAGCAGCTGAGATGCCAAGTGTCGAAGGACGAATCACCTCGGTGCCATCGAGCGCCACCACGACGGCTACGCAAACGCTCGCGAGCTTCGTCGCAAAGGCAGGACTGCAGCGTCGTGCAGACCGGACGGGGTCGGAGAAATCCGACGCCTACTGCGACAGGGCCTGGGCGTAGATCCGCTTGGCGAGATCGTCGAGGCGCTGCAGGGCCCCACTGCCAGTGACCTCGAAGGCGACTCCGTCGTCCCAGAACATCAGGGCCGTCATCGACTGGTCGCGATAACGGGCGATCGTGCTACCGGCGTCGACCGTGCCCGCCCCCGGCAGCCCGGCAAAGGGGTCCAGCGATCCCGGCTTCTCCGTCACGAAGAACTGGTCGATGCCGTCCGAATAGCTGAGGACGAGCTTCTGCTGGCCGTTCCACGGATCCGCACGGACCTCGATCTTCTGCAGCGAGTACTCCGCAACCGAGCTTGTCGTCGGATCCAGCAGCCCAGCTGGGCTGCCCAGTTGGACCGACGCGCTGCCGAACGAGGCGATCTGCGGCGCCGCCGTGGCCTGGGGCAGCGACGCGGTCGGCGAGAAAGTCACGACCTCTACTTCCGACAGGACGTGCAACTGCACGTCGAACTCGACTGCGTAGAGCACGACCCCGGAGGCGCTGTCCACGTCCAACAGCCAGATCGACTTGTCCAGATGAACCGGGAACACCACGGTTCGTCGAGCACTGCGGCCGGCGCGCACCGACGGTCCGATGTCGTGCAGGGTGTAGTTCGCCTGCGCCTTGCTCAAGTTGCGGACGCGGAAGCTCTGCTCGAAGTAAAGCGCTCCGAACTGCGCGTAAGTCTGCTGCCATTTCTGGCTGACAGGCGAGCCAGGCAAGTGCCCGTCCACACTCAGGAACGTCAGCGAATGAGCCTGGGCCTGCGTCGGCTGCGCATCGACGATCATCAGCTCGCGAACCGCAACCACGCCACCCGCACCGTCTCGGAACCTCCGGACCTGCACGGTCGTACGATCCGTCAACCTGTCCGCCGACTCGATCGAACCAAAGGTGGGCAACTGCACGAACGAGGCCGGAGCCGACTTGACCCTCGGGGCCTGCGCATGCGCCAGACCTATTGTCAATACGAGCGCCGCTACCCAGCCAACGAACGAACCGGCCACGCGCAATGGCGAGCACCGTCGGGTCAGATGGCAAGCGAGCATTGGAGTAGGGCGAGCGAGAAGGTGTGAGGAGACGAGGAGGGCAACGCGCAGTCAATGGCCTGGGCCGTGCCGCAGGACGGTCATCTCCAAGGATGGCGGTGACGCCAGATCGGAGAACGTGATCGTTGGCGAATGCTCGCCCGTGCCACGCACGACCAGGGTGATGACGACCGACGCTGCAACGATGGCCATCGCGAACGGAAGTCGACGCAGGATCTGGTGTCGCGAGAGGACGGTCTGGGCCTCGGCCCGCACCGACTGGCGGACGCGGGCCCAAGTCACATCCGACGGCATCGGAGGCTGCGACAGGATCGCCTCGGCGGTCGCCGACTCCAACAACCCGGCCGGGTGCTGCGCGAGCTCGTTGGCAGGAGTCGGGATACCACGCCCGATCTCTGCGGCCAGCGGCGCTTGCTCCATCGCTTCTACGGCGCGCTCGTAGACCCCTTCGAGGAGCGCTGGCGATGACAGCTCCTGCGGCACACTCGGGCGCAGGCGTAGCATCGAACCCAGACGTTCCGCAGCAGCGACCTTCGTTCGGCACGAGGAGCAACCAGCAAGGTGCGCCCATCCCGACTCGACCGCCCCATCCAGATGGTCCGCGAGGAACTGGCGGCATGCCGAGGGCGCTGCCGGCGACAGCCCCTGTTGCCCATTCGCCGGCGGCCGATTCGAGCGACGACTCATCCGACTTCCTCCGCGGGAGGATTGGCCGCGCCGCCCAGGTCGAGCTGGGGAAAGCGAGTACGGACGACTTGTTCGAGAGCGAGGTGGGCGCGCGCCAAGCGCGATTTCACAGTGCCCAACGACAACCCGAGCGTCGCGGCCAGTTCTTCGTACGTCATGTCTTCGAGGTAGCGGAGCGCCAGGATTGCCCGGAGCTTGGGGCTCAAGGCGTCGATGGCCGTCTGGACCTGACCTGCCAGCTCCTTCGTCTCGGCGCGATCGACCGGCCCAGGTTGCTCGTCGGCGACTTCGAGGTCGTCGCTCGACTCAACTCGCGATGGGTCGCGGCTGGCGATCTTGCGCCGATGATCGATGCTCGAGTTCACCACGATCCGGAACAGCCACGTGCTGAACAGCGACCCGCCACGGAACGTGGTGAGCTTGCGGAAGACGAGCGCGAAGCTCTCCTGCACCACGTCGAGAGCGTCCCCAGCATTGCCCAGCACCCGGAACGCGATCGCATAGACACGTTCGCGATAGCGCGAGAAGAGCTCCTCGAAGGCCGCCTCGAAGCGCTCGCTGCCGGGATACCGACAGGCTTCGATCAGGTCTGCATCGGGATCACGGAGGAGCTCCACGGGCGTTGTGACGTTTTGGCGACGCACCAGGTTCCGTCAAAACGGCGGCCTCGGCCACAAATCCCTGTTGGACCAGGATTTCCGATGTGTTCAACAGCCGACCCGGAGCGCCGCAAACGCGGCAGGAGTCAGTTGCCGAGACCGAGACCTGCGAGTCCGCCCGGGATCGTCACGACCCAACCGACGGACTGCGGACACTGCGAGCTGCACTCGACATCGTTGCAGTCCTCGCATGCAGCGGCGGCCACCTCGAACACGGTGCCGCCAGGA
>JBILEY010000260.1:0-7432 GCA_044351865.1 Planctomycetota bacterium | reverse complement strand
GTTGGCCGGCGCCTCGGTCCGTGGCGGCGCCATCGTCTGTCCGTGGCATGGCCTCGAACTCGGGCGCGATGGGCACGGGGCGTGGCGCTGCCTGCCGGCCCACGACGACGGCGTGCTGGTGTGGGTGCGCACCGGCACCGCCGACGTGCCGCCGCCAGCACTGCCGCGCCCCGCGGCGTTCCTCGACGGCGTCGTGCGCTTCGAAGCGCGCTGTGCCGTCGCCGACGTGCTGGCCAACCGGCTCGACCCGTGGCACGGCGCGCACCTGCATCCCTACTCGTTCGCCGCGCTCGAAGTGCTCGAGCAGAGCGATGAACGGCTGCGCCTGCGCGTGGAGAAGCGCATCGCCGGGCCGCTGCGGGTCGCGGTCGAGGCGACGTTCCACTGCCCGACGCCGCACGCGATCGTGATGACCATCGTCGACGGCGAGGGCCGCGGCTCGCTGGTCGAGACGCACGCGGTGCCGATCGACCACGAACGCACGGCGATCGTCGAGGCGACCATCGCGACGTCGCCGCGCCGCGGCTTCCGCTACGCGCGCCGCTTGGCGCCGTTGCTGCGGCCGATGATCGAACGTTCCGCGCGCCGGCTGTGGCGCGACGATCTGGTCTACGCCGAACGGCTGGCCGAGCTGCGCGCGCGCGAGTCGACCTCCTTCCGCCCGCCGGTGTCGGCGAACGAGCGAGCCGCCCGATGATCGAAGTCCGCGGCGTCGTGAAGTGCTTCGGCGCCGTGCAGGCGTTGGCCGGCATCGACTTCACCGTGCACCGCGGCGAGACGTTCGGCCTGCTCGGGCCGAACGGAGCCGGCAAGACGACGACGATGGCGATGCTCGCCGGCCTGCTGCGGCCGGACCGCGGCGAGGTGTGGATCGACGGCCAGCGCGACCCGACGTCGCCGTCGGTGCGGCGTTGCCTCGGCATGGCGCCGCAGGAGCTGGCGATCTACGAGGAGCTGAGCGCCGAGGAGAACCTGCGCTTCTTCGGCCGCCTGCACGGCTGGTGCGGAAGCGCCCTCGGCGCCCGCGTCGACGAAGGCCTCGCGTTCGCCGGGCTCGAGGCGCGGCGGCGCGATCGGGCCGGCACGTTCTCCGGCGGCATGAAGCGGCGGCTCAACCTCGCCTGCGCGCTCGTGCACGACCCCGCCGTGCTGCTGTGCGACGAGCCGACCGTCGGCGTCGATCCCCAGTCGCGGCAGCACATCCTCGACGGCATCCAGCGACTGCGGCACCGTGGACTGACCTTGGTCTACACCACGCACCATCTCGAGGAAGCGGCGCAGCTGTGCGACCGCGTGGCGATCGTCGATGGCGGACGCCTGCTCGCGCTCGACACCGTCGCCGAACTGGTCCGCCGGCACGGCGACGCCGGCGTCGACGGCGCCGGACTGCACCGGGTCTTCCTACGGCTGACCGGTCGGGAGCTGCGCGACTCGTGACCACCACGACCTCCAGGCCGCGGGCGTCGTCGCTGCGCATCCTGGCGACGCTCGCCGGCAAGGACCTGACGCTGCTGTCGCGCGACCGCTTCGCGCTGTTCTGGGTCCTGGTGTTCCCGCTGTTCTACGGGCTGTTCTTCGGCAGCGTCTTCGCCGGCGAACCGACCGCGGGTGCTGGAACGGCGCCGGTCCCGATCACCGTGGTCGATCGCGACGGCTCGCCGGCCTCGCGTCGGCTGCTCGAACGGCTCGCGCAGCATCCGGCGTTGCGGTTGGTCGGTGCGACTGGCGAGAGCCAGGAGCTCGCCGAAGCGCGGGTGAAGAAGGGCGAGTGCATCGCCTGCGTGCAGGTGCCGGCCGGCTACGGCGCGAGCCCGCTGTGGTTGTTCGGCGCCGCCGTCGCCGGGGGTGGCGACGGCGCGTTCGAGCTCGGCATCGACCCGACGCGCCGCGCCGAGGCCGGCCTGCTGCACGGCATCCTCGTGCAGACCGCGTTCGCCTGCGCAGTCGAACAGCTCGGCGATCGCGACACCGTGCGCGGCGAGCTGCGGCGGCTGCAGGAAGCGCTGCGTGGCGCGAAGGAACTCGGCGGCGGCGAACGCATCGCGATGCAGGCGCTGGTCGGGGCGGTCGATCGGCTGCTCGCCGACGTCGACGACGCGGCGCTGGCGCGCTTGCCACAGCTCGTCGACGTCAACGGTCGCCTGCGTCTGCGCGACCTCACCCGGCCGAGCGGCGGGCCGCGGTCGTCGTACGAGGTCATGTTCCCGTCGGCGGCGATCTGGGGCCTGATGAGCGTGGTGCTGTCGTTCGCCGTCATGCTGGTGCGCGAGCGCACGCAGGGCACCTTGCTCCGCCTGTGCACGGCGCCGTTCGGCCCGATCACGCTGCTCGCCGGCAAGGCGCTGGCGTGCTTCGTCGCCTGCATGGCGTCGATGGGAGTGCTGCTGGCGTTCGGCAACCTGCTGCTGTCGGTGCGCATCAGCTCCCCGTGGCTCGGGCTGCTGGCCATGGCCTGCACCGCGTTCTGCTTCACCGGGCTGATGCTGGTGGCGGCCGTGCTCGGCCGCAGCGAACAAGCGGTCACCGGCGCCGCGTGGGGCGTGCTGCTGCCGATGGCGATGATCGGCGGCGGCATGATCCCGCTGGTGGCGATGCCGTCATGGTTGGCGGCGCTCAGCGACGTCAGCCCGGTCAAGTGGGGCATCCTGGCGCTGGAAGGCGCGGTCTGGCGCGGCTTCACCCTCGGCGACTGCGCGTTGCCGTGCGGCATCCTGCTCGCGGTCGGCGGCGTCGGCTTCGTCGTCGCCACCCTCGTGTTCCGCCGCGGCCAGCGCTGACGTCGGGGGCCTCCTGTTGACGCTGTCGACGTCGACGTCGACCCTGTCGCTCCATACCACCGTGACCATCGTCGACCTCGTCATCCCGCTGCTGCTGCTCGCCGTCGTGCTGGCCGCGGTCTGGCTCGACCGCTGGAGCGTGCCGGTGATCCTGGTCGCCCTCGGCCTCGGCATCGTCTGCGGCAGCGACGTGCTGAACCTCTGGCACTTCGACGACTTCCACCTGGCGAACGAGGTCGCGAACGTCGCCCTCGTGTTCATCCTGTTCCAGGGTGGCCTGGCGACGAAGCGCGACGATCTGCGGGCGGTGGCGCTACCAGCGGGCGGCCTCGCGACATGGGGCGTGGTGCTGACCGCGGGGGCGTTGTTCGCGGCACTGCACCTGCTGCTCGGCTGGCCGTTCGAGAAGTCGCTGCTGCTCGCCGTCGTCATCTCGTCGACCGACGCGGCGGCGACGTTCTCGATCCTGCGCCGGCAGTCGCTGCCGAAGAAGCTCGCGTCGACGCTCGAGATCGAGAGCGCCGCGAACGACCCGATGGCGATCCTGCTGACCGTCGTCGTCGTCGAGTCGTTGGCGACCGGCGTCAGCAAGGGCTGGCTGGTGGTGCCGCTGCTGCTGTGGAAGTTCGTCGCCGGCCCGGCCATCGGCTGGGCGATCGGCCGCTTCGCCGTCGCCGTGTTCGACCGGCTCAACCCGCAGGACCGCGGCTACTACTACGTGCTGCTGCTGGCGATCGTGCTGCTGAGCTTCGGCGTCACCGAGGCGGCGCACGGCAGCGGCATGCTGGCGGCGTTCACCGCGGGCCTGGTGATGGGCAACCGCCGCTTCATCTACCAGCAGGGCATCCGCAACTTCTCGGCGGCGCTGTCGACGATCGCCAACATCGGCGTGTTCGTGCTGATGGGCGTGCTGGTCTTCCCGAAGCAGTGGGCCGGGCTGTGGATCGACGGCGTGCTGTTGTTCGTGATGCTGACCTTCGTGGCCCGACCGGCGGCGGTCTGGCTCGGCACGATCGGCATGCGCATCGGCTTCCGCGAACGCCATTTCCTGTGCTGGGCCGGCCTGCGCGGCGCGGTGCCGATCGTGCTCGCGACCTACCCGATGGCCGCCGACATGCCGGTCGGCAACGACGTGTTCAACCTCGTCTTCTTCGCCGTGCTGCTGTCGGTGTCGATCCAGGGCTCGACGCTCGGTTGGCTGGCGACGCGCCTTCGACTGTCGACGCCGTCGCGCCCGGCGCACCGCTACGCGCTCGACCTGGTGACGATGGCACACAGCGAACTCGACCTGATCGCGGTCGAGATGCCCGATCCGCCGGGGCGACCGGGGCCGCGCCTGCGCGACCTGATCCTGCCCAACCGCGCCGTCATCACGCTGATCACGCGCGGCAACGAGGTCGTGCCGCCGACCGGCAATACGCGCCTGCACGGCTGGGATCGCGTCACCGTGCTGGCGCGGCCGCAGGACGAAGAGGCGGTGCGGCAGGCGCTGCTCGGACCGTTCGAGGCGAAGGTCGTCGTCGCCGGCGCGCCGGTGGAGGCGCCGGCCGATGTCGATGCGGCTGCCGCCAAGCCGGTGGTCGTCGCGCCGTCGCCCGACGATGCGGCGTTCGCGTCGGCACTCGCTGCGCTGCGCGACCACGTCGTGCTGGTCGGCCACGGCCGCGTCGGCAGTGTGCTGGCCGGGCTGCTGCGCGCGCGCGGCACGCCGTTCGTCGTGCTCGAACAGGACCAGGTCACCGCCGACGCGCTGCGTCGCGCCGGCGTGCTGGCGTTGGCCGGCGAAGGCGCGTCGACGGCGCTGCTCGACCGCGCCCGCATCGACACCGCGAAGCTGCTGCTGGTGACGTCGCCGGACCCGATCGCCGCGCGCACCGCGGTCGAGCACGCGACCAAGACCAACCCGACGATCGAGGCGGTGTGCCGCGTGCACTTCGACACGCAGCGCGACATCCTGCACGCCTTCCCGCGCACGCAGTGCGTGCACGGCGAACACGAACTGGCCTATGCGATGGCGCGGCTGATGCTGAAGGGCTTCGGCCTGTCGGCGATGGAGAGCGAAGCGGTCGTCATCGACGCGCGCCGCGGCCGCCGCGACGGCGGCGCCGACCACACCGGCATCGTCGAACTGCACGTGCCCGCCGGTTCGCCGGCGATCGGCCGCACGCTGGCGACGCTCGGCCTGCCGCGCGGGGCGCTGGTGATCACCATCGCCCGCGGCGGCGAGTTCGTGGTGCCCGGCGGCGGCACCGAGATCTTCGCCGGCGACGCGCTGCTGCTGCTGGCCAACGCCGAACTGGCGCGCGCGGTCGAACGGCAGCTCGCCGGGCGCGGCGATCCGTCGAGGTGAGTCGCGGGGGTGGCGGCACCGCTCAGGTGCGTAGGGAGAAGTCCGTCCGCCTACGACGACGGCTCGCCGCCCCGGACAAGTGCCGGCTCGTATGCCCACTGCTCCCAGCTGGCGACTTCGGCACGGTGGCCCGAGAGTCTTTCCCACTGCTCCTGCTGGAGCGGATGGAGGTCTCATGCAGTTGCTCTCGTCGCGTCTCTCTCGTCTTCCGTGGGCGGTACTGGGTGTGCTCGGCCTGTTGCCGGCGCAAGCCCAGTGGTTCGTCCTGCCGACGCCCATGCAACCGGACGCCGTCGCCAGTCCCGGGCTCGCCTTCGACGCCGCGCGCCAGGCCACCGTGCTGTTCGGTGGCGACAGCAACGTCGGCGTGCACGACCGCACGTGGACGTGGGACGGCACGGCCTGGACCGAACGCTTCCCCGCCGTGCACCCGACCGCGCGCACCATGGTGGGCATGGCGTACGACGCGGCACGGCAGCGCGTGGTGCTGTTCGGCGGCTTCGGCCAGTTCGGCGGCGGCGCCAACGAGTCGAACGAAACCTGGGAATGGGACGGGTGCACCTGGGCGCTGCGGCAACCGCTGCACGCCCCGAGTCCACGCGGTGGCGCGGCGATGGCCTACGACTCCACACGGCAGCGCGTGGTGTTGTTCGGCGGTGGCCTCGGTGGCTACATGATGCCGACGTTCGACGACACCTGGGAATGGGATGGCGTCGACTGGGTCGAGCGCACCCCGGCCCACCGGCCGACGGCCGCGCGCAGCGGCAACCTCGCGCACGATGCGCAACGCGGCGTCAGCGTGTTGTTCGGCGGCTTGTCGACCCTCTACCAGAAGCAGAACGCCACCTGGGAGTGGGACGGCCTCGACTGGATCCGCCGTTATCCGGCGCACATGCCGACCGCGCGCTATGCCGCGGCGATGGCGCACGACACGGCGCGTGGTCGCACGGTGCTGTTCGGTGGTGGCCTCGACTCCGGACCGGCGAACGACACCTGGGAGTACGACGGTTCCGACTGGCAGCTGGTCGCGCCGGCGGGCATGCCGAGCGCGCGCGACTACGTGGCGGCGGCCTACGACGCCGGGCGGGCGCGCCTCGTGCTGCGGGGTGGGCGCGTCGCCGACACGTGGGAGTTCACCGGCGCGTCGGCCGCGCTGGCGACGTACGGCACGTTCGGGACCGGTTGCGCCGGCTGGGCCGGCACGCCTTGGCTCACCGCGAACGGTGACCGGCCGGTGCTCGGCCAGCCGTTCTCGGTGTTCCTCTACAACCTGCCGCCGGACCACTCGACCCTGATGTGCCTCGGCCTGTCGAACACGAACTGGGTCGGCGTGCCGTTGCCGTTCGCGCTCGACGCGCTCGGTGCGCCGGGCTGCAGCCTGCTGGTCAGTGCCGACGTGCTCGTCCCGCTGTTCAACTGGGCCGGCTACGCGACGTGGACCTGGGTGGTGCCGGGGGCGCCCGCCCTCGCGGGCCTCGACTTCTTCAACCAGGCGGCCGCCATCGACCACTCGAACGTGCTCGGCCTCGTCTTCACCAACGGCGGGCACGGCGTGATCGGCGATCACTAGCCGCTTTGGCGAGAGAGACCTCAGGCGCCCGAGCGCGGCTTGATGCGCGCTTCGGTGCCGGGAATGTGGGCGAGCCCCCAATCGCGCATGGCGGCCAGCACGGGCCGCAGGCTCTTGCCCTTGTCGGTCAACGCGTAGGTGCGGGCCCGACCTTCCTCCGGCTCGCGCGCGACGAGGCCGCTCGCCACCAGCATCTCGAACCGCGCGGCGAGGATGTTGGTGGCGATGCCCTCGGGCGACTCGAGGAACTCCGAGAAGCGGGTCTTGCCGGCCCAGAGGTCACGCAGCACCAGCAAGGTCCAGCGGTCGCCGATCAGGTCGAGCGTGCACGCGATCGGGCACACGGAGCGCCGGTCCGCGGGTCGATTGGCCATGCGCGCACGATCCGACAACAACTTGCATCTTGCAAGTTGCGACCGTCGAATCCCTGCGCATGACTTCGCAGTTCGGCAGTCGGTTCGGTCCCTGGGCCGTGGTGACGGGCGCTTCCGCCGGCATCGGGGCCGCGTTCGCCCGCGAGCTCGCGGCGCGCGGGCTGCACGTCGTCCTGGTGGCGCGGCGGACCGCAGAGCTGACGGCGCTCGGCGACGAACTCGCCCGATCGCACGGCGTACAGACGCGCGTGCTCGCCCTCGACCTCGGCGCCGCCACGGCCGCCGCGACGCTGCTCCAACGCACGGCCGATCTCGAGGTCGGACTCGTCGTCGCCGCCGCTGGCTTCGGCAGCTGCGGGCC